>JAALKW010000018.1 GCA_011087865.1 Legionellaceae bacterium
CAACCCAACAGGAAGGCCGCCTAATGCCATACACCACATTTGACAATAACTCAAAAAATCTTCAGGAATACAATAAAAAATTAATTGATTTTAATTTGGCGATTATTAGTCATCTTAAAAAAAATAAAGAATATAACAGTTTATTAGATACGATTGTAACGCAATTTTCTTTGTTGTTTGATTTTGATATTGGACATTTTTATGCATATGATTCTTACCAAGATCAATTAAAAAGCAGCAATATATTTTATTTAAAATCAGCACATAAACATAAAGTATTTGTTCAAGTGACAAAAAAGTCTGCTTTTAAAAAGGGCTCTGGTTTACCTGGATCCGCTTGGGAAAAAAGAAAAGTTATTTATTACCCAGACATCACCCAATCAAAAAATTTTCCGAGAACACACCAAACTAAAGCGTCTTTAAATATAAAAGGAGGCATAGCTTTACCTGTATTTTATGATGATAAATTACTGGGTGTTGCTGAATTTTTTTCCATTCAAAAGCTGACTTTATCTCATGATGAAATGGTACTTTTCGAGCGTTTTTCAACACTTATTAATGGATTATATGGTCAATACCAAGAACATCGAACCTTAAATTTAATATTAGAGAATTGCGGTGAAGGTATTTATGGACTAGACAACAAAGGAATGACAACTTTTGTTAATCCTCCTGCATGTAAAATGCTTGGCTATACAGAAGCTGAGTTGATTGGCTGCTCTATGCATGAAAAAATTCATTATGCTTATCCTGATAAAAGACCTTACCTACGAGACTTTTGCAAAGTTTATGAGTGTATTTCTTTGTGCAAGTCTTTTTATGTTGACGATGAAGTATTCTGGACCAAAGAAGGCAAGCCCCTTCCTATTGAATATACTGTGACCCCTATTATTGAGAATAAAAATACTTTAGGTGCGGTTGTTACTTTTATTGATATTTCAGAAAAAAGAAAAGTAAAATCTCATCTTAAATTTATTTCTGAGCTGCAAGCGCGCTATATCTCTGGTTTAAATAGAAATACACTTTTTGATGACATACTAGATTATTTAATTGAATGCACTGAAAGTAAATATGGCTTTATTGGCGCTGTTTTAAAGGATAAAAAAGATAAACCTTTTCTTAAAACCTATGCCATTACGAATATTGCTTGGAATAAGAAAATGCAGCAACTATATGAACAAAGCATTTTACTCAATGGCGGAATCGAATTTAGAAATTTAAAGACTTTATTTGGTTATACATTGAGAACAGGAAATGTTGTCATTTCAAACGATCCAAACCATGATAAACGTGCCGGAGGGTTACCTAAAGGACACCCTGCGCTAGATAATTATTTAGGGATTCCTATTTTTTCTTCAGAGGGCGATTTAGTCGCAATGTATGGCCTTTCGAATCGCAAAGCAGGTTACTCTCAAGAAATAGTTGATGATTTAGAAATATTAACACGCGCCATTTCAAGCATGATTGAATCATCTCATCAATATAAAATTATTCAAGAAATGGCACGTTTAGATCCATTAACAAATATTTATAATCGTCAATATTTTGATATAGCGCTCAATCAAGCGCTTGAAACCCACCATGAAAAAAAACAGTCGTTTTGTATATTAATGCTAGGTTTGGATAAATTTAAAAATATTAATGATACATACGGACATCAAATTAGTGATGAAATTCTAATCTTGTTTGCTAAAAGAATCAAAAAAATCCTAAAAAAAGATGATATTATTGCACGCTTAGGAGGCGATGAGTTTATTTGTATTTTACACAATACAAATAATAATACATATACCCATAACCTGACACATCGTATTTTAAAAGCAGGTGAAACTGCTTATAAAATTCAAGGAAAATCAATTTATTGCGGCGTTACAATTGGTATTGTTTATTATCCTGAAGGAGGAAAAACAGCTGCAACTTTATTAAAACATGTTGATTTTTCTTTGTATGATGCAAAAAAGAATAAACATAAATGGCAGGTTTACTCTAAAGGCATAGATACACAGTATTTATCTTTACTGAAATTAGAAAAAACACTAGAAGATGCTTTTTTAAATGAAAGTTTTTACCTTTCCTATCAGCCTCAAATTGAATTAAAAACAAAAAAAATAATCGGTTTAGAAGCTTTATTACGACTAAAAGACATGAACAATAAAGAAATATCACCTGGTATTTTTATTCCTATGCTAGAGAAATTTGGCCATGCAGATCGATTAAATCAATATGTTGTCGCGCATGTTTTAAAAGATGCCTTAACACTAGAAAACAAAGTACCACTTAAAATAGCCATTAATATATCACCTAAAGTAATAAAAATAGATTCACATATTGAAGTGCTCGTTAACATGGTTAAGGCGCATCAAGAAAAGCTTAATCAGAAGCGGATATTGATTGAATTTGAAATCACCGAATCTAGCTTTACTCATGGTAATTTTAAATTATTACGCAAGGCACTTAATATGACTAAAAAAGCAGGTATTACCTGTGCGATGGATGACTTCGGTGTCGAGTATTCATCGATTAGTCGTTTGACGGAGTTTTCTTTTGATATGGTTAAAATAGACCAGTTTTTTATTCAGAAGCTAGATAAAAAAAATGGAAAATTATCTAAAGCCGTGATAAAAGTTTTGGTTCAATTAGCCGAAGACCTTGGCTTTGTTCTTTTAGCTGAAGGTGCTGAAACAAAAAAACAAGTGCATCATTTGATTGAACTCGGGTGTGAGTATGTCCAGGGATTTTATTATTATAAACCTATGCCGATTAAATCCATTAATCAAATCATTAAATAAGTTGCATTACTGCGTAGTTTGCTTCGGGAAATTTAAAATTAACGAGTTCTTTTTGAGACACCCAGCGTAAATCGAGTTGACCATCATTGCAAACAGCCTTCCCCGTATACTGTTGAACTTTAAACACATGCAAACAAACATCTTTTTCAGAATAACTATGTTTGACTTCACCTAAAAAATCAGCGGCTTGAATATTTAATCCGACTTCTTCATGAACTTCACGTAACATGGCCTCATAAGGGGTTTCATGCGACTCTATTTTTCCACCGGGTATTTCCCAAAAGCCACCATGAGAAATATTTAGCGCACGACGCGTAATTAAAAATCGGTGCGCTGCATCTGTAATAATCGCAATAGATACATTGATAATCTTCATATTAAAATATCTTAATATTTTTATTTATACGAGTTTACCATGACACACTTTGTATTTTTTATTGGAGCCACAAGGACAAGGATCGTTTCGCCCTACTTTTTGCGGATCACGCCTGAAAGTAGCAGAAGTGACATTGCCATCAGTAGGCATGTCTTCTTGGGTATTCTGCGTCTCTGCTGGACGAATTAAACGAAGCGAAGTAGCATCATGTTCAGCCCGACGTTTTTCTTCAACAGCGTCCACATCATCTGAATCACTGATTTCAACAGAAAGCACCAAGCGAACAATTTCAAATTTTAAAGTATTCAATAAGTCTGTAAATAACTCAAAGGCTTCGCGTTTGTATTCTTGTTTTGGATCTTTCTGTGCATACCCACGCAGGTGAATCCCTTGCCTTAAATAATCCATCGAGGCCAAATGTTCACGCCAATATTGATCCATACTTTGCAACATAATTGATTTTTCAAATTGGGAGAGCATTTCACGGCCCAGCATATCTTCTTTTCGTTGATATTGTTTTTTTGCCAAATCAATAATACGATTTTTAATTTGCTCAGGCTGAATATTTAAATCTTCCTCAAGCCATGCTGTTAAAGACAAGTCCAATTTAAACTCTTCGGTGAGTATTGTATTTAATGCTGCTATATTCCATTGATCTTCTAAACTATTTGGCGGCAAATGTGCATCGACCAAAGTAGCTATAACAGTGGTGATCATTTTGAGAATAGTTTCGTGTGCATCCTCCATCGCCATAATTTCAGCGCGTTGAGAATACATCACTTTTCGTTGTTCATTGGCGACATTGTCATAACTGAGTAGCTCTTTTCGAATATCAAAATGATGTCCTTCGAGCTTTCGTTGTGCGTTTTCAATCGCTTTACTCACCAGATTATGCTCAATGGGCTCGCCAGGTTTCATCCCTAACTTTCGCATCATGTTGGTCACACGTTCTGATGCAAAAATACGCATCAAACTGTCATCTAACGATAGGTAAAAACGACTGCTGCCAGGATCGCCTTGGCGACCACCACGACCTCTTAATTGATTATCAATACGTCTTG
The DNA here is from genome assembly GCA_011087865.1 of Legionellaceae bacterium. Taxonomy (GTDB): domain Bacteria; phylum Pseudomonadota; class Gammaproteobacteria; order Legionellales; family Legionellaceae; genus JAALKW01. The sequence goes on from JAALKW010000018.1 coordinate 4,227, forward strand.
ATTCATGACGTTCAGAGGCAATAATGCGAAGCCCCCCTGCTTTTATCACCTCATCATGTCGCTCCTGCCAATCTTTTGCTAATACATCACGGTCCGCGCTACTGGCATCTTCAGGTAACGCTTCAAGTTCAGCATTCAAACTACCACCTAATACAATATCGGTTCCTCGACCCGCCATATTGGTTGCAATGGTAATGGCCCCTGGTCTTCCAGCCTCAGCAATAATATGTGCTTCTTTTTCATGAAATTTTGCATTGAGGACTTGATGCTTTATTTTCGCTTTTTTCAGTAATAAATGCAGGTGCTCAGACGCTTCGATAGATGCCGTGCCCACAAGCACCGGTTGTTTACGCTTTTTACAATCGATAATATCCTCAATAACAGCCTGATATTTATCTGCCTGCGTTAAATAAACCAAGTCAGGCTCGTTAATTCTAATCATCGGCTTGTTTGTTGGAATGGCAACAACTTCTAGGTCATAAATCTGTTGAAATTCATACGCTTCGGTATCTGCAGTACCTGTCATCCCTGCCAGTTTATCGTAAATTCTAAAGAAATTTTGAAACGTAATAGAGGCCAAGGTTTGGTTTTCGTTTTCAATCGGCACGCCTTCTTTGGCTTCTGTCGCTTGATGTAAGCCTTCTGACCAACGTCGCCCAGGCATAGTCCGGCCCGTGTGCTCATCCACAATCACTACTTGTTTGTTTTGTACAATGTAATCTACATCTCGATGGAACATCACATGGGCCCGCAAGCCTGCGTTAACATGATGCATTAGGACAATATTATTTGCATGATATAAACTTTCGCCTGATGCCAGTAAACCCGCTTGATTTAATAGTTTTTCAATATGTTGATGTCCGGTTTCAGTCAAATAGACCTGTTTTTGTTTTTCATCAACCGTATAATCTCCCGAAGCTTGTTGCGCTGCTTCTGAATCTGATTTTGAGTTTTTTTCTAATAGATTGCTATCTTCTGTTCCGGGTTGTAATACAAGTTTTGGAATAATTTGATTCACTTTGAGATATAAAGCTGAACTGTCTTCCGCAGCACCGGATATAATCAACGGGGTTCGTGCTTCGTCAATTAGAATAGAGTCGACTTCATCGACAATAGCAAAGTGAAGTGCACGTTGCACTTTTTCTTCTGGGCCAAACGCCATGTTATCGCGTAAATAATCAAACCCAAATTCGTTGTTTGTGCCGTATAAAATATCCGTGTGATACACTGCTTTTTTTTCAGCATGTGTCATATCGTCATGAATAACGCCAACGGTTAACCCTAAAAACTCAAAAACAGGTTTCATCCACTCTGAGTCACGTTTTGCTAAATAATCATTGGTTGTGACAATGTGTACGCCTTTGTTTGTAATCGCATTTAAATAAGCTGCGAGGGTTGCCATGAGGGTTTTCCCCTCCCCTGTGCCCATTTCAGCAATATTACCTTCGTGCAAGACCATGCCACCAATCAGTTGCACATCAAAATGGCGTAAGCTTAAGGTTCTAACAGAGGTTTCCCGTACCACGGCAAAGGCTTCGGGCAGTAAAACATCTAAGCCTTCGCCTTGGTCAATACGTGTTCGAAAGTCATTTGTTTTTGCTGCTAAGGCCTCATCACTTAAAGCTTGCATGCCTGCTTCAAAGGCATTAATTTCAAGTACTGTTTTCTGCATACGTCTTAAGGTTCGTTCGTTTCGACTGCCTAATACTTTTTTAAATAACGTCGTTAACATGCCTGAATAATCCTTATGTTTGAACTGTGTGTTTGACCTTAAGATTTAAGATAAGCGTTTAAATAATAGTTGCCTAATTTACTAGAGTTGACGCAGAAAATCCATTAAAAGCGCGCTCCATTCTATTAAGTTTCTGTGTTAAAGCAGAAATAGATAAAGAATCAGAAAAACTTTGGGTATCTAATAAACTCTGTTTAAAAGCGCGTGCATGCGGCAGCCCATGTACAAGATTTAAAATAGGCTTTATTAAAAGAGAATTCGGGACTGTTTTTTGAGTTGCTGCATAGCTTAAATAGGCTTCTAGCACCTCTGTTCTTGAGGGTTTTGCAATGCTTGGATATAACGCATGATGTAAGTTTGCAATAGCATATGGGTCACGGCAGGCAAGCCGCCCAATCATGACCCCATCCAGTCGTTTAAGTTGCGCGCGTACTGTCTCGATGGTTTCTATGTGTCCATTAATAACAATAGGAATATGGGGCGGCACGGTCGCCTTGATTCGATAAACATAATCATAATGTAATGGCGGAATGGTGCGGTTTTGTTTTGGATTTAAGCCACTCAGCCAAGCTTTTCGTGCATGAACAATTAATTTATCGCACCCTGCATCACACAGCATATGAATAAATGCTTCGAAGAATGCATAGCTATCTTGTTGATCAACGCCAATACGTGTTTTTGCGGTCACAGGAATCGATACCGCTTGTTTGATGGCTGTAATACACTCGGCTACACGTTCTGGCTGTGTCATGAGCGACGCGCCAAAATTTCCAGATAAAACACGTGGGCTTGGACAGCCTAAATTCAAATTAATTTCAGAAAAACCAACGGCTTCTGCCTGCTTGGCTGCATTGGCTAATAAAATAGGACTTGAACCCCCTAATTGTAACGCAACAGGTGTTTCAGCAGGATGCATTGCAAGTGCACGTGCTGGATGATGCTGGATTGCTTCTGGGGTTTGCATCTCGGTATACAGTAGCGCTTCGGGCGCAAGCAATCGCATCAATACCCTAAAGTGCGTATGCGTCCAATCAATCATAGGTGCGATAGCAAGTGGTGAAAATAACATGGCTAAAATATCTTAACAATCCAAAAAATTTAGATTGTAGTTTAACAAACTTGAGCTTAAAATAGCCTTAATTTTTAAAAAAATATATGAGAACATCAAGCATGTCGCCTTTAAGCCTGCCTTCAAATGCTTTAGACAATATTCGAGAATATCTATTGGGATTACAAAAAAATATTTGTGAAGCACTTGAAACCATCGATGGCAAAGCCAGTTTTATAGAAGACAGCTGGACGCGTACTGGTGGCGGCGGTGGCATGTCGCGTGTACTGCTAGACGGTGCTGTATTTGAAAAAGCAGGGGTTAATTTTTCAGAAGTACATGGCGGTACTCTGCCGCCATCAGCAACAGCAAATCGCCCTGAACTGGCAGGTTGCCGTTTTCGTGCACTCGGTGTTTCTTTGGTGATTCACCCGAATAATCCTTATGTCCCTACATCACATGCAAATGTTCGGTTTTTTGTGGCTGAGCGAGATGATATGCCCCCAGTTTGGTGGTTTGGTGGCGGTTTTGATTTAACGCCATACTATGGTTTTCATGAAGATTGTGTGCATTGGCATGCCACTGCAAAAGATGCCTGCCAACCGTTCGGAAAAAATATTTATCCTCAATTTAAAGCATGGTGTGATGATTATTTTTATTTAAAACATCGAGATGAAGCCCGTGGTATAGGCGGTTTATTCTTTGATGATTATGCAAAACATAGTTTTGAACATAGTTTTGGACTGATGAAAAGCATAGGAAATGCCTATCTAAAAGCATATATTCCTATTGTTGAAAAACGTAAAGATATTCGCTTTGCCTCTGAGCAGAAAAAATTTCAGGCATATCGACGTGGTCGTTATGTCGAGTTTAATTTGATTTATGATAGAGGCACTTTGTTTGGCTTACAATCCGGTGGACGAACAGAATCCATCTTGATGTCACTGCCGCCTGAAGCGAACTGGACATATCAGTGGCATCCAGCGCCAAACACACCCGAAGCTGCGCTTTATGAGCGTTACTTACCGGCTCAAGACTGGCTAGCAGATAATACTAAGCTTCAGCCTCAGCCGCTTCAAGACGCATAACATCTTGTGCTTTTAAGCCTTTAGGTCCTTTATCGAGCTTAAAACTGACCTGTTCTTTTTCTTCAAGTGTTTTAAACCCAACGCCTTGAATATCTTTGTAATGCACAAAAATATCTTCGCCACTTTCGTTTAAAATAAAACCAAATCCTTTTTTTTCATTAAACCACTTTACATGGCCCGTTTCTCGATCTGACATACTTATTATCCTTAATAGTATTAAACAGCATTAAAAACATTACATTCTGAAACAGATTATTTAAATCAAGAGGACTGGCTCACACGCCCTCTATCAGTTAGCATACCAGTTTTTTTTATTTTGTTAATGTTTTTCATGGGATTATTTGTATGAATTTTGAAAAAAAAGCATTTATTCGAACGATACTAGATAAAAAAATACTCAGATGGGGCGAATTTACTTTAAAATCCGGCCGGGTGAGCCCTTATTTTTTTAATGCAGGGTTGTTTTATCAAGGCGATATTTTGCATCTTGTGGGTACTTTTTATGCGAATATTTTAATTCAAAACAAACCAGAAGCAAGACACTTATTTGGTCCTGCCTATAAAGGTTTACCACTTGGTACAGCAACAGCAATCGCTTGTGCTGAGCAAGGCATTAACATGGACATTACCTTTAATCGCAAAGAAATTAAAACACATGGTGAAGGTGGAGCGCTTATAGGAGCACCACTAAAAAATAAAAAAGTGGTGATGATTGATGATGTGATTACAGCAGGCACCGCTTTTCGAGAATCACAGGCACTTATTGCTGCTGAAGGTGGTGTATTAGACACTGTTGTGATTGCTTTAGATAGAGAAGAGCGCGGCACAACTCAAAACAAACTTTCCGCAATTCAAGAAATAAAATCCGAAGGCATCGATGTTTTTTCCATTATCACCTTGAGTGATTTGATGGATTACTTAGAAAGTAACACTGAAAAAAAACAGCTTGAACGCATGCGAAACTATCAAGAACTTTATGGCGCGTAAAATAAAAAACAAAAACAGCTTGTAATTTATTTTAAACAAGTGTTAATCTAATTGTCTTCCCTTTCAAAAAGGGATACAAGATGTTGCTGTAGATGTAGCTTTTCAAGTTTGTACTCGCAATAGAGCAAATGTAAGGAGAGTTATGATGCAACTGAAAGCACGAGAAGTTATTTTATTAAAGCCAACCCCTGCGTTTTTACCTTTTTTGGCAGGGCAATTACCCGAAGCCGCATTGCCTAATCTTAAATTATTGCAAACGGATACAACGGCTTATACCCTGCCTACGCATGAATCAGACGATGCATTACTAGAGACGCTTGAGAAAAATTTTCTCTTCATGTTCCAATATGAAATAAAACGCTGGCTTGGAGAAGAAGCACTGTTAAATCTAAATGCAAGTTTTCTTGATTTTTTATGCTGCTTTAAATTCGAAATACACGATCATATTATTGTTTTGGAATCTTCGTTTGAAAGTGGCCAGCAATTATTACGTGTAAAGCCCCGTTCATTTTTTTTGAAAAAAATGCATGTACAAGCAGAAGCAGAAGCAGAAGAAGACCATGGCGATTTTGCAACTTTAGTTGAAACGGTGACACTGTCTCATCTAACCGAAAATGCAACCGTGATGATTAAAAATTTTAAGGCCTTAAAAGACGTGCATCCGTTTGTAAAAAAATATTTTTTACCTATTTTTAAAATGGAAATGATGCGTGTTTGTGATTCTCGAGCGCAGTGGCCTATTGTCAATTCTTTTGAGGAATTTAGTCGCTATTTTCTAATCGATGTACATACACATCTGGTGCATTTGGAACAGACTTAAACGGGATAAATAGCGCCTAAAATACCGGCTTTGCTAGCGCCTGTTATATGTGTTAGATCCAATGGTTTTTTTAGTATGGCTTGCTCAGCAAGCCATGCAAACATCATAGCCTCGAGGTAATCTGGACTCATATCAACAGCACGGGTTGTTGTTACTTCATGATGGGGTAAATAATGTTTCAGTGTTTGCATTAAGGCCTGATTATGTGCGCCACCACCACAGACCAATACTTGCTCAGCAGAAGAAGATTCGGCTTGAATTGCATCTGCAATGCTATGTGCTGTGAGATGAAGCAATGTCGCTTGTACATCTTCTGGCTTATCATTATCTTTTATATGTTGCTCAATCCAATCTAATGCGTAATAAGCTTTATCAATGCTTTTAGGCGCTGTTTTTTTAAAAAAAGCATCTGCTAGTAATCTATTTAGTAATTCAGGTATTAAATCACCACTGGCAGCCCAATCTCCGTTTTTATCAAAAAATAAATTCTTATTTTTTTTAATCCATGCATCCATTAAAGCATTACCCGGGCCCGTATCATAGCCAATAGGAGGCGCTGTTTGAGACAAGACGCTGACATTAGATATGCCGCCTATATTAACCATTATGACGGGTATATTTTTGTTTTTAAGTAGTTCTTGGTGGTAATACGGAGCAAACGGTGCCCCCTGCCCGCCTAAGATTAAATCACGTGTTCTAAAATCAGCAACCACTGTAATGCCTGTTTTTTCTGCAATCGTATGTGGGCAAGCCAACTGCAAGGTCGTTGGAATATCAGCATCAGGCGCATGATAAAGTGTTTGCCCATGACTGCCAATGGCTGTGATATTGTCTGATTGATAATTTGTTTTTTTGAGTAATGCTAAAGCGGCATCAGAAAAAGCATGACCTAATTGATGGTTCAGAGCTAAAAACGTTTGTGCTGTATAAGTCTTATCTGCATCAAATGCAAGTAATTCTGCCTGTAATTTTTTAGAATATGGCAGCGTAAGACCTGCAATTAACTCATTTTTTTGTGTGTTTATTAATGCAGCATCAACACCATCCATACTGGTGCCAGACATCAACCCAATATATAAATCACTCATGATGGTATTGCTAGGTTAAAACAGCGATAAAAATTTAGCGTGGTTTCCCGTGCTATATTCTCATAAGATGTTTCACGTAAATGGCTAATCGCTTCGGCAACATGCTGAACCCAAGCAGGGTGATTTGGTTTACCACGATAAGGTGTAGGGGCTAAATACGGCGAGTCGGTTTCTATCAGCATTCTATCTAACGGTACTTTCTTTGCAACATCATGCAATACATGCGCATTTTTAAACGTTACAATCCCTGAAAAAGAAATATAAAAATTAAGATCTAATGCGCGACGTGCAATCTCCCAGTTTTCTGAAAAGCAATGCATAACACCGCCAATTGTATCCGCTCTTTCTTCTTCTAGGATTTTTAAGGTATCTTCTGCTGCTGCACGGGTATGAATAATCAAAGGTTTTTGGTGTTCTTTTGCCACTCGAATATGATGTCTGAAACTCTCGCGTTGTGTATGACACGCTTCGGGTGTTTCCGTTCTAAAGTAATCGAGTCCTGTTTCGCCAATTGCAATACAGTCAGGCGCATCTGCAAGTTGATGTAATTTTTTTTGTGTTAAATAATGATGTGTCACTTCGTTAGGGTGCACACCAACTGACATACTAATATCAGCATGTTTGTTCGTGAGTGCATGTAATGCTTCAATATCATCTGGTGTAATACACACGGACAAAAAATGCTGAACACCTGCTGCACGTGCTGCATCTAACGCATTATCTAAGTTATCATCAAAAGCACTTAAGTCCAATTGATTAAGATGACAATGTGAATCAATCAATGCTGCTTTCATATATATCCTATTAATAATGCTTCGAGCGTTAAAGTTGGGTTTAATGGAATGTCTTGATTCAGTTTTTTTGTAAACGCTAAAATTAAATCCAATTGCTTAAAGTAGTGAATTGGATCATGCTGCTTTAGCAGTTGCTGCAAGTGTGTGTCTGATAAAGCCGCATGCGTTGAAGTAAGTTGATATTGTAAGACTGTCGCCGTTAATACATGTAAAAACCATAACATATCAGCCAATGCGTATTTTGAATATTCGGCTGCAAGTGCACAAACCGATGTATGCTGTGTTGATAAAGCTGAGAGCTTAGCAATTATCTCATGTTGATGTTTAAATAAAATGCCGCGCGGCGAAGTATCTTCATAATGCATACCCATATTTAAATAATTCTGTGTTTTTATATCTAAATCCAGAACAGGCTCAGCAATATAATAGACTTGGCATCGGCTCATAATGGTTTTAGGGAGTGTGTCTATGTGTGTTGCAATCAGCATAAAGTAAATATGCTTCGGTGGCTCTTCAAGTACTTTTAGTAAAGCATTTGCAGCAGCACGATTAAGCTCATTGGCTGGATGAATGATAACCATCCGATTTTTTGCGAATTGTGGTGTCTGATACACTTGATGCTGTAATGCCCGAATTTGGTCAATTTTAATAGCAGCACCTGGTTTGTCTGGTGCTATCAAGAGAACATCTGGATGTGTCTTTTGTTTCATAAACAAACAAGCTCGACAAGTCCCGCAATTTTTTTCTGAACTGTGTGAAGATGCCTCACAAAATATCTGTGCAATGCGTTGATATGCTATATCAAGCGCATTGGTATGCTCTGTTCCAATGAGAAGCAGTGCTTGTGGCAATGGCTGATGAAATAAATCTTGATTAAATAAGTTCGATGCCATGAGATACCATATGGTGCTCTAAAGTTGTTCTAATAAGGTGCTGTACCATAGCAAGTGGCTTACTTGCGTCGATTAATACGGCTTGATCTAATGTGTGCAGTTTTTCATGATAAGCGGTATAGACCCGGTTAAAAAAATCCATCGGTTCTTGTTCTATTCTATCGATATGACCGCGTTCTAAAATACGCTTTCGACCTTGCTCTGCCGGTAAATCTAAAAATAAAATTAAATCAGGACAAAGGTTTTGAACACAAAAATCTGATAAATGTTGAATCATTTTTTTGTCTAATCCTCGTCCACCACCTTGATAAGCCCAGGTGGATAGTTCGAATCGATCGGCTAATACCCATGCACCACGTGCCAAGGCCGGCTGAATCACTTGTTCGATAAGTTGAACACGTGCAGCATAAAATAAAAGCAGCTCAGCATGAGAGGACAGTGGTTCTGATTCAGGTGCCTGCTTAATTAACTCACGAACGGTTTCACCCACATGGGTGCCACCAGGCTCTCGTGTCGTGATTAATTCAGGAACATAAGGCGTTAAAAAACGTTTAATCGTTGTCAGCGCTGTTGATTTTCCAGCGCCTTCTAAGCCTTCGAGTATAATAAACTGGCCTGGCTGAATGGCCATGTTTTAGGACTCAATTTTTTTAAATAACAAAGCCCCGTTCGTACCACCAAATCCTAAAGAATTACTTAGAACATAGTTGATATCGCGTTTCTGTGGCGTGTGTGCAACATAATTTAAATCACAGCCTTCATCAGGGTTATCTAAATTAATCGTAGGGGGTGCAACTTGATCACGAATCGCAAGAATACTAAAAATAGCCTCAATCGCACCTGCAGCACCTAGTAAATGTCCGGTCATTGATTTAGTAGAACTGACTGCTAGTTTATAAGCATGTTCTTCAAATAAACGTTTGATTGCAATCGTTTCGTTTCTGTCGTTTAGATAAGTAGATGTACCGTGTGCATTAATATAATCAACTTGATTTGGTGAGATACCAGCATCTTTGATGGCTGCTGCCATGCCAGCAGTTGCACCAGCTGCATCTTCATCTGGAGAAGTGATATGATACGCATCGCCTGACATACCAAAACCTACGAGCTCAGCGTAAATTTTAGCGCCACGTGCTTTAGCATGCTCATACTCTTCAAGCACTAAAACACCTGCTCCGTCTCCCATCAAAAAACCATCACGGTCTTTATCCCAAGGTCTAGATGCTTTTTTAGGGTCATCGTTACGCTTTGAAAGTGCACGAACAGCACTAAAACCTGCAAGGCATAACGGGGTTAAGGTCATTTCCGCACCGCCACAAACCATCACATCGGCATCACCATACGCAATCATGCGTCCACCAAAACCAATGCTATGTGTTCCTGAGGTACAAGCTGTTACAACAGATATATTAGGACCTTTTAGGTTGTGCTTAATAGAGATTTGTCCTGCTACCATATTCACAATGCCAGCAGGAATAAAAAAAGGCGAAACCTTTCGAGGGCCGGATTGAGTCAAACGATCTTGGTTGTTGGTAATGGTTTGTATGCCACCAATACCAGAACCAACCGAAACACCCGCTCGATGCGATAAGGCATCGGTTATTTCAAGCTTTGAATCAGCGAGTGCTTCTTTTGCAGCAGCCACACCATACTGTGTGAATGGATCCATTTTTCGGGCATCTTTTGCTGGTATGTCATAATCCTCAGGATTAAAACCTTTTACTTTTGCCCAAAATTTGGTTGAGTAATCCGACGTATCAAAATCTTCGACAGGACCCGCACCACTCACACCAGCTAGAATGTTTTTCCAGGTCTCATCCACGTTAAGCCCGACGGGCGTTAACATACCAAGACCTGTGACTACTACACGTCTTTTTGTCATAGATTAATCTTCTTGACTCTTAAAGTTAGAATCGATGTAATCAATTGCACCTTGTACCGTTGTTATTTGCTCTGCTTTTTCATCAGGAATTTCTGTTTCAAATTCTTCTTCTAAAGCCATCACTAATTCAACTGTATCTAACGAATCGGCACCTAAATCATCGACAAAAGAAGCGTCATTTTTCAATTCTTCTTCTTTTACGCCCAATTGTTCAGCAACAATTTTACGGACTCTTTCTGCTACTGTACTATTTGCACTCATAACCTTTTGTTCCTCTTTCGATTAATAAAAATTAAAATTTACTTAAATACAAAAACACTAGTGTAACAATTTTTTTTAATTCATGTACATGCCACCATTCACGTGAATGGTTTCTCCTGTAATATAGTTTGCCGCATCTGAGGCAAGAAAAGCAACTGTTGCTGCAATATCTTCTGGTGTACCAAAACGTTTAACAGGAATTCGTTTTTTCATTTCAGATTTAACCAAATCAGGTAATACATCGGTCATCTCTGTATTAATAAAACCTGGCGAGACTAAGTTGACAGTAATATTTCGGCTACCAATCTCTTGTGCTAATGACTTTGAAAATCCAATTAATCCAGCTTTTGCAGCGGTATAATTCGCTTGTCCTGGGTTACCACTTGAACCAACCACCGAACCAATATTAATAATTCGACCCGATCTTGCCCGAAACATTGGCTTAATTACGGCACGTGTGAGTCTAAAAACAGCACTTAAATTGGTTGCAATCACACTATCCCATTCTTCGTCACTCATACGAAGTAATAAGTTATCAGCCGTAATCCCGGCATTATTCACTAAAATATGAGGTGTTTTTTCAGCGCTATCTAATGCTTTTAATAATGCATTGACGCTATCTGAACTGGTGACATTGAGCACAGCGCCTTCACCCGTTAGGTTTGCTTCTTTTAGGTAGGTCGTAATACGTGCAGCACCTGTATCCGTGGTTGCTGTCCCAATCACATAAGCACCTTGTTCCGCCAATGTTTTGGCAATAGCCATTCCAATACCACGACTTGCACCCGTGACCAGTGCAACTTTATTATTCAAATTAAAATTTATCATTTAGAGATCCCTTCAAGGCTTAGGATTTTTTCAAGATGAGCCGGTGTATTAATACTATAGGCTGAAATTGAGCGGTCAATCCGTTTAATTAAACCAGCCAATACACCACCAGGCCCACATTCTATCACTTGCGTAATACCGGCTTGTTGCATAGCTTGAATTGTTTCGACCCACCTAACCGGACTATATAGCTGTTTAGCTAATAATCTTCGCATGGTATCTGGTGCATCATGAATACTTAAATCAACATTGCTAATCACAGCGCGTGACGGGCTTTTGATGGCTGTATTATTTAAAACATCTTGAAATTTTGAAGCAGCCTCAGACAGTAAGTCACAGTGACAAGGTACACTCACAGGAATTTCACGCGCAAGCCGCGCGCCAAGGGCATCTGCTTCAGCCATGGCGGATTTGACAGCTTCTGTGTGTCCCGCAATTACCACCTGACCGATGGCATTATAGTTTGCAGGGCTAACATGTGCTGACACGGTCGAAACATGCTGACAGAGTGTTTCGACTTGCTCATCGGTTAAACCAACGATTGCTGCCATAGCGCCTAAGCCAAGCGGAACATTTTCTTGCATAAGACGGCCACGCGCTTCAACAAGTTTTGCAGCATCTGCTAAATCAATGGCATCAGCACACACTAAAGCGGCATACTCACCGAGGCTATGCCCTGCTGAAATACGTGCATCTAAGCCATATTGCTCAAGCACTCGGTAAACAGCCACATCAGCCGTTAGCATCGCAACTTGTGTATATTCGGTTTGATTCAGCTGCTCCACAGGACCAATTTGTGTCAGCTGCCAAACATCATAGCCTAAGGCATCAGATACACAGGTAAACACATCTTGAATAACAGGATACTGTGTATTGAGTTCGCTAAGCATTCCTAAAGACTGAGAGCCCTGCCCCGGAAAGACAAAAGCTTTTTGCGACGCGGAAATCATCTCACTGTTATTCGTCATAAAATATTACTCAAGATATTACTCATAATGATACGCCTTGTGCGACAAAGCTTGAAATTTGTTTGCGAACCAAATCAACCACTTGATTTTCTACTTGAAGTGCTGCTTGCTCTAAGGCAAATTGAAATGCTGTTTCAGACGCCCCTCCATGACTTTTTACAACAATACCATTCAGGCCAATTAAAGTTGCGCCGTTGTATCGCGCAGGATCCATTCGTTTTTTTAACTGCATTAAAATAGGACGAGATAATACGCCAATCAATTTGGTCCAAATATTTTTTCTGAATGATTCTTGGAGCACTGTGTAAATTAATTTATAGAGGCCTTCACTTGATTTGAGCGCGACATTTCCAACAAAGCCATCACAGACAATTAAATCTACTTCACCTGAATAAAAGTCATTGCCTTCGACATAGCCGACATAGTTCATGACATCGCAATCAGACAGCATTTGAGCTGTTTGCTTCACTTGGTCATTGCCTTTTATTTCTTCGACACCGACGTTTAGCGCAGCAACAGTCGGTTTATCTTTGTGATCAACCGCTTTAATCAAAGCAGAACCCATCACGGCAAATTGAAATAATTGCTCTGCAGTTGAATCAACATTGGCACCGAGGTCAATCACACGGGTTTTATTCTGCTTGGTGGGTAGCTCAGCAATAATTGCAGGTCTGTCAATCCCTGGGAGCGTTTTTAATACAAAACGAGCCGTGGCCATTAAGGCCCCTGTATTACCAGCACTCACACAGGCTTCAGCCTGGCCTTCTTTGACTAAATTAATAGCAATGCGCATAGAAGATTTTTTCTTCTTCCTCAGTGCGTTAGAAGGCAGCTCGTCCATATCAACGGTTTCTGGCGCATGCACAACTGTCAGCTGTGGGTTATCTGCTAAACCGTGTTTGAGCAAATCGCTTTGTATTGTTGCTTGATCACCGACAAGCAATAAATGTAAAGCTGGATTTTTTTTTACAGCAGCTATACAAGCAGGTATCGTGACACTCAAGCCATGATCACCACCCATAACATCAACTGAAACCGTCAAGGTTTTCAAATGAACTACTCGTCGTCTTCTTCGTACATCGTATCGTTGTCTAAAACGCGACGCTCACCACGACAATCGTAGCCGTCAGGTGTAATATGATGACGCATATGTGTTTCACCTGTGGTTGCATTCACACATAAAGTCGGTTGTTTTAATTGATCATGAAAACGACGTTTGTTACGTGTCGACCGTGTTCTTCTATTCTGCTGAACTGCCATTGTACCTTACTCCTAAACCAAAGTGCGTTCTATTTAATTTCTATTGGGGGGTAATTCTACCGAGTTTTTCAATATAAACCAAGAGATAAGTTCCCGTTTCTATGATTTTTTTGCTAAAATAGCGCTTTTATAAGCAAATATATAAGCAAATATTATGGCAAAAAAAATAATCGTCGGGATGTCTGGTGGCGTTGATTCGTCCGTTGCGGCACATCTTTTATTAGAACAAGGCTTTGAAGTGGAAGGTCTGTTCATGAAAAACTGGGAGCAAGATGATAAACCCGGTTACTGTGCTGCCGCTGCAGATTTAGCCGATGCAGAAGCCGTCTGTGCACAATTAAACATACCGTTGCATCAAGTTAATTTCGCAGAAGCTTATTGGCATCAAGTGTTTGAACATGTACTCTCAGAATATGAGCGTGGGCGAACCCCTAATCCCGATGTATTATGTAACAAAGAAATCAAGTTTAATTTATTCTTAAAACATGCGCTAAGTTTGGGTGCAGATGCCATTGCAACGGGCCATTATGCACGCATTGATAAAAATAATAAGCTTTGTAAAGCAAAAGATCGCGATAAAGATCAAACTTATTTTTTACACGCCATCAAACCCGAAGTCTTAAAACAGGTTTATTTTCCAATCGGTGATTATTTTAAACCTCAAATTCGTGAGATTGCGAAAAAATTAAATTTAAAAACGCATGCCAAAAAAGACTCGACAGGCTTATGTTTCATTGGCGAACGACCGTTCAAGCAATTTCTCAATGAATTTATGCTCGCAACGCCAGGTGCAATACAAAACACCACAGGAGATGTCCTAGGGCAACATGACGGCCTGATGTTTTATACCATTGGTCAACGCCAGGGCTTAAATATTGGTGGCTTACGAGATGCAATAGACGCACCCTGGTACGTTGTAGATAAAGACTTAAAGAATAATATTTTAGTCATCGCGCAAGGCAGTGAACATCCCATGCTATATGCCGATGGTCTAATTTGCGGCCCTATTCATTGGTTAGAAGCGCAATCAGAGCTAGATTTTCCTAAAACCTGTTTTGCAAAAACACGCTATAGACAAACCGAGCAAGCCTGCATGATTTCGCCAGAAGATATCAGCAAAAATACAAATAAAAATAAAGACCATCAGAAACATGTTATACTGTTCTCTAGCCCACAACGTGCCATCACCATTGGGCAATATATTGTTTTTTATGATAAAAATATTTGTTTGGGTGGCGCCGTAATTGAGGATGTAATTCGATGAGCATGAACGTTAATTTTTCTGTCAGTGCAGCAGACAAAGTCTCTGAACTGATACAAGAAGAACAAGAGCCAGACTTAAAACTAAGAATTTATGTCACAGGCGGTGGCTGCTCTGGTTTTCAATACGGTTTTACGTTTGATAAAGCAGAAGCAGTTGATGATACTATTGTTAAGCAACAATGTTCAGATGGCTCAGCCGAAGTCAAGCTGCTGATTGATTCAATGAGCATTCAATATTTAAAAGAAGCCGAAATTGACTATGTCAAAGAAATTCAGGGGGAACGCTTTGTCATCCGTAACCCTAACGCTAAAACAACGTGCGGCTGTGGTTCGTCGTTTAGCGTTGATGAAGATGATGATGACTAAAAACAAATAATTAAAGCATCTTGCTCAGCGCTTCTTGTTCTTCTTCTCGCATGGTTAAGACCTCAACACCTGTTGGGGTAACCAGCAAGGTATGTTCCCACTGTGCAGATAATTTTTTATCTTTTGTAATAGCAATGCGCCAACCATCTTTTTCGAGATGTTTTAATTCAGCGCGGCCTTGGTTAATCATGGGCTCAATCGTAAATGTCATACCAGGTTTTAATACATCCCCTGTCCCAGGTTTACCATAATGCACCACTTGTGGATCTTCATGCATTTTTTGGCCAATACCATGACCACAGTATTCTCTAACAACCGAATATCCGTTTTTACCCGCCAAAGATTGTATTGTGTGCCCTATATCTCCTATTGTACAACCAGGTTTTACAATAGAAATACCGGCATATAAACATTGCTGTGTCACATCAACCAGTCGTTTTGCAAAAGGCATAACATCACCAATGCAAAACATTTTACTGCTATCGCCATAAAAGCCATTATAAATTACAGTAATATCAACATTGAGAATATCACCTTTTTTGAGCACTTGTTTTTCAGAAGGCATGCCATGACAAACCACATGATTAATTGAGGTGTTCACAGAGTATGGGTAGCCATATTGGCCTTTACTACCCGGTGTCGCCCCTAAAGTATTACGAATATAATCCTCGCAAAAAGCATCCACATCCATGGTGGTCATGCCTGCCTGAATAATCTCGCTTAAAGCCTCTAAGACTTTGGCTGTAAGGCGCCCTGCTTCTCGCATGGTTTCAATTTGTTCTGGGGTTTTGATAGATATCATAATAAAACGTACTTTTATGCTAAAAAATAAGATAAGCACAGCTTAGCATAAAAGTAGCTGACAGCTTAAGTTAATATGATTTAATAATTACTGTTGTGCCAATATGCATGAAATTTTTATGTAACCAACGTGCATCCTTTGGTTTCACACGCACACAGCCATGACTTGCATTATAATTCGGTACATCAGATGATCCATGAATGGCATAATGCTTACTGAAAAACATACAGTGCGGCATGCGCGCCCCACCTCGCCCAACAGGATATCGACTAGACCGGCAGTCTGCCCCACGCTTGCTGATAATATGATAAGTACCCGATGGCGTTCTACAAGAGCGCTTGATATCTTTGCAGTAACTACGCCCGCCGGAACCACGGCCACTACGAATGACTTTACCTTTATTATTGATTGCCTTCCATTTTAAAGTTTTAGGGCTAAATACAAAGGTATTTGCTTCGACTAAAATCGGCGCCGCAAATAAAGCTACCCCGAGTCCAAGCGTGGCAATCAATAAATTATTTTTTTTAATCTTTTTAATCGCTTCCATGATACATCCTTACAACAGTGAACTACACTTTTAGTTTAGCTCAAAAAATAGACACATAAAATCAATCACAAAGATTTTGCCTTAACTCAAATACAGCCACCATAGGTACTTCAAAATAGGCGTTTTAAACTATCATCCTGCGCTTTAGACCGAAAGTGGGCTAGAAAATCCTTCTCCCGCGGGCCTACTCTGTGGACACATCTCTGTATAAAAACAAACCGCCATCAATTAATGTGCTGGTTTGTGATTTTTACAGCTTGAAAAATCATATTGTTTCTCATAAGTTATTCAACTTTGTTGGGGTTCCAAGCTAAATGTCTTCTATAGCGCCACCCGTTAATGCTCGGACATAGTGATTCTGGTATGATGTCTGT
>JAALKW010000096.1 GCA_011087865.1 Legionellaceae bacterium
CCTGCAAACCCTACCCCTACAATATCACCTATTATCACGACAATGGCTTGTGCTGCAGGGACATACGGTTTTTTTAACACTTATAACCTGCATTCAGCGAAACAAATAGCAAACGATCTCAAAAAGTCTGACGCAATACAGGAAAATAGCAACGCTCCCACCCCTTTTGTTTTCGATATTTCAGCACCATAGAAAGAGCCCTGAGATCAGCAGCTGCATAAGAAAACCTAATTTGGCAGAATTGAAGTGTCCATGGAAACCACTCAAGAAGGTGAGTTATGGCTATCCGAAGCATCCTGTTCTGTATCTAGAGGATCGTCTTTATCTGCTCTAGTCCCTGCTACAGTTTCTCGAAAAGAGGCCGTCAAAGCGCCATCTGAGCCATGCTTATGCATGATTGAAGAATCTGCAATATCACCCAACGCTTCAAAGGTTTTATTAAAACTCAAAACAACCGAAGCGGCTTTCTTAGGGTGTCGTGATGGAGTCTCCCCTTCAACAGATACCCCCTCTTCCTGTGCCAAAACACGATTTCCGGTATAAGCATTCGCCTTACAGGCAAGGTTGGTTACATCCCTCGCGACAGAAGAGAGCTTATCAGATTCAATATATCCCTGAAGCTCTTTCGTGAGTAAATCTTGTTTAACCGCAAATAATCTGACTAAATCAGCCCTATGTGAAACCATAATGACCGCTTTACTAAATGCCTTCAAATCCCCCCCAGGGGTGCCATCCACATCATCATAAGCATTTAAAAAAGTAATACTGTCAGGCTCTAAATACTCCAGCATACTATCCTGAACAATATGAATTAAATTTGCTTCAAAACCAAGTTCTGTTGCTATTTTCCCAAACATATCACTTGAACGCTTTGAATAAATAGTTGGACTATGCGATTGCTCATCATATTCATTATCTAATGTACGACCAATCCGTTTACAAAATGCCGATAACTTTATAAGTGCTATCATTTGGGGATTAGCCCGAATTGTTTCTGCAAGTGCTTTACCTTTTATCGTCCCTTTTTGCCTCATAACTTTTAATAAATTATCTGTATAAATGACTTGCCGCATTGCATGCCCTGTGCCATGATTTTGCTTATAAACCAACCCATCTTGAATTCGTCTAGGGGGAAATGAATTATCAGCCATTTCAAAAGGAGGCAGTATCTTGCGGCCGTCTTTATCCAGCACACCTATCTCAACACCTTCTTTATCTAATACTCGATAAATTCCATAATGATAAGGACGCTCAATAATATCTCTTGAAATACGCTGAAACACACGCATTAAAGCAGAATCAGAATAGTCACTTAGCTGTTTAAATTGCTCCCACTCAAAAACAGCGATTGAACCTTGCGGTGGTTGCTTTCGATGCGGTTCAATTTGATAAACCGGTTTAGGAGATTGATATTGTGAGACAACTAGGGCTTCAGATTCATGAAGCTCACTCGCCTCCCCGCCTCCAGAACCATCCAAATATGAGGACTGTTCATTGGCTGCATCACCTCTATCTATATGGGACAAAGTCGTTTGATCGGGCGTAAGTCCATCATTTTTAAGCCTTAAAAAAATTCTCTCGCAACGCTTTGCAAGCGATTGAAATTTATCATGACTTTCTGGATTTTCTGTATTAATTAAGTGTTTTGAAGCCTCATGGAAAAGAGTCAAACTAGAAATAAATTTCTGACCATCTTGCCCCATTAAAGCCAGTAAACTTTTTTCGCTTAATTTTTCTTCAATACAAGCAATGATTGTCTCATAACTCGCAAAAAGAACAGGATCTTTTAAATAATCACACGCCTCTTTAAAATCAGACACCCCATAATGTATTGCGTTCTGACTGGAACCTAATACTCTAAGTTGAGGCAAAATATACCATATCCAATCAGACTTTTTTTCGCCTTCTTGTAACTCATCCAATGCCTGCTCAAATTTAACATGAAATCCATACAAGCTAATGCCTTTTTGACCCTCATGATATCGTTCCAATGTCATCACATACACCTATTTAAAAATAGTTCATAGGTTTAATTATAGATCAAAACCTAGGTTAAGTCCGTAAACTGCTGTAAATTCGAGGTGGCTTTTTGAGTTAGGGTCATCACCAAAATTCGGTATTATTAGTTTGTCTAAAACAATAAAAACCGGAGGATAGCGATGACCGACTACAATGTTACCGTTGGAAAGGATTTACTGCCAGAACTTTTAACAGGACAAGATGGTTTGGCAAAGCTTGTTGAGAATGTTTTATTCCTATGAGCTAACTATTACTCCTAAAGTAAAAATGAGGATTAAACTCATCATTGGTTTTTCAGTAATATGTATGGCGCTTAATGTTCATGCGATTCATTCTGAGATAGTTTCTTGGTATTAACAGACTTGACCCCGCCGTCCAGCGAAACAAATAGCAAACGATCTCAAAAAGTCTGACGCAATACAGGAAAATAGCAACACTCCCACCCCATTTGTTTTTGATATTTCAGAACCATAGAAAGAGCCCTGAGATCAGGGCTCTTTCTATGCTGTTATGGCAGGTTTTCTAATGAGGTCATTACATTTTGAATTTCATCCTCTAAACCAGGCACTGGCATTTCGAACAACCGGAAAGTACCGTACACCAGGTTAGCAATACCGAGGGTTAATAAAGCAACCAAAGCATTAAGCATATTAAGCAAGATGGGCTTCCAAGCTGAAGGTTCTTCCAACTCAGGTATAGCTGTATTAATGGCCTGCCGGCACACGGCAATAAAGGTATCCTGTGCGGTTTCAATAGTATCCGCATTTAAAAAATCTTGCTTTGCCTGATACAAGGTATTATATAGTTGAGAAATTGTTATCTTATTTTTTTCTGTTTCACATGTATCATAGAGGGCTGCATATCGATTAGTAAATATCCGGAAATGCGTATTGAAACCGCAGTCAGATAACTTTGCAACTCTAATATGTCGTGAAAGATCTTCTGGTGTTTGATATGCCCGAATAGAATCAAAAGTTAACAGCCCATTTCTGATAGATTGAAGACATTGAAAATCAAGCATGCTTTGAAGCATAACCGTGTCTAGATTGACCATATCAGAAAAAGAAAGCACGTTATCTCTGAATGCTTGAATATACTCGGGCTGAAGCAGATATTCTAATTTCTCTACATCATGAATATTTTCAAGTGCGGCAGCATCAAATAGCCCATCCTGAATAGCCATTTGAATATCAGAAGAACTTATCAATGCTTCTTTTTTTACATGTGCAAGTAAAATATTTTTTGCACTGGATAATGTCTCCATCCGTTCGTTAGCATTTGCATCATTTTGATTACGGTCAGGATGACTTTGACGTGCCGCAGCACGGTAAGCCGCATTAATATCAGCCTGTGTTAACGGTGCTGAAAACTCATAACCAAAGTTTAATGTTTTTTTTGCGTCTAAAATCGCTTTCCGTGTATCTGTACAAATTATTTTATAGAAGTTACGCATTGACAAAGCTCCAAAAACCCAGATAATTCAAACAAAAAAA
>JAALKW010000019.1 GCA_011087865.1 Legionellaceae bacterium
GCATTAGCAGCTTAACCCTCTACTTTTAACTGCGGTTATAAACGGGGGGATTACCGACTCCCTTTTTGGCTTGAACACCTTTTAAAAGTAGTCGCTTATGGGGGACATTTTCATTTTGGATTTAGGGGGGACATTATCACTTTGGTATGACACCAAAATCAAAAAACTTCTCTGCATCTAGGGCTGCCATGCATCCAAACCCCGCAGAAGTGACCGCTTGGCGGTACATGCTATCAGCAACATCACCACAGGCAAAAACACCAGGAATGCTGGTTGAGGTGGCCATGCCTTCAAGACCTGTTTTGATTTGAATATAGCCATCACGCATATCCAGTTGGTCTTTAAATATTTCAGTATTCGGGGTGTGTCCAATTGCAATGAAGACACCATCGAGGTCAAGGGTTTGCTCTGTTTGTGTTTTGACGTTTTCGATTCGAATACCGGTGACTTTACGGTCATCACCGAGTACTTCAGATAAAGTATGGTCCCATAATATATTAATATTACCGTTTTCAGCACGGTCCAAAATTTTATCTTGTAATATTTTTTCACTGCGAAGGGCGTCGCGACGATGCACTAAAGTAACGGATTCTGCAATATTTGATAAATACAGCGCTTCTTCAACGGCGGTGTTACCACCACCGATAACACATACTTTTTTCTTGCGATAGAAAAATCCGTCGCAGGTTGCGCAGGCTGAAACGCCACGGCCTTGATAAGCGGTTTCTGAAGGTAGCCCTAAATAGCGGGCAGAGGCACCCGTTGCAATGATTAAGCCATCACAGGTATAAGTTTCGGTATCACCTTTGAGCACAAAAGGGGTTTGTTTTAAATCGGCTGTGACAATTTGGTCGATAATAATATTAGTATTAAAGCGCTCAGCATGTTGTTTCATGCGGTCCATGAGGTCTGGACCTTGTAAGCCTTCAACGTCGCCAGGCCAGTTATCGACATCTGTGGTTGTGGTCAGTTGGCCGCCGACTTCCATGCCTGTAATGAGGGTTGGATGTAAATTTGCGCGTGCAGCATAAACGGCTGCAGTGTACCCTGCAGGGCCTGAACCAAGAATAATTAGACGATGATGGTTATTTGAAGTCATTTTAGCTGCCTTACTATCGGTTTATTATGTTAATATCGGGCATGGTATGATAAATCGTCGTGCTTTAAAATACTTATGGTTAAACAACAACAAAAAATAGTGGCTTCATCACCTTGGGCAAAGCGATTGTGCGAAGGCGGATTTATTCTTATTTCGACCCTTGCTTTGTTTATTTTATTGGCATTAATAACCTATCAGGCATCTGATCCGGGGTGGTTTCATTTTACCCGGCCCAATTTGCTGGTATTAAATGCTGGTGGGCGCGTGGGCGCATATATTGCAGACTTGCTGTATACCGTTTTTGGCTATGCTGCCTATAGCTTGCCGCTTGCACTCGCGTATTTGGCCTGGGTCGTTTTACATGATAATCGCACGATTGGGGTTGTGAGCAAGCCGATGTTTGCACTGCGTGTGGCAGGTGTCATCTTGCTGTTGGTCGGGAGCTGCGGATTATTGGTGTTTAGTATGGCAGGCACCGCATTGCGGCATCAGCCTGGCGGAATCTTTGGGCAAATTGTCGCGACATTTTTTCATCAAGTGTTGAATTCAGAAGGCGCTTTATTATTTTTGTGGGCGACTTCACTGGTTGGGATAACCTGGTTAACAGGATTGTCGTGGGTGCGTGTGACAGAAATCATTGGACGATTTGTCATGAAAGCATGTTATATGGGGATGCTTGCGCTACAACGCGCGGGTCGTGCTATTTTTCAAGGAGGATGTATGTTGTTTAAGTGGGTGGCTCAGTCGAGTGCAAAATGGATGTCAACGCTTCGGGCGCGTCGTGCAGCTCCCGTTGATATAAGCCCGGTCGCGCCTCAACCTCAATTGAGAGCACGGCCAGAAACACGAGAAAAACCCAGTCGTTTTCAGGCGCTTTCATCTAAAATAGCCTCTAAAGCAGAACCCAAAGCCATACCAGAAGCTGCACCGCCACCACCTCCGGTATTTGAATCGACACCTGTGCGGGATAAAGCGGCGCTTGTGGGAGGATTACCGGCACTTGATTTATTGGCGAAGCTCTCAGAAGCACCGGTTGAGGGTTATTCACATCAAGCACTAGAAGCGCTGTCACATGAGCTTGAGCAGCATTTACTTGATTTTGGTATTCAAGCAGGGGTTGTTGCGGCACACCCAGGGCCTGTGATTACACGGTTTGAATTACAGCTTGCCGCAGGGGTTAAAGTGAGCAAGCTCTCAGCGCTTTCTAAAGATTTAGCCCGTTCGTTATCGGTAACCAGTGTGCGAGTGGTTGAAATTATCCCAGGAAAAACCGTGGTTGGGCTTGAGTTGCCTAATCCTAATCGTGCGATGGTTGTTTTATCAGAAGTGTTAACTTCTAGCGTTTATCAGCAAGCGAACTCGCCCTTGACCCTTGCTTTAGGGGTGGATATTGCAGGGCATCCTATGGTGGTTGATTTAGCAAAAATGCCGCATTTATTGGTTGCTGGTACGACAGGATCGGGTAAATCCGTGGGCATTAATGCCATGATTTTAAGTTTATTATTCAAATCAACACCCGAGCAGGTGCGGCTGATTTTAATCGACCCTAAAATGCTAGAGCTCTCGGTGTATGATGGCATACCGCATTTATTAACGCCTGTTGTGACGGATATGAAAGAAGCTGCGAGTTCACTGGGTTGGTGCGTGCAAGAAATGGAGCGGCGATATCGCTTGATGGCGGCGCTCGGTGTTCGAAATTTAGCTGGATTTAATACCAAAGTTGCTGAGTCGATTGCACGGGGTGAGCCACTCACGGATCCATTGTGGAAACCAACTGATAATATGGCTGAGAAAGCCCCTGAATTGGTCGCTTTGCCTTATGTTGTGGTGGTGATTGATGAGCTGGCTGACATGATGATGGTGGTGGGCAAAAAAGTAGAGCAACTCATCGCGCGGATTGCGCAAAAAGCAAGGGCAGCTGGAATTCATTTGATTTTGGCCACACAAAGACCATCCGTTGATGTTTTAACTGGATTAATAAAACCGAATATTCCAACACGAATTTCTTTTCAAGTGTCTTCTAAAATTGACTCAAGAACGATATTAGATCAACAAGGCGCGGATCAGTTATTAGGACATGGAGACATGCTCTATTTAGCGCCAGGAACCGGTGCGCCACTTAGGGTGCATGGTGCTTTTGTGGATGATCAAGAAGTGCATCGCGTGGCGGATGATTGGCGGTCCCGTGGGGAGCCAACGTATATTGATGCAATTACAGAAGATATGGATGAAGCGCGTGATGCAAGTGGTGGTGCATCGGTTGAAGAAGCTGATCCATTGTATGATGAAGCGGTTGCATTTGTGATGCAAACACGTAAAGCGAGCACCTCATCGGTTCAACGACGTTTTAAAATTGGCTATAACCGTGCAGCACGTTTAATTGATGAAATGGAGCGTGTTGGAATGGTCGGGCCGCTTGAAGGAGGCATGCGAGAAGTTTTGGTGGCGTCTCGCGCTGAGGAATAGAAGCATGATAATTAAAAAAATGATTGTGGGTTGTTTGATTTGGGGCGTTGTCATGTCAGTGTGGAGTGACACACCCAGTGAGACACTTTGGAATAAGCTACGCGCAATAGAATCAATGCAGGCCGATTTCAAGCAAAAAATAATCACTAAAACACGTGTGTTATCTGAAAGCTCAGGCAACATGGCATTGGTGCGGCCGAAGCATTTTAGATGGCATACCAAAGCACCGATGGCGCAATTATTGGTTGCCGATGGGCAACAATTTTGGCTCTATGATGTGGACTTAGAACAAGTGACAGTAAGACCGCAAGCCGGTTTAGAAGGTGCGGCAGCCGGGCTGTTTTTAGGGAATAATAAAGCCGGTTTTGAGCATGATTTTAAGGTAACAGAAGCAAAACAAGAGAAGCAGGTTATATTTAAATTACAAGCAACGAGTAAACAAGCGAATATTCGACAGATGGTCCTTCGGTTTGAGGGTGCGTTACTTGTGGGGATGGATTTGTTTGATCAGTTAGGGCAGCAAACCGCTATTGTTTTTAAGCAAGTTAAGAATAATGAAACATTGCCAGCGAAGTTGTTTCACTTTACACCACCAAAAGGCGTTGACCTGGTAAAACAATGATAAAAGCAAAAGCAAAAGCAAAAGCAAAAGCAAAAGCAAAAGCAAAAGCAAAAGCAAACAGTATCATTCCTATGTGGCTCAAGCGTTGGACGAAACGCGCATGGGTTTTATTGGTGACGCTAATGGTTTTGTTTGCGATTTCATTGACTGTATTTCGTGCTTTAACCCCTTGGGC
The DNA here is from genome assembly GCA_011087865.1 of Legionellaceae bacterium. Taxonomy (GTDB): domain Bacteria; phylum Pseudomonadota; class Gammaproteobacteria; order Legionellales; family Legionellaceae; genus JAALKW01. Next base: position 4,363 of record JAALKW010000019.1, read on the forward strand.
TGCGCAATATAAAGGTGCGCTTGAAACGCGTTTATCGAGTGTGCTGGGTACTTCTGTATCGATTGGAAGCATGAAAACCAGTTGGTACTGGTTTGAACCGGTGCTTAAACTAGACGGGGTTAAAATTTCTCAGCAAGATTATCCTGTATTAGACGTGAATGAGCTTTTGGTTGGGATTGATTTGGTGCGTTCATTTTGGCACTGGCGTATTCAGCCTGGCGTGTTGTTTATTGAAGATGCGTCATTTAATTTTCGTGAAGATAATACACGCTGGCAGTTAGATGGCGTGGCATTAAATGCAGATTTAAAAGCAGTTCCTCAAGCGGAATATGAAACGGTATTGGGATGGTTTTTAGCGCATCAAAAAATTGTAATGAAACGGGTTGCTTTAACGTTGCATTGGAAAGATGGTCGTGTCACCTCGATTAAACCTTTAAATTTAGAGGCTTCAAATCGAGACGGGCACTATCGCGTGAAGGGACTGGCGAGCTTGGTGGCAGATAAACCCAGTGAATTTTCGTTGTTGGCGGATTTAAATATGCCGACAGGCTTTTCTTCAAACGTGCGTGGTCAAGTGTATGTTTCTGTAGAGCAAATTCGGTTTTCAGAATGGCATACTTTTTTTTCAAGCCTTGGCTTTGAAGTCACCGAGGGCTTGGGTGAGGGGCAACTGTGGCTAGATATTCGTAATACTCGCTTGGTGTCAATGCAGTCAGCTTTGCGTGTGCGAGATGTTGCTTGGCAAACGGTGCAAGATAAAACACCGCGAAAAATTGATAGATTAAGTGCAAATATGGCTTGGGAAGCAACGTCCGAGGGGTGGAAGTGGACGGCTGATCATGTGCGCTTTAAGGCCAATAAAGTCACATGGCCTGAAAATGCTTTCACGGTGATGCATGAGAGAGATAATGCGCAATATACAGTTTTTGTTAAAACGCTTTTATTAGAGCCAACGCGGGTATTGTTGCAGGGTGGTCCTGCTGCTTTGCAGCCGTTGTTTGATTTGAAACCACGAGGGCAACTGAATCATTCTCAAATTGGATTTCAGAATGGACGGTTAAATTATGTCTTATCTCGATTCTCATCGCTGTCTTGGGAAGCAACGCACAAAATTCCTGCGGTGACCCATCTGTCAGGTGCTTTGGCATGGGAGCCCAAAGAGGGGCATCTTGAGTTAGATGGTGAATCGGTAATGCTCCATATCAAAGACAAACCCCCTTTACAGGCTGATTTATTGAGTGCCTCGTTAACGTGGAAGCAATTGAGTCATGGATGGCGCGTGCACTTAGATCGAGGCATTTTAAAAAACGAACAAGGCTTATTCAGTGCGCGTGGTCGGTTAGATGATTTTTCGTCTGATTCATACGGTCATTTAGATGGAAGTATTTCGTTTGCAACGCATGACGCCACTTTTTGGTGGCCTTATTTGCCTGAAAAAGGTTTGAAGCCAAAATTTAAGCAGTGGCTTGAACATGATGTGACACGGATTGATCAATTATCTGGTCGTGTGCACTTGGCAGGGCCTTTGGCAGATTATCCATTTGATAAAAAGCCCGGTGAATTTCTTGTGACAGCATCTGTTGATGGTGCTGACTTACGCTTTAATCCAACATGGCCTTTAATTAAAGGCATTAGCGGGACGTTTCGTTTGGATAAGCGATGGTTGACGGGGGAAATAACGGGCGCTGATTTTCAAGGTGTTCCGATGCAAAAGGCTCATTTTGAGGTGCGTGACTTAGGGCTTAATCATGAAGTGCTTTCGGTCAAAGGAGAGGCTGAGGCACCGTTAGAAAATATGCAGAAATATATTCGGTATTCGCCATTGCATACAAAATTAGCCAAATTAGATGCTTTAATTTTGAAACAACCCGCGAGGTTAGATTTAGCCATAGAATTTCCATTTTATCCGGGAGAAGATAAATTAAAAGTAACAGGGCTTGTAGATTTTAAAAATAATGATTTATTTTTAAAAGATGTACCCCGTACCTTTGGGTTGCATGAATTAACAGGGGCGCTTAAATTTACAGAAAAAGGGGTGGCTGATAGTCATCTTAATGCGCACTTATTTGAAGAGCCAGTTGCATTATGGGTACGATCACATCATGGTGATGCACCTTATTTGGGGATTGATTTAACCGGTCATTTGTCTATCTTAGGGCTTCGAGATACCACAGCATTGCCAGCGCTTGCCTTGATGCGGGGGCGCGCACCGATTAAGGCGGAGATAAAAATCACAGATGAGGCAAAAGATTTAGACCATATTCATGTGACGTCTTCGCTTGAAGGCGTTGATATTGATTTGCCCGAGCCATTTGGAAAAACACGTGAAGCGGCTGTGCCTTTAACCATGGATACTTATTTTCATTTAGCACGAGGCATGCGTTTAAAAATTAATCTTGAAAAGCGCTTGAGTACAGATTTATGGTTTGAAGGTCCACCATCAACCCTGCATCTTGCACGAGGAGAAGTGGTTTTAGGGGAGGGGCATGCCGTATTAAGAGACAAGCCAGGCGCATCTATTCAAGGGCAATTCGAGACGTTTGACTGGGAAAACTGGCGTACCGTGTTTGATAAATTAAAACTCAAACAAACGGTGCCCGCAGAAGATATCCTGAGTGGCTTTCGTGCTGTATCACTGAGCTTTAAGCAAGCTGAGTTATTGAATCAGCATTATCAGAATATACAATTGTATGCACAACGCCTGCCAGAGCACGTATGGTCTTTCTCGATGAAAGAAGACAAAGTGTCCGCTGATTTAAAATATACACCGAGTAAAAATATGTTAAGTGGTTCGGTGTCGGATTGGGTGCTAGATATGCCTTATGCGGCAGATGCAGATGCAACTGAAATCACTCAAAAAGCCGATTTGAAGCCACAGCAACTGCCTAACCTTAAGCTAAAGATTGCGGCACTCCGGGTTGGCGATGTAGATGCAGGTCAGTTGCTGCTGAAAGGAACGCATGTGAGTGATGATTTGTGGCGTCTTGATAAAGGACAGCTCAAATCAGAGGCTTATACTTTGAGTGCAAAAGGGGAATGGCAGGAGACACCGAAGCCTGAAACACATGTGGATGCGCACTTAAAAATTCATGATTTAGATAAAGCTTTAAATCATTGGCATATTACGCCTGCTATTGAGGCGCATGATGGCAATATTTATATTGCAGGGAAGTGGGATGGTGCGCCAAATCATTTTGCAGTGAAACAGTTCACAGGGAAGATGGAAATTACATTCAAAGAAGGACGTATTCCTAATTTAAGCCCTGAAACTGAGAAAAAGATGGCCTTAGGTAAGTTATTTAGCATCTTAAGTTTGCAGACCATTCCGCGTCGCTTAAAACTGGATTTTAGTGATTTAGCAAAACCAGGCTATAGCTTTGATAAGTTCGATGGTCATTTTGTGTTAGCGCACGGTATCATGCAGACAGAGGACAGTGCAATCGATGGCCCTGTTGCACGTGCTACCATGAAAGGTTCGTTGAATTTAGATAAGCAGTTGTATGATTTATCATTGCATATCATGCCACATATCACAGCAAGCTTACCGGTGGTTGCAACCATTGCGGGTGGTCCAATTGCAGGGGTTGCGACGTGGGTTGCGAGTAAGTTGATTAATCAGGGCATGGAAAAAATTAGCGGCTATACTTATGATATTTCAGGACCATGGCATGAGCCTGTGGTACAGCAAGTCCATATTTATAAAAAACAATTAGTGCCAGAAGAAGCACTGGATTAGGATTTCATCATGACAGATAAACACATACATATTCTTGGTGTCAGTGGTACTTTTATGAGTGCGATAGCACTCTTTGCACGAAAGCTTGGTTTTAAAGTGACGGGGAGTGATACCAATTGTTACCCGCCTGTGAGTGATTTACTGAAAGCTGAGGGCATTACCTGGACCGAAGGTTATACGGATACGACAGATGCTTTGGCGGCAGATTACGTGATTGTTGGTAATGCAATCATGCGTGGCATGCCTGTGATGGAGGCAATATTGGATGCAGATAAGCCTTATATTTCAGGGCCTCAGTGGCTGGCTGAGCATGTCTTGTCTCGTTATCGTGTCCTCGCTGTTGCAGGGACTCACGGAAAAACCACAACGAGCTCTATGCTTGCTTTTATTTTGGAGCAGGCGGGCTTAAATCCGAGTTATTTAATCGGTGGTGTGCCGAGGCAGTTTGATACCAATGCAAGGCTTACAGATGGCGAGTGGTTTGTGATTGAAGCCGATGAATATGACAGTGCATTTTTGGATAAGCGGCCTAAATTTATGCATTATCATCCGGAGTGCGCAATTTTTAATAGCCTAGAGTTTGATCATGCCGATATTTATGACAACCTAGCGGCCATTCAGCAACAAGTGCATTATTTCTTGAGAACCATCCCATCGAAAGGGGAGTTACTCTATCCGCGGGATGATATCGCGTTAAAAGCCGTGTTGGATAAAGGTTTATTTAGCCATGCCTCGAATATGGCGTCATCTGGAGAGGCAGCATGGCGTTTAAAGATATTAAATAAAACAGTATCGCATTTTCAAATATTACATCAAGATGAAGTCGTGGCTGAAATTAAATGGGATTTAATGGGGGCGTTTAATGCAGAAAATGCGATGGCAGCTTTTGCAGCAAGCATGTATGCAGGGGTTGAGCCTGCTGTTGCGGCACAGGCACTGATGCAGTTTATGCCTGTGAAACGTCGGCTTGAAGTACGAATGGATGCACATGGTATTAAGTTATATGATGATTTTGCACATCATCCAACCGCGATAGAAAAAACCATTCAGGCGGTCAAGCAGCAAGATAGATATAAGCGTGTTTTAGTGGCTTTAGAATGCGCCTCACATAGCATGCGCATGGGGGTGCATGGTACCCGTGTGGTGGACGCCCTCGCTGACGCAGATGCAGTATATATTTTAAGTGAAGCGGAACCATCAGATACATGGCCTAAAAGCTGGCTGGTATCTGACTCAAAAGAAGCGCTGATTGATGCAATGGGAGGGGATGCAGTCAGTGGTGATGCTTTAGTCGTGATGAGTAACCGAAGCCTTGAGGGCGTGCATCAGGGGCTTATTTCGGCATTGAATCAGCGTTTTGACTGACTGACACACCTAACAGAGCAGCTCGGAAAGTTGTATCGCCGAGCTGATGGCATCTTCATGGTAGAAAAAAGCATGATGATAGGAACCACAGAAATAGGTGTTTGAAGCCTGTTGATTGAGTTCACCGATTGGGTCTTCAATTGAAAAGGTGGATGAGGTTGGCAGTGGAATACGAAAGGTCACTTGATGCTCTATATCTTCGGATTGAATGGGTTGTTTATTGACTTCATGAATAGACACATAACGTGCAGGCATGGTTGTTTGTCCTGAAAAATGCGCTTGATTCCAGGTGGTGACGACATGTTGTTCTGATAAGGTATTGCCATGTAGTTGCAAGGTCATGGCCTCGTTATGACATCCATAAGGTTGTTTGTGTAAGGTGCTCATGATTTCCCCGGTCGTGATAGCTGAAAGCAGATTTGTTTCTATTTTTGTTGGGTTACTGAGTAATTTTAAGGCTTCGTCGGGTCGTGTTGCCATAATAACTTTATCGACGGTGAACTGCTGATGAGATGTAATAATATCAATGCTATTGTCATGACGGTCTATTTGTATCACGGGGGTATTGGTCAAATAGGTGATTGGCGTGTGTTGAACAACAGCATCAATCAGAAGGTGGTTGCCATGCTTTATTGTGCTGTACTCGGCAAGTTTATGGAGTGGCATGAAATATTTGCTCCACCATATTGCGATGATAGAAACAGGTAAATCAAATAAATCTTGGTAAGGCATGGATAGATATAATGCTGCAGCTGGGAGGAGAAAGTAACGAATACAAGCTTCAGATAATGTTGTCTTTTTTATCCATGCACCAATGCTTGTATCATGATGGCTGGTTTCATGTTGAAACTGTTGTGTTAAATACCAGATATCTCTTATATTAACAGGCAAATGTTTGAGGTGAATATGCTCAGGCCAGCGCCGCCAATCAGATGTGTACTGTAGGTTTCCCTGGTAAAGAAACCGGTGCTCGACTTGTTTGTTAACGAGCGGCAAGGAAAACTTTTCAGCAAAAGATAAGGTATGACAAAACAATGACTTGGGTGGGAATAAAATAACGCCCATAGGCGCTCGAACTGAAGCATCAATGCGTGCTGAGTAATTATTTCCACCTAAATCAGGACTGGCTTCAAATAAAGTGATTTCATAGGCGTCTTGAAGGCAATGTGCTGCAGCAAGACCTGATATTCCACCACCGATGATGGCGAGCGTTGGCTTTTTAGATGTCATTAGGCACCACATCGTCTGTTAAATATTCATATAGCCTCGCACCATTAGCAAACGATGAGGTAAATCCGGCATATCCTGAGGAGGCATTACAAAAATAAAAATTATTCAATGATGTTTTAAATCCAAGGCGATTTAAACGCGTATTTTGAGGGGTCATATTTGATCCGTAAGAATTGCCTTCTGGTGCAAAACAAAAGCTCTCATTGGTGGTGGGACTTCCCAGCATTTTAAAACAAACATGCTCTCTAAAATGAGGGACATAGTGTTTTTCAATCACATCTAACATGGTGTTATAAATCTGTTTTTTTTGTTGTAAGTAGTCTTTTTGGTTTCTTAATTTAAGATCTTTAAAATAATTGTAATTAGCAACGGTTAATAACTGAAAAATTTGATGTCCAGGTGGACACCCTTTAGGATCATCCGAAACCAAAGAGGGCGTTGTGATGGCAAAAGAAGGTTTTGTATAATTACTTTTATAATACATATCATCAAAGACTTGATTGATATTGATTTGTTCGGAGTGAAATATATTCCAGTTTCCAAACCCATAATCACGTAAATCAATATCTTTTACGGCACCATAAACAACAAAGTTAGAACATGAATAATCATAGCTGAGCTGCTGACGCAGTCGGGATGAGAAATGCGGAAAACCTATCATGGCTGCTGCTTGTTTGGGGTCAAAATTACAAACGACTTGTTTCGCAGTGTACTCGGTTAGCTGAGTTGGCTCCTGCATATTAACTGTGGTCACAGCCGTAATATTTTTTTTATTGAGGGAGAATTGCGTGACTTTTTGATTATAAATAATTTGTCCTCCATGCGATTCAATGCAACTCACCAACGCTTGAATTACCTGTTCAAAATGATATTTAGGATAATAAGCGCCTCGCATATAACCATCAAATAGAATCAACCAGCAATAAAAGCTCAATTGATTCGGAGGCAATAAAAAATCATGCCATTGTGAAGCGAGAAGGCTTTGTGCCGCTCTTGGAAGTTTAAAATAATCAAACACTTGTTGGAGTGTTTTGCCATAAAATTTTAAGAGAGGTAATTTGGTATGGCTTTTAAAGGCATGTTTGATAGATGAAGAGCCAGAGGGTTTGTTCATCCGGTTGGCTAGAAAGGCCAGCTGTTGAATGGCTGTTAAAAACGCTGTAATAGCCGCGTGATGTTTTGGAAATAATTGGTTCATACGCTCGTTGAGCAAGTCATAATCATTTGGAATGTCCAAGGAAAAACCGGGTAGCCGCATATGATCAAAGCCGTTTTTATTATATTGAATAAAAGGGACTTTTTCATGTAAGTTGAGCTTTTTAAGGATGCGGTGGACCCGCTCACCTTCACCGCAATCCCAAACATAGTGTAATTGTGCATTAAAATGATAGGCATGCTTATCTGAGCCTTCAGTGAAAGTATGGCCAAATCCACCGGGAAACTCATGTGCTTCGATGATGGTGACTCGATGTCCACGCTGAGCCATGAGCGCAGAAAAAGTCAATGCGGATAAACCACTGCCTAAAACCAAATAATCCGTTAGCATGTTGCATCCTTGGATGTTTTTTTGCTGTTTTTCTAATAGTAGCAGAAATGAGACAGGTGTATCTTAGTCAGCTCTGTACAGAGGCATATGCATGGATTTTTCAAAAGATTCTATTTTTGATTCTAATTTCTTATTTTCAAGCATGTAGGCACATGCCTATTATCTTGCTATACTTAAGATGTAGATACATGGCTACATATTTTGATGAGGTTAGTGATGACTATTACAACGATTAGCAGCAGAGAATTTAATCAAGATGTAAGTAAGATAAAACGTGCATCTTTGCGTGGCCCTGTATTTATTACTGATAGAGGACGTCCTGCACATGTTTTATTAACGATTAAAGATTATCAAGAACTAACAAAAACAAAAGAAAGCATCGTTGATCTTTTGGCTATGCCTGATTCTGCGGATGTTGATTTTGAACCAGAGAAATTAACAAAGACAATTTATAGAGCAGAGGATTTCAAATAATGTATCTACTGGATACCAACGTTATTTCTGAACTAAGAAAAGCGAAATCCGGAAAGGCCGATAAAAATGTAGTGGCATGGTCTAGTGATATCCCTGTATCAAATTTGTTTTTATCAGTGATTACTGTGTTAGAAATTGAAACAGGTATATTACAGGTCGAGCGGCGAGATATATCGCAAAGTTTAATTTTAAGAACCTGGTTAGATACCCATGTCCTTCCAGCTTTTTCTGAACGTATTTTACCACTTGATGTTTCTGTTGCCCAACGCTGCGCAAAACTCCATGTTCCAGACCCTCGATCAGACAGAGATACAATCATCGCAGCAACAGCTCTGATTCATGGCATGCACGTTGTTACAAGGAATGTTGCAGATTTTGACAAAACGGGCGTTGATACAATCAACCCTTGGGATTAGATGTGGTGCCAGCTCAACGCAAGGCATTAAAATTTGATGCCTTTTTATATAAATAAAGTAGCCCTGCGGGGAGCAGCATTAGGCAAATACCAGCAATAAAAATCAGTCGGAATCGAACAGCACTATCCATGTTGAGGCTTGCTTCGGGTGGAAAAAAACCAACAATTAAGCTGAGTACACAGCCCAAAAGCCCAAGAAGACAAGTGATATAATAACCTGCTTTTCCTCCGGGCACTGAAAAGTGCCGAGGTTTATGTTTAAACTTATTTTTAAGATAAATCGCTGCAATAAATAAAAAAACATACATCACAAGATAAAGCTCGGTACTTAAAGCCGTAAAGAGCCAGTAAATCGCATTCACCGAGGGCAATAAGAAAAAACCGCCGCATAATACGGTCACCAGGCACGCTTGGAGTAATAAAATCCGTGAGGCAACGCCGTGTTGATTTTCACGATATAACCAAGGTGGTAAATAGCCTTGGTTTGCGGCAAGCAATAAGCCTTTTGCCGGGGAGATAATCCAATTCACCATGCCTCCTAAGCTACCGAGCAGCAGCATAATAATAATAAGAGGCATAAATTTTTCGAGGTGATACGCAGTAAAAGCTTGCATGACGCCCTGTACTAAGCTGATATCTGTTTGTGGTAGCACGAAAGCAATTGCCAGTGAACCCAAAATCATGGTCGTTAAAATCAGCAAGACAGAAAAGAGCATGGCGCGGGGGTAATTTTTTTGTGGATCTTTAACATTCCGAACATGAACAGCAGCAAGCTCCATCCCTAGAAATGAGGTGACAATAGCTGTGAGAGAGGCCCAGGATTGCGGGCTGCCTAAATGTGGGATAAGATTTTTGGGGCTCAAATCAATGGCAAGTGGATGCCCTTGAATTATCCACACAATAGCCAGCACAATCATAACGCCCATGGGGAGTATCATACCAACAATGGCACAAAAGCTTGCGAATGCGGCAGATGCACGTAAGCCCTTTAGACCCACGATAGTTAAAGACCAAAAAACAATTAATGTAACCGAAATTAAATAAGTTTTATTGTGTGCAAGGATTGGGTTAATTAAATAAGCGAGGGTGCCTGCAATAAACAACAAAATCGTTGGGTACCAAACGAGTGTATTAATCCATTGTAGCCAGATGGTAAAAAAGGCCATGGTGTCACCAAAAGCATGTTGAACCCAACTGTAAACACCGCCTTCTTCTTCAGGCCAGGTTGAGGCAAGTTCTGCTGAGATGAGCGCGATTGGAATTAAAAAAATGACTGCTGCAAACAAGAAAAAGAAAATCAGAGTTGATCCAAAAAGGGCTGTAGCAGGTAAATTGCGAATGCTATCGATGGCACCTGTAATCAGTAACACTAAGGCAAAAGTTGATATTTTTTGATGTGTTCTTGTTTGCACGCGTCAATCCAGCCCTATTTTCTGTTAAAAAGCTGTTCATTATAGCGGGATTTATTGGAATAAAGAAAGAGATGCTTTCTTTCGGCTGAGATTTTGATAGACTGATTTGGTGTGCCGTTTTTAATAACATGGAGAAGGCAATGAAACGTTTAGCAATGATTGCTATGACAGGAATAATGACACTTGCACTGGGTGCCTGTGGCGGAAATGATGCACCACCTATGCCGGATGTAAATACGGATGATGCAATACAAATGCAAGCACCACAACAGGCGGCACAACCCGCGCAGGATGTAACACCTGCAGCACCGGGAACTGAGTCTGAAGCAGTGGTTGCAACACCCGCGCCTGCAGAGACCACGGTTGCACCAACTGAGGCACCAACAGAAGGGCAAATGATGGGTGCGACGGCAGAAGAATAAGTCTTAGCCGTATTCACGAGAGGATGTTTTTATTGTGATTGATGCGGTGGTAACCTGGGTTGATGGAGCTGATAAAGCGCATTTAAAAAAGCGTTTCAGTTATTTTGAATCGATTAAAGCAAATCTAGCCGATATTGATGAAGAAGCGGTTCTGTCAACGCGTTTTGCCTCGAGTCATGAAATTGATTTTTGTTTACAGTCATTATTGACCTTTGCCCCTTGGCTTCGAAAGATTTTTATTGTTACAGATGGGCAAACACCCGCTGTTTTAAAACAATTTGATAATACACCCCATGCAGCACGTTTTCAGGTGATTGATCACCAAGAGATTTTTCGTGATCATCTTGATTATTTACCCGTATTTAATAGCCTAAGCATAGAATCAATGCTATGGCGTATTCCAGGATTATCGGAACAATTTATTTATTTAAATGATGACTGCTTTTTGTTGCGGCACTTAGAACCAGATGCTTTTTTTCAGGCAGGAAAGCCCGTATTACGCGGTCACTGGAAAACACAAACGCATCACCAAATTAAAAACAAATGTAAGCGTTGGCTGGGGTTAACTAGTTCAAAGCAAGGACATCGCGCGTTTCAAGAAAATAGTGCACGTTTGGCAGGATATAATCAAAAATTTTGGCATTTGCCGCATGCGCCTTTCCCATTATTAAAGCAAACGTTTGTAGATTTTTTTGAGCAGCAGCCAGATATATTATTAAATAATGCACAGTATCCATTACGTCATCGCGAACAGTTTTGGCCCATTTCATTGGCTTATCATCAAGCGATACGAGAAAAAAAAGTAATATTTGATAATCAGCTAGATGTGATCAGCATCAATCCATCGCATCATCCTGAGCAAAAAATACAAGCGAAATTAAAAAAAGCAAATACAAGTAAAAACACAGCTTTTGCCTGTATTCAGAGTTTAGATCAAGCATCAAGTAAGATGCGAGATCAATTAATTAACTGGTTGAGTGAGGTAATTTTATGACAATTGCAATCCTTGCAACGGGTGATGAATTAACACATGGCGATACGTTAAATACAACGAGCCAAGCATTCGCACAGGCACTCAGTTCAGCTGGATTTTCAATGGGAATGCATCTTGTGTGTGGGGATAAAGAGCAAGAGTTATTAGATGCCATTGCGTTTTTGGCAACATCGCATCAAGTATTAATCATAACCGGTGGCTTAGGTCCAACGTCTGATGATAGAACACGCTTTGCATTGGCAAAATATTTAAATATAGCTTTGGAATCCTACCCTAAAGTACTCGCGCATATTGAACAGTGCATCAAAGCTGTGAATTTAAAATTAAAGACAGATTTAATTTTAAATTCAGGCCAAAAAACACAAGCCTTATTTCCTAAAAATGCGGTTTTATTTGAAAACCCAAATGGAACAGCTTGGGGGTGTGCCTATGAGCAAGATGAAAAATTATTTATTTTACTGCCAGGTCCACCGAAAGAATGCTTGCCTATGTTTGATATGCATGCATTACTGTATTTAAAGCAAAAATTAACGCCGAGCAATAAAGTGTGTCTAAAATGGCAGCTATTTGGCGTGCCGGAGGGGAGCACGTCAGAAAAACTTGAAGCAGCATTGGCAGATATACCTTGTCAGGTGGGATATCGCTTGGACCGCTCTGAGGATGCGCCGTATCTTGAATTTAAAGTGCGTTGCAGCCCAAAATGGGTGTCACGCGTACATACAATCATTGACCCATTGGCTAAGGCTTACGCGCTGGACTAGCCTCTTCTGCGGCACCGTCATGTTCTGGTTTATCGATCTCAGCTTTGATTGCTTTGAATAGCGTCGCTGGTGTTTTGGGTGTGCTCGCACAAGGCAAATGACTTAAATGCTCGCATATATCAGGCAGCGTTTCACTGGATTCGATGTCTTTTTTGACTTCCTCTAATATCGCAGCAGGTGCTTCTATTTGGGATAGTTTATTCAGAACAATGGCTTTTACTTCAGGCGCAGACAGTGCTGGAAAGGCTTCTAATACATCGAGTGAATAATCGCTGATGGGCAATAGATTTAAAAGCATTGCTGAAGATTTTGCATTTTTTGCGATATGCGCTAAAACAGTTTTACCATCATTATTTTTTAAGTTGAATGCTTCTAGGCGTTGATGTTCTGGTAATTGCCTTAAAAGGCGTATTTGACTGTCTTGTGTTATGAAAAAAAAGTGCAGCACGGTTCGGCCCATTTTATCTTTTTCTTTTATTGCCGGGAGAAGGTTCTCTACGGGTAGTTGGCTTAAAATAATCTCCAAAACATTTAAATATCGCATGGCATGATGTAAGAGGGGAGTGCCGGTATCATTTTTTGTTGTGATGAAGGCGAGGCAATCATCGATAGGTATTTCACCTAGCAGCGCGGCAAATCGATTGAGGCTCTCTTCGGCTTCAGGTGTTATTTCAGACGTTTTATTCAAGCGATCTGCTTTTAATGTTTTCAGGAGACGAAATGCTTCTTCGCATCGCACGAAGATATATTGTTTGTGTTTTAAATTATCTAAAGCAAGACTGATTTGTTCGGGAGATTGACAAGCTTGAATATGCTTTTGGGCTGCCTCCAAATCGTCATCTACCCCCTGCATTTGAGATATTTTTTGACAGGTTATTTTTTTTATTTTAGACAAAGGGAGTTTGGGTAAAGCCTGAAATAAATCCATTGAGTAATCTTGTATAGGTAATAGACTTAAAAGCATATCTTGCGCTTTTGGATTACGTTGGATAAACCTTAAGCTTATGATTGTTTGATTTCGCCAACCTTTTTCTTGTAAAGCAGCGAGACGTTCATGTTCAGGATAGTGCATTAGAATCAGGTTCAATGCCTCTACAGACATATCGCTCGGCAAGCGCCCGAGATGATCTAGCATTGGTTGATCATGCCGACCTTTTTCTTTGAGTGCGGCAAGCCGTTCGCTTTCAGGAATGTGTTTTAGCATAAACTGGAATAACTCGAAGTCTCTTCCTATGGCTGTGTGTAAAGGTGTTTCTCCTTGATAATTTTTTTGTTGAAGTACTTCTAAGTGATGTGATTCAGGTAGTCGTTTAAAAACAACGCGTAAACTGTCTATATTGCGTAGACGATGTAAGGTCGTCTGGTTAAAATCATTTCTACTATTGATGGCTTTCACGAGATCATCTGTTTCTAATAAGCCTAAAAAATCGTCTAAATTTTTTGAACAATCATCATATAGTTGCTTGCTTGTTAACAGTGTATTACCGTGAGAAATGTCTGTTGTTAAAGCTTTTAGACGGTCATGTCGCGGGAGTAATTTTAAAATAGCGTATACAGTGTCATGAGAATCAGAAGCGACATCAAGTACGCTTCTGCCGATGACGTCTTTTACTGTTGTTAACTGGCTTAGGCGCGCCGCTAAGGGCAACGACGCTAACAGGCATAACAACGAATCGATCTGTCTTTTTCTTGCCGCCAGGTGTAGGGGCGTATCACCGTCGCTAGTTTGTTTGCTTAGTTCGGTTACGCAGGCCTCTGGTGTGGGTAATAAATCTAGCAAAAACTGCAAGATGTCCGGGTTTGAGATAAAATGATGAAAAAAATTACTCGATCTTTTACCCGTTCCCTGTAGAAGCTGGGGTTGTTTTTCGGTAGGAATTTGCTTAAAAAAAGCTTTAATATTTTTATGGGTGATATAAGAACGGAGTTTTTCGAACGCATTTATGGCGTCATCGTCAGACAGTTTTAGTAAAAGTGCTGTGAAAAAATTAAGATCTGTCTGGATGGAACGTCTAAGGGGATTGTCATAATTGCTTCTAAAACGCAGTACTTCTAATCTATCTTTTTCGGGCAGTACATCTAAACTAGCTAGCAGTGTGTCTGGTTTGTCTTCAGCAATCCTTAAGGCGCTTCTTCTATGTAGCCCTTTCTCTTCGAGTATTTCGAGGCGCTCTGTTTCGGGAAATGCCAACAAAAGACTTTTTAAAGCGTCTGGTTTATCTAGAACAAAATGTAACAGCGATTGATTCGAATCATTTTTCTTTTGAATTGCTTCAAGGCGCTCTGCTTTAGGTAATAGCATTAACATAAGATGTAATGATTCTGGTTTATCTGCAATAGCGTGTAATATTGAGTGACCATGCAGATCTTTCCTTTTTACCACCTCGAGACGATAATGTTCTGGGATGTGAGGTAAAACAAGTAAAACATCATCTGATGTTTTATCTTGCCAGAGTAGTTTCGCTAGTGATTGAGAGGCCAGATGATTAAAATCAATCGGTTCTAAATCACTTAAGGTAGGCGCCAAATTGCTATACGAAATAAATCGAAACAATGCTTCTCGATGCAGTGCATGAGGTAATGCCGTGTTTGTTTCTAAAAGAACCCGTAACGCATCAAATGCGATTGATTTATCAGGTAAATAATCAAATAAATATTCCATGTTCTGCTGAAAAGCGGGCGGATAATCTTGTAATAAATCATTTAGTATGACTTCTTCTTCTGTCGTGAGTGAATCACTGCCTTTGCCTAATAGATATTGCGTGCGTGCATCGCCATAAAAGGCGCCTTTTTTGATGGCTTCAGGAATAGGAACTTTTTCACCAAATACGTCTGGCGGTGTTTTCCCGCCAGCACCTAATGTCACACGACGAATGGAAGGGTCTTCTGCTACTGCTTGTTTTGCAAAGTCGCTGAGTATTTGATGGAGTACATCATTAGGGACACTATCGCGTAAGCATTCAACAGAGTCTAAGCAAAGATTACCTGTTTTAGTTTTCCAAGCATACGATTGGCCGATAATTTGAAAATCTTCATAATTAATACTGCCGTCTTTATTGAATAGTTTTTTTTGATCGTCTTTTTTCTGCTTTAAGAGGACATATAAACCATTATCCTCTTGTTCTACGGCATCTTTTACGCATGTTTCGGAATGCCCATTGATAGATTGACAGCAATCTGTGATTTTCCCCAAAATTAATGCACGTTCATCCTTAGGGGGTAGCTTAACCCAATAGTAGCCCTCAGCGAGGTCTTTTTCAGCTGCATGAAGATTATCAGTAGCCGCGAGAGGTACAACGCAGAATTCACGTTTCATTTCTTTTGTACCATCAGCAGCTTGAGACTCAGTCTTCTCCTCAACAAGCATCATACTGAGGTTTTTGTCTTCAGTATCTAACGTTTTTTTGAAGACACCTCTTCCTTTAATAGGCTCCTTGGGTAATGAGTCTGTATCTTTTTTAGGAAAGCCTGGTGGCGTTTTCATGTAATCGAGGCAAGCATCAAACGTTGCTTCATCGACTTTATGTTTCAAGCAGAGCTTTGCAAATTCGGGGGCTTCAGCTAAACGACGAAAACGGCAATGTATGGCGATTTCTTCAGCTTCTTTTAAATTTTCAGGGGCACGTTTTTTTAGTTTAGCCTCTATTTGTGGAGCCATTAAAAAATAAGGGAATACTTTTGCCCCGACTCCTTTTTGGCTCATTAAATTAAACCACCCTTTTTGATCTTGGATGTTGCGCCCTATAGGCAGTGTGTTCAGTGCTGTGATTAAAAGATTGTGATAGGGCGTATTTTTATCACTGGCTGTTTTTAATAGTTCAGCAGTAAGGGTTGATATTTCATCAAAGGCTTTTGCTGGATCACCAGATAAACCTTCTTTAAATAAAGCCATCAGCTTATAAGCATACGCGTAAGCCATGTTATCTCCCTCGGCATTGTTTTTCTCAAAAAAAACAATGCTCATGCGACAAGCAAGCACAAGCGTTTTGAATAGCGCAAGATGGTGTTCAGCTTCCGAAGGGCTTGTAAAAAATTCAAAATTTTTATCTATTGATTTAAATCTAGATAAAACAGTTGCTTCTGTGAGAGGATAATCTTGAAGTCCGCAATCCTTCATGTCTGTAATAAACTGCTAGAAGTTACGCATTGACAGCGACCTGAAATTTCGGGTTTAGATGCTGCTTGTT
>JAALKW010000097.1:0-448 GCA_011087865.1 Legionellaceae bacterium
AAAACAACCACCCACCCCCCCCACCCCACCCCCCCCCCCCCACCCCCCCCCCCCGCCGCCCCCCGTGTTGTATTCCACTGACGAATGGGCAAACGGTTGAAGTGATGACAGCGCCTCATGCGCATCCTAATCCCGCATGGCTTAATTTTGTCGTGACAGGTAAAGCACGTAGTAATATTCGTAACTTTTTGAAAACCCAAAAACATGCCGAGTCAGTGATGATGGGGCAACGTTTTTTAGAACAAGCTTTTTTGGAGCTGTCCCGAGATTATAAAAATGTTCCATCTGAATCCATGGAAGTCTTGCTGGAAGATTTAAATTATAAGCAATGAGATGATTAACTTCACGCTGTTGGTATTGGAGAGCAAATGCCAATGGTGATTGCAAACGAGTGGGTTGTTCCCGTGGAAGGCACTGGGGGGGGGGGGGGGGGGGGGGTGTGGAGACC
>JAALKW010000097.1:458-3459 GCA_011087865.1 Legionellaceae bacterium
TACTTCACGGTGTTGGTATGTGAGCGAAAATGCCAATGGCGATTGCAAAACGTTTGGTGTTAACAGAAGAAGGAAAGGCGCTTGAGTTATCAGCTGGTGAGAATCCACTAGCCATTAAAGGCACCGAAGGGATGGTGGTTCATTTTGCGGAATGTTGTCAGCCAATTCCAGGTGATAATATCGTCGGTCTTTTTCAACAAGGGCGTGGTATTTTAGTGCATGCAAGTGATTGTATCGTCGTGACAAAAGGTCGTACGAGTCCTGAGCAATTTGTTTCAATGCGTTGGGACGATCATGTGCAGGGTGAATTTTGGGTTGATATTACAATTGAAGTCGCTAATGAACGTGGCATCATGGGGATGCTTGCGACAGGTATTTCAGAAATGGATTCAAATATTGGCAATGTCAATGTTGATCCACGGGATGGACGCCATAATACGGTCACTTTTTCAATTAGTGTACAAGGACGAGATCATTTAGCACGCGTCATGCGTCGATTGCGTGCTAATAAAAAAGTCACACGACTCTATCGAAAAAAACAGGAAGAAGCATGAGAAAAGAGGTGAATACAACAGAAGCACCAGAAGCCATTGGTACATACAGTCAAGCCGTTCGATGTGGAGATGTTTTGTATATATCCGGACAGATTCCACTGCATCCCAAAACCATGTTGTTGTCAGATAGCTCAATGGAAGCACAGGTGAATCAGGTCTTTGATAATTTAAAAGCGATTTGTAAAGCCGCTTCGGGTAGTCTTGCTAATGTGCAAAAACTCACAGTCTATTTAATTGAATTATCAGATATTACTTGTGTGGATCAAGCCATGGAACACTATTTTTCATCGCCGTACCCTGCTCGGGTTGCTTTTGAAGTGTCAGCCCTGCCTCGTGGCGCGCGTGTTGAGATTGAGGCGATTATGTCATGTTAACGTTATTGTTCATGGTCATTTTTTCGGCGACATTTATTTTATTTTCAGATGAAACCACGGCGTTTGTTAAAAAATGGTATGCTGTTTATTGGTGCCGTGTTTTTGTCCCGCTCTTGGTTATTTCGTGGGTATGGGTCTGGAATGATGAAATCATTCCGTTATTACTGGCTTGGTCAAAAGAACACATTGAATTAATGATTATAGCCCTTAGCGAGCCTTTGCCTCAAAGCATACAATGGATAGCAAATGCTGCAGGATTATTTTTCTTGTTGAGTCTGCCCGTATGGCTTTTGCATTTAAGGCTTAGCAGAACGGTGATGACAAAAGCGCAAGCGAATTTAGTTTCGCATATTTATTTTTTTCTTTGGTTGTTTTTTTCTCTAATTATTTTAGTTTAAAAGCTTGAAAAGCACTTCAAAGGCAAAATAGTTTTCTTTTAGGTTTAATTGCGTTAAAATGCCACATTTTGTGCGTGTGTTTTCTTATGCGAGGCAATGCAAACTTGTTTTTCCACAACGATGCTGACGTTTCTTTTGACAAAGAACCAGCTTATTCTTTTTATATCGATGAGTTGAGAGCACGGTCGTTGCGAAGTAACAGAAGGGATGTTGATTCTATTCCTTGCGTGACGTCTCAGTATAACCCATTTGCTTTGCCTTATCTTTTTGTGATGTCGGCTTCTGCTGTTGTTATCGGTAGTTTAGCGCTTTCAGGCTTAGTGGCGCTGAGTACGGCAAGTGCTATTTACTTAAGTACCGGTTTATTGATTAGTTTAATGGAAGCCATATGGGAGTTACAATGCAGTGTGATTGTCACGGTATTGTTTTTTCCTTTTATGCTTTTATATGCGCTGTGTAAAGCTATTTTTTCGGCAGAAGATCCAGTTAGTCCTGCGATTATTCGATTTAGAAATGTACCTTTTGATGTTTTCTTTAAGCCTTTGCTTGAGGGCTTACTTTTTCGTGCCCTTTGTTTGCCAGCACTCTTCTTTACTTTTTCATGTGTTATGCCCGCTTCGGCCTTATATTTGTCTGTCTTTTGCACGTCTATGCTGTTGGGCTTGGCGCGTACCTCTGACTTAGATGAAGATTATGGCTACGCTCGAATTATTTATGATGTACTGTCGGAAGCTGTGTACGATACGATAGCGCTTCAATTTGGGTTGCTGACTTCAATTGCTCTAAATGTGTTAAATAATATAGCACTGAGTTTTTTATACATGATGGAACCCGGTGAGAATCTATTGACGTACGATGAGGTAGCAGTGGAGAGGCCTACTATTTCTTACTACTAGCGCCATCTTTTTCAGGTACCGCGATGACCTGCATAATACCGAGGGTACCGGCTTTTTTATTGAAAGCCACTAAAAGCTCAACGTTTAATGTTTGTTGCAATTTTTTATCTTTATTTTGATACACCACTTTGAGTGGCACGGATGCTTTCCATTGTGTTTCTTTCATATTTTGAATGGTTGCTGTACCGTTCACACGACTCGTGACGCTGAGTTTATTTTTTTTGATAGCCTCAAGATTACCTGAGGTTTCCAATGCCTCGTTAAAGCCTTTCCAGCCTTGCTCGGTATAACACGCTTTGAGTGCATTGAGTTCTGCTTGGATGCTTTCGGCATTAAATTGAAATGATTGAATGGCGGCATTTTCAGCCCAAGTAGATAGCAAAGGTTGGGTAAGTGTGCTGGTGTCGCTTGGTAGTTTGTACTGGCAGTTAATGTCGGGGGAAGCTTCGGTGCTAGGCATGGTTTTGGGTGCGGGCGCTTTAATGGTATCAGGAGTTGCAGTAGGGTTTGTATCAGGAGTTGTATCAGCAAGACAAGCTATTGGTAATAAGGTGAGGCACATCCAAGAAGAAAAATATTTTTTCATCGAAACAACTCCTGTATTTGCTAGACAATCGACTGATTACTTTTATCATGAAGTAAATTTTAAAATTTCGCCAGTTTTTTAATGGATTTTCTGGCGGTGATGCGCTTGTTCCTGCTGAAAAATCGTGCTAATACTGGCTATATACCCGTGATCTTTGAAAATGCTTGCATTATTGGTTTGCGAGGATCATGCT
>JAALKW010000098.1 GCA_011087865.1 Legionellaceae bacterium
AAAAAGAAAAAGAAAAAACCCACCACCGCTCCTCCCCCCCGCACTTGGAGTAATGCATGAGACAGCATTAATTAGAAACACACAGGTGAGATACGGATGAAGTTCGGCATGATTTTCCGGTGTTGCATCAAGCCGTCAATGGGCATCCACTGGTTTATTTGGATAATGCAGCCACCACACAAAAACCACGTGCCGTAATGAGTGCCATGCAGCAGTATTATCAAGAAGATAATGCCAATGTACATCGGGGTGTACATGCTTTGAGTGTACGGGCCACTGAAAAATATGAGGCTGTGCGTGAGCAAGTCCGTACGTTTATTGGTGCGGCGTCGGTGAAAGAATGTATTTTTGTGCGAGGTACAACAGAAGCCATTAACTTGGTCGCGCAAAGTTTTGTTTTGCCGCAATTATCGAAAGGTGATGAAGTCTTAATTACAGCGCTTGAACATCACGCCAATATTGTGCCGTGGCAAATGATTTGTGAGCAAAGTGGTGCGACACTTCAAGTGGTACCCATGACAAGCTCAGGTGAAGTGAGTCTTGATGCGTTTGAAGCAAAACTCTCGAGCAAAACAAAATTTGTTGCGGTGAGCCATGCATCTAATGCCATCGGTACCATTAATCCGATTCAGGCCATGATAAAAGCGGCACATGATTATGATATACCTGTACTAGTCGATGGTGCTCAAGCTGTCTCACATGTGCATGTTGATGTTGCAGCATTAGGCTGTGATTTTTATGCTTTTTCAGGGCATAAAATGTATGGTCCAACCGGCATAGGCGTGCTTTTTGGGCGAGAGGCTTTACTGGATGCTATGCGACCTTATCAAGGCGGCGGTGAGATGATTGCAGAAGTTCATTTTGATGGGACAACGTATGCAGAATTGCCTTATAAATTTGAAGCAGGTACGCCCAATATTGCGGGTGTCATTGGTTTAGGTGCTGCACTGAGGTATTTTAATAGCTTAGATAGAGTCGCGCTTTCGGCCTATGAAGCCACTTTATTTGGTTATGCGACAGAAATAATAGAATCTATGCCGGGTTTTCGTATTATTGGTACAGCGGCTTCTAAACTTCCGATTATTTCGTTTGTTCATGAAAAAGTACATGCACATGACATTGGCACGGTACTGGATAGCTTTGGCCTTGCTTTACGTAGTGGGCACCATTGCGCCATGCCGTTGATGGACTTCTTTGGTGTGCCTGCAACCACAAGGCTTTCATTGGCTTTTTATAATAACCGGGACGACATCAACCGTTGTGTTGAAGGCTTGCACCAGGTGAATCGGATGTTTAGTTAATCATGAATTTAGCAGCGCTTTATCAAGAAGTGATTTTAGATCACAATCGCACGCCACGTAATCATCATGCGATGCAATGTTCGACCTGTGAAGCACGAGGTGTAAATCCTTTGTGTGGAGATAAGCTGACCGTTTATTTGTTATTAAAAAATGGAAAAATTGATGACATTAGTTTTTTAGGTGAAGGTTGCGCTATATCACAGGCATCGGCGTCGTTGATGACAGAAGCTTTAAAAAATAAAACAGAACAAGAAGCGATGGCTTTATTTGAGGCATTTCATGTTTTATTAACAGAAGAGGATGCCAAACCAGATGCAAGCTTGGGTAAGCTGGTTATTTTTGAGGGGGTGCGTGCGTTTCCCGCTCGAGTGAAATGTGCAACCCTTGCGTGGCATGCCCTTGATGCAGCTTTAAAAAAAGAAGCTGCTGCTGTGGTCACAACAGAATAAGCGGAGTCAATACTAATCATGTTAGGGTTTAAAAAAAAACAGCCACAAGATGCGCTGAAAGAGGCTGTAATTGTAGCATTAAAAACAGTATTTGATCCTGAAATTCCAGTTAATATTTATGATTTAGGGTTAATTTATGATGTCTTAATTGATGAGACACAGCATGTGGATATCAAAATGACTTTGACGTCTCCGGGATGTCCTGTAGCACAAACCTTTCCAGGCACTGTTGAAACAGCAGTCAATCAAGTCGAGGATGTTCGGGAATGTACGGTTGAATTGGTATGGGAACCCCCTTGGACACAGGAGCGCATGAGTGAGGCTGCGCGCTTAGAATTAGGCATGTTTTATTAAGTGGCGATGACATCTCCTTGGATGCCTTCAGCATCTATTCAGACCCTGCGTCACCGTGCAGCATTTATGGCGCGTATACGTTCGTTTTTTACAAAGCAAGGTTATCTTGAAGTCGAAACACCGGTGATGGGTGCATTTGGTGTGACAGATGTTTACCTTGAATCTATTCCTGTAGAATGCCTGGGGCAATCTTTTTTCTTACAAACCTCACCTGAATATCACATGAAGCGCTTGCTTGCTGCAGGCAGCGGGCCTATTTTTCAGTTATCTCGTGTATTTAGAGATGATGAAGCCGGTCGTTGGCATAATCCTGAATTTACGATGCTTGAATGGTATCGCCCTGGCATGAAATACCATGAAATGCTGCAAGAGATTAATATTTTTTTGATGCAGATGTTAAATACGCATCCATTGCAGATTAAAACGTATCAAGAAATATTTGAATTGTTCTGTGGTTTTAATCCATTTGATGTGTCTTTATTGGATTTAAAAAAGCAACTTAAACAATATAAGCTGACGGATATATTATCAACGGATGAACAGGATATAGATCAATATTTATTTTTACTGATGACGCATGTGATTGAGCCTGAATTAGCAAAATATGATGCGCCTGTTGCGGTCATTGATTTTCCTGTGTCGCAGGCAGCACTCGCCTGTATCCGTGGAGATATTGCGGAACGTTTCGAAGTGTATTTTAAAGGGATTGAGCTGTTGAATGGCTTTCATGAATTAACGGATGCAAAAGCGCAAGCAGCACGTTTTGCGTTAGATAATCAAAAGCGCGTGATGCAAGGATTAGAACCGCGCGCAATTGATACTCGTCTTTTAGCTGCAATGTCAAACGGTCTGCCACCATCAACAGGGGTTGCATTGGGGGTTGACCGTTTGTTTGCCTTAATGCAGAAGCATCATCATATTCAAGCAGGCTTGGCATTTGATATAGCTTCTGCATAGGGCAGGCAATACACTAAAGCAGATCAGGAGCATTAAAAGTTAGCAGCAGTATATGGTGCACTGCTTCGAGAAGCCAATACATCATCTTCTTCTTGATATCGCTCAAAATAATGACTAGGGGTATATGTACTTGCTCTTGTAGTGGTTCCGAGTCTAGTGGTTTCGCGTCTTGATAAAGGCGTATAGCGCCACCCGTTAATGCTCGGACATAGTGATTCTGGTATGATGTCTGTT
>JAALKW010000020.1 GCA_011087865.1 Legionellaceae bacterium
CAAATTCAAACGTAACTCGGCCATCTTGTCGCGTTACAGGTTCGCTGTGGTGCTTTGTATAGCCCATCGTACCGTCTGAGTTTGGTTGTATTTTAAATCGTTTATTGTATTCAGCAATGGCATTCGCTAATGCTTTGTCGTCTGCTTGAATGTCAAATTCAGCTTCAACTTCTTCATCATCATCATCATTAGGAGAAGTAGATAGCCCTGCTGCACCTATTCCCTCTATGAGTGCGTTTCTTGGATCTGTTGATGTTGGATCTGTTCCACCTGTTGGTGCTATTGGATCTGTTTCATCTGTTGATTCTGGACCTGGCATAGTGATCACCTTAATGATTTATATGGGATATCTAAGAGCATAACACTTGGTTTTATGTTAGTCAAAAGGGTTTTTTAGTAATCAAATTCTGGGGGGTGAATTTTCAGCTGTTATCAGAGCATTAAAATGTTACACTGGTATATATAAAAAATAAACAATTTTATTGACTTGATGAAAAATACAACCATTAAAATTTGTGACACAACCATTCATCCCGGTGAAGTCGCGAACCTTGCACTACCTTTGCCTGAGCAACATTCTTGCTCTCCTTTGTATATGCCCATTAAAGTGATTCATAGTAAACTCAAAGGTCCTTGTTTATTATTATTTTCGACGCTGCAAGGCATTGAGCTCAATGGTTTAGATATTGTGAATCGTATTACAAAAATGATTACCCCTGATAAAATCAGAGGGACAATTATTGCGATTCCAGTGGTGAATATTTATGGCCTTATGCACTATCCTTCGATGCTACCGATTGGTAATAATTTAGCTGAGTGCTTTCCGGGAGATGAAAATGGAAATTTTGGTGAGCGAATCGCACATATTTTAACGCAAGAAATTTTTACAAAAGCAGATTACTGTATTGAATTACAAACAGGCGGAATGAATCATAATATTCTACCTCAGGTATACTGTAATTTTGATCAACCTAAAGTACGTGATTTAGCCAAGGCATTTCAATCTCCCGTGATTACAAACGTTGATATTAAAGGCAATAAGCTGCGAGAAACCATGGAAGAGTTACAGATCCCGCTTTTGGTTTACCAGGGGGGGGAGGCCATGCGTTTTGATGAAAATGCGATTCTCTTTGGGGTGGATGGCATTAAAAATATTATGCGTTCAATCGACATGTTAGACAAAGCGCCTATCAAAGAAATCAACCCTATTTTTTCTCGTGATGAAGAATGGATTGTGGCGCATAAGGGCGGTATTTTAAGACCAGAAGTGACACTTGGACAAACCGTCAAAAAAAATGAATTATTAGGCACAATTACCGATCCCTTTGGTGCGGAAGTGCTTGAACCGGTTACAGCACTGCAAGAAGCAATTGTTGTGGGTATCAACACAACACCGCTAATTCATGAAGGCTTATCTGTATTTAAAATGGCATCGTTTTTAGATTATGAAAAAGCTGAAAGTGTGATTGAGGCTTGGGATCAAAAACAACCCGATAGTTATATTAATTAATTTAACCTAACACCTAACTGAAGCTAAAAATAATTTATTATGTTAAAAGAAACGCAATTTAGCACAAAAGGATTTATTGTCTGGAGCGTTTGCGTACTATTTTTTTTGTATGAATTTTTTCTGCGTGCTTCCCTTGGGACTTTTCAGCATCCATTGATGCATGATTTGCATTTATCATCTTTTGAGTATGCGTTACTCAGCACAACGCTATTTTCAGTGATGTATGGCATCATGCAACTTCCAGTGGGCTTGTTAATTGAATATATCGGCCTTAAAAAAGTATTATTGGTTGGGTCTGTCATTTGTGCTGTGGCGTCCTTTGGTTTTGCATATTCTAATACCTATTTTTATGCCATGCTGACACGCATGTTAATGGGACTTGGCGCATCTGTTGGGTTTTTATGCTTGTTGGTGTCCGTACATGAATGGATGCCTCATCGGCATAATGCTTTGTTTATTGGTCTGTCACAGTTTATGGGGACCATGGGACCGATGCTTGGGGCTGGGCCTTTAGAAGATCTGGTGACTCACGCAGCGATTTCCTGGCAGTTTATTTTTAAATGCCTTGGGTTCATTGGTTTTGGGTTGATGGTCTTAATTATTTGTTTTGTTGAAAACAGCCATGAACGAGCTGAAAAGTATGTCATCTTAAAACGACCTGAGAAAATTAAAACAACGCTACTCAAGCTTTTTTCACGGACACAAGCCTGGTACATTGCGATATTTTCGGGGTCGATTTACTTTACGATTGAGTATTTATCTGAAAATGAAGGACGTGTTTTTTTAGGGCTCAAAGGATTTAATGCTAGTTTTGCGTCTTATATGATTACTATCGCGTGGGTGGGTTATGCGGTAGGTTGTCCTTTGCTTGGTTTTTTGTCTGATTATTATCAGCGCCGAAAGCCTATTTTAATGGCTGCGGGCGTATGCAGTCTGATTGCCGTATTACTGATTATTCTTTCAGAACAAAAGATGTATTTAATTCTTGGATTTTTCTTGCTAGGTGTTGCCGCCAGTGGGCAAAGCGTTGGATTTGCAATTATTGCTGAGCAGTTTAAAAAACAATTTGTTCCAATTGGTTTAGCCCTCAATAACGCGATGATTACTGTATTTATATCCCTGAATGCACCGATGATAGCCTCTATGCTTGATACGGCAAAACATCAACCAGGGTTTGGCTTAAATGCCTATTATCTTGCTTTTTTGGTCTTAATCGCGGTCTCACTGATTGCATTGATACTTTCTTTTCTTTTGATTAAAGAAACTTTTTGTAAATCAGCAGTTGATTTTACTTCGATCAACCCCAAAACTTGATCTCTATTTGACCAAACAATGTTTTTTCTATATAGTATTTGTTCATCACGACAAAAAGTGGAGTTTTTATGAGCAAATTAAATATTGATTATGATAATAAAACTGAAGTGACTGATGCAATAGATAATGATGAATTTCAAGTGCAATACGCATCAGAAGCACTGCGAGATGACGAAGAGGTGATGTTTGATGCTGCCACAGAAAATACCTGGACACTGGTATATGCATCAGAACGACTCAAAAAAGATGCAGCATTTATGCTTCAATTAACGCCAGTGGATGTGAATGCATTACAGCATGCATCAGAATCATTAAGAGAAAACGCATCTTTTATGCATGCAGCCGCTGAGAAAGATATTCACTCACTTTACTTTGCACGAGAAATATTAAAAAGAAACCATGCTTTTATGTTTTGTGCGGCAAAAAACAATGTTGAAGCATTGTCATATGCTGATCAGCGTTTGTTAAATCACTCTAAATTTATTTTAACGGCCATTGCTGATAATCCAGATGCTTTTTTATATGCGCCCTTAAGAAATGATCCTGAATTTGTACTTGAGGCGGTTAAAGCAAATGGCTTAGTGCTTCAATTATTGGATGAAGAAGAACAGCAAGATGAAACTATTGTACAAGCAGCTGTTGAGCAAAATGGTTTGGCATTAGCGTATGCATCGGATGATTTAAAAGACCATAGAGCCCTTGTTTTAGCTGCTGTAAGACAAAATAGTGATGCACTTCAATTTGCATCTCAAAGGTTACAAGATGATTGGCGATTGCAAGCGGCAACCATGGTGCCACTTTTAGCGGCAACGATGCAAACGCCTAATACATCATCGATTGTTTGTGGTTTACTCACGGCAGCTATAATTGCCACATCTGTTGGTATGACGGGTGGTCTCGCTGTATTACCGTCGATGGGTGTAGGGCTTGGTTCCGGGATACTCAGTGGCGGCGGCTTATTTGCTTTGACCAATCATTCAGATAATGTGGTTGAGCCAACAGTTTATGATTTGCCAGCAGTGCCTGTTAAATCTTAAAAAAATATAGAGACATGAGGCCCCGTTTTAGACGGGGCTTTTTATTTTAAAGCTAAAATCAAAACTTATCTTTTGCTTGTCTTAAAGATTTAAAATATTCAAAATCAGTGTTTGCACGGCCTCTAAAAAAAGGATTAATCTTTTTTTCAAATGCTATCGTTGAGGGGAGTGAGGTTTGAGTGGGCTTCGCTGCTAGTAAATTTAAATGCCTTTGTGCCGCTTGGTTATCGGGTTCGACGCTTAGTGAAAATTTTAAATTGTCACGGGTATATTCATGCGCACAAAATATTTTTGTATCATCTGGCAATTGTTTCAAGGTTTGAAGGGATTGGAATAAATCTTCAAAACTGCCATCAAATACACGACCACAGCCAGCAGAGAATAAAGTATCCCCACAAAACAGCCAGTGGTGATTGGGTTCAAAGTAGCAAACATGATTTGCTGTGTGTCCTGGTGTGTCTAATTGATTGAAAATATAATTACCAAGCGTAATGGTGGCTATCTGATCTTCAGGTCGATAAATCACTGCATTTGGAAAATGCTTCATCAGGGATTGAACGCCACCGATGTGATCGGCATGATCGTGTGTGATTAAAATAGCTTTTAATTCAAGCGCTTGCTTTTCAGCAAAGGCCAAAACAGGGGCACTATCACCTGGATCGATACAAATAAAGCTGGACGTTTGCTGAATAATCCAAATATAATTGTCTTGAAAGGCTTTTAAAAATAGAACGGACATAATCATAAGCTTCATTTTTTGTGACTATACTGTTGAGTATAACCTTTGAAACAAAGGAGTCTACTATGACTAGAAATACACAGCATGACAAAGAAGATAGTGCCGTTGTTCAGCATCGTCGTGAAGTGAGACGCATGCTTGAAGATAAACTAGACCGTAAGCGCCTAAAAAACGAACTTGAAGATTTTGATGGCGAACTTGAAGGTGACTTCGACTGGGATGAGTTTGATCTAGATAAATAATATGATTAAGTATTTTTCTCAGCCATGGTTAAGGTGTTTTCAAGTAAGCAGCTGATGGTCATCGGGCCAACACCGCCCGGTACAGGGGTTATCCATGCCACTTTTTCTTTGGCTTGATTAAAATCAATGTCACCTCTTACTTTTCCGTTGGCTTCACGATGCATGCCAACGTCAAATATAATTTGTTGCTCATGAAACCAGTGGGTAGGGATAATATCTTTGCTTCCGGTCGCACTAATTAATAAATCAGCCTGCCGAACATGTTGTTCCAAATTTTTTGTGGCACGATGACATAGCGTCACGGTTGCTTTTGCTAGCAATAATTCAAGTGCCATGGGTCGACCCACAATATTTGATTTGCCAATGACAACCGCATGTAAGCCTTGAGGGTTAATGTCATGGTGTTCGAGTAATTTCATCATGCCATATGGCGTACAGGGGCGAAGGGTTGGCTCACCTTGGGCCAGTCGCCCTAAATTATAAGGATGAAAGCCATCGACATCTTTTGTCGGTAAAATACGCTCAATAATGGCTCGTGACGCAATGTGAGGGGGCAGAGGAAGTTGGACCAAAATACCATCTATTGCTGTATTTTCATTGAGTGAATCAATTAATTCAATCAGATCTGATTCAGTGGTTTCAGAAGGTAAATGATAAGATAAAGTATAAAATCCAGCAGCTTTGCAGGCTTTATGTTTATGATTCACATAAATCTCTGAGGCAGGATCGTTGCCTAGCAATATGACGGCAAGACCGGGTGGCCTTTGACCTGAACGCACACGATTCGCAACGTTTGTTTTGATGGTTTCGAGCCGTGTTAAGGCCAGTTGTTTTCCATTTAATAAAGAAGCAGTCATCCTGATAAACTAAGCCTTGTAAAGTGAATGCGTTTTGACAAACAGTGAGGCCTATTATACATTGCTTTTTTTAAAAACAAATGCTCTGGCATTGATAAATATAAATTAAACGGGTTTCATATGCGAATTGCCTTGATTATTGAGTACGATGGCAGTCAGTATCACGGTTGGCAATCGCAACCAGGACTTCGTACAGTACAAGCTGTTTTGGAACAGGCCTTAAGTCAGGTGGCAAATCATGAGGTTCGTGTTGTGTATTCTGGGCGGACGGATACAGGGGTGCATGCAACGCATCAGGTGGTTCATTTTGAGCCTGACAATGCACGTAGTGTGCGTGCTTGGGTGCATGGTACGAATGCGGTCTTGCCGAAAGATGTCTGTGTGAAGTGGGGGCAAGAGATTTCAGATGATTTTCATGCGCGGTATTCTGCGGTGTCCAGGCGCTATCGCTATGTGATTTATAATGCAGCAATTAGGCAATCACTCTTACAAGGTAATGTGACCTGGCAATCAAGACGGCTTGATCATAACCTCATGCATGAGGCCTCTCAGTTTTTATTGGGTGAGCATGATTTTACATCGTTTCGGGCGGTGCATTGTAATGCTAAAACCCCTGTTCGTGAGGTGCAAGCCATTCAAGTGTTTCGTCGTGGTGATTTGGTTATTTTAGATATTACAGCCAATGCTTTTTTGCATCATATGGTTCGAAATATTGCGGGTGTTATCATGGCGGTTGGGCAAGGACGTGAAACAGTTGATTGGGTTCAAGATGTGCTAGCATCAAAAGATAGAAAAAAAGGGGCTGAAACAGCGCCACCGTATGGATTATATTTGGTTAATGTGACCTATCCTGATAAATTTAAGTTAGCATCATTGATGGTGGGACCTTGGTTTTTAGGGCAATTAAATAATTAATTCTATTATTAAAAAATTTTAAGCTGTTTTGGAGTGAATATGACTGATGATGCCGCATCTGAATTAAAGCATTTTATTTATCAAAAAATACAAGCTGATTTAGCATCAGGAAAACATCAAGAGATTATGACCCGCTTTCCGCCGGAGCCCAATGGTTATTTACATATAGGGCATGCCAAAGCGATTTGTGTGAGTTTTGGATTGGCGGATTTATTTAAAGGCCAGTGTTATTTGCGCTTTGATGACACGAATCCTATTCGTGAGGAAGAAGTGTTTGCGCGTGCCATCGAAGAAGATGTTCATTGGCTTGGATTTGAGTGGGCTAAGAAAACACATGCATCGGACTATTATCAGGCATTTTATGATTTTGCCTGTGATTTAATTAAAAAAGATTTAGCCTATGTTGATAGTTTAACGGCAGATGAAATGCGAGCATACCGTGGTACGCTCACAGAAGGTGGGAAAAACAGCCCATATCGTACACGTAGTATCACAGATAATTTAGATTTATTTCAGCGCATGAAAGCCGGTGAATTTAAAGAAGGTGAGCATGTATTACGTGCAAAAATAGATATGCAAGCGGGTAATTTAAATATGCGAGATCCTGCTATTTATCGTATTCGTCATGCAACACATCCGCGTACGGGCGATGCTTGGTGTATTTATCCGATGTATGATTTTGCGCATCCTTTATCTGATGCCTTAGAGCTTATCACGCATTCACTGTGTACCCTTGAGTTTCAAGATCACAGGCCTTTATATGATTGGTTTATTGAGCATTTATCGGTTCCTGCGCGTCCTGTACAAACAGAGTTTGCGCGTTTGAATGTTTCGCATACCATCACGAGCAAGCGTATATTACGGTGATTAGTTGAAGAAAACGTGGTGGATGGATGGGATGATCCACGTATGCCGACCCTGCGAGGCATGCGAAAGCGAGGTTATCCACCAGAAGCATTAAGACACTTTTGTGAGATGACGGGGGTGTCTAAAAGTGATTCTGTGATTGATATGGGGGTGTTAGAAGGCTGTGTGCGAGATGCATTAAATCAAACAGCGAAGCGCGCGCTTTGTGTTTTTGATCCGATTAAAATAATTATTGAAAATTATCCTGAAGATCAAGTGGAAATGATTCAAACAGATACACGAGAATTGCCTTTTTCGCGTGAAATTTATATTGAACGCAGTGATTTTATGGCTGAGCCGGTTAAAGGTTATTTTCGTTTGGCACCAGATAAAGAAGTGCGTTTAAGAAATGCGTATGTGATTCGTTGTGAAGAGATGATTTATGATGAAGCAGGTGAGCTTTTAGAGTTGCGTTGTACCTATGATAAAGAAACTTTGGGTAAAAAACCCGAAGGTCGGAAAGTCAAAGGCGTGATTCACTGGGTGTCTGTGAGTACGGCGTACCCTATTACGGTCTATCAATACGATAGATTATTTCATGATGAAAATCCTGCGCGTGAAGATGATTTCATGCAGTTTTTAAATCATGACTCACTGAGCATTCAAACTGCTTATGCTGAGCCGATGTTAATGCATCAAAAAGTCGGCGAAGTTTTTCAGTTTGAGCGCTTAGGATACTATTGTGTGAATACATTGGATGAAGCAGGGGCCACGCAAATATTTCATCGCGTCGTTCACTTGAAAGATACATGGGGTAAATTAAATGCTGGCACTTGATATATATAACTCGCTCACGCGTCAAAAAGAGCGTTTTAAGCCGATGACACCCGGTCAGATTAAATTATATGTCTGTGGTATTACGGTGTATGACGCGTGCCATATGGGGCATGCACGTGCCATGGTCGCGTTTGATGTGATGGTGCGCTTTATGCGTGCTGCGGGTTATGATGTAACGTTTGTACGCAACATTACGGATATTGATGATAAAATTATTGATCGTGCCATTCAGCGTGATATTTCAATCGATGATTTAACCACACAATATATTGCTTCGATGCATCATGATGCAAAAGCGTTAGGCTGCTTAAGCCCAACGCATGAACCTCGTGCAACAGAGCATATTGCTTCTATTATTCAATTGATTGAGCGTTTAATTAAAAATAAGCATGCTTATTTAAGTGAATCAGGTGATGTGTGTTATGATGTATCTGCTTTTTCAGGCTATGGTAAATTATCTAATCAAGATGTAGATAGCTTAAAATCAGGGGTACGGATGGATGTACAAGAAGGCAAGCAATCAGCGCTTGATTTTGTTTTATGGAAGGCAGCAAAACCAGGTGAGCCAAGTTGGCCTTCACCGTTTGGGGCGGGGCGACCCGGTTGGCATATTGAATGCTCTGCGATGGCAATGGATGCCTTAGGTGAGCAGTTTGATATTCACGGTGGCGGCTTAGATTTACAGTTTCCCCATCATGAAAATGAAATTGCCCAAAGTGAAGGAGCAACAGGTAAAACATTTGCAAATTATTGGCTACATGTAGGCATGTTGCAGGTGAATAATGAAAAGATGTCTAAATCACTGGGTAATTTTTTTACGATTGAAGCGGTATTAAAAAAATATCAACCTGAGGTATTAAGATATTTTTTACTCAGCAGTCACTATAGAAGTTTTTTAAATTACTCTGAAGAGAATCTCATGCTTGCTTCAAAAGCATTAACTCGTTTATATCAAACTTTAAGAAGCATTGATGTCGATGCTGACTCTCAATTAGATGATGTTTGGGTTAAACGCTTTGAAGCCACGATGCAAGATGATTTTAATACGCCAGAAGCATTATCCGTGCTATTTCAACTGAGTCACGAAGTAAATAAAACGGCTTCTCTATCGCTTGCTGTAACACTAAAGCACTTGGCAGGTATTTTAGGTTTGCTTCAGAACGATCCGAATGTATTCTTAAAAGCCAAGATAGATGCCAATACTATTTCAGCTGATAAAATCGAAGCCTTAATTGAAGCACGAAATGAGGCTCGTATTGCACGTGATTTTGCAAAAGCAGACGCCATTCGTGATGAACTTTTATCAAATGGCATTGAGCTTGAAGATAATATTACAGAAACAACTTGGCGACAGGCTTGACAGCGTTTAAATAAAAGGCGAAAATCGCCCCACAGTTGGCTATGTGGCTCAGTTGGTTAGAGCGCGGCACTCATAATGCTGAGGTCGGTGGTTCAAGTCCACCCATAGCCACCATCTATTATATTTTTATTATTATACCTTTCGGGGTTTCCCAGAACAGTTTTAATCGTTACTCATCTCTATTTATTTTTTTGCATTACTTTCGCTCTAAAGCAATGCAAAAAAATAAATAAAGAAAAAGGCTCTGCGTAAGGTCGGTTATACAGATAAATTTAAGGCTTACTAAATAAAAATTACGTGCTAGTATGGAGTAAAAAAGACTCGCCTAAATTGCTAAATCACTCGTTAAAAAAATCAGCTTTATTCGCATGCTTATGTTTAACGGCTTGTATGGTCGGTCCTGATTATAAAGAGCCCAAAACCGATGTTGCAAAGCATTGGGCTAAAAAAGACGGGTCTGTTCAAGAAAAAAAATTCAAACAAGATAAATGGTGGGAGGTTTTTAATGATCCTAATCTCACGCAGCTTATCTATCATGGGTATCATAATAATCTAACACTGCAAATCGTAGGCGTACACATTTTGCAATCGCGTGCGCAATTAGCCCAGTCGGTCGGTGTGCTTTATCCTCAAATGCAAACCATGAATGGTAATTATTTAGCTTATCGTATTGGGGGCTCTTATTTACAAGATGTACTCCCAGGTAGTTTCGATGCCGCTTTACTTGGTTTTTCTGCCAATTGGGAAACTGATTTCTGGGGGAAATTTAGGCGTTCGGTTCGAGCCAATGATGCGAACTTTTTGTCTTCGATTGCCGCATATGACAATGCACTGGTAACCATGACGTCTGATATTGCAAATCATTATGTGGGAATAAGAGGCAGTGAGTCTCTGATTCAAATTACCAATCAAAATATTAGGTTACAAGAAAACAGCTTGGCGCTTACCACTTCGCGTTATAGAGCAGGGGCTGTGAGTCTACGGGATGTTGAAGAAGCAAAAACACAGCTTGCCGAAACAAGAGCTATCTTGCCGGGGCTCATTAGCCAATTACAAGTACAAAAAGATGCGCTTGCTGTTTTACTTGGCATGACACCGAATCGTATTGATGGATTACTGCAAAAGCAATATGGCATACCCAAAGCTCCTAATACGGTAGAAGTCGGTATTCCTCGAGAAATGCTTTTAAGACGCCCTGATGTGAGTCAAGCAAGACTTAGTGCAATCACTCACTCAGAAATGATAGGTGCAACAAAAGCGGAACTTTTTCCTGCCTTTTCTTTAGGGGGTAGTTTTTATTTTGCTGGCAATACAATCAATGGTGCAAAATTATCTGAAATGTTTAACTGGGCCAATCGCAATACCGTCGGAGGACCAGGACTGCTTTGGCCCATTCTTAATTATGGTCAAATCACGAATATGGTACGTCTGCAAGATGCGTTATTCCAAGAAAAGCTCTTGAATTATATGAATGTTATTTTGACGGCTCAAAAAGAAGTACAAGATAGCATGACGCGTTACATAGAAACGAAAAAATCAGTGAAGCACTATGAAGAAGCTGTACGCGCCGCAATGCAAGCTACGAAGTTAACGTTGATTCAATATCGAGAAGGTGAGACAGGTTATACAGCAGTGCTTTATGTGCAACAGCAACAGTTGTATACACAAACCTCACTGGTTAATGCAAGAACTGATGTTCCTAAAGCACTGGTTGATTTATATCGTGCACTGGGAGGAGGCTGGCAAATTCGAAACAAATCTGATTTCATTCCTGAAAATATTAAACAAGCTATGGCAAAAAGAACAAACTGGGGCAACTTGTTGCTGCAAAAAAATCATGAGGTACCAGAAACAAAACAAGCACAATTTAAAACACTTTATTTTCCTACTTGGTGATGCACATGGATTCAGTTAAAGCGGAAAGATTTAAAAAAATAACACGTATTATTTTAATTATTTTACTCATGATTAATCTTATTCATTATTACAATGCAAAATACCGAACGGTTAAAGTGCCCCCACCAACGGTTCAAGTGGCCCATCCTCTGTCTATACCGATGTCAGAATATGTAACCCAAACAGGTAATACAGTTGCATTTAATGCTGTTGATTTAGTGGCTCGTGTAGAAGGTTATTTAGATGAAATTAATTTTAGTGATGGTAGTTTTATTGAAAAAGGCAAAACATTATTTTTAATTGAACCCGAGCCGTATCTTGCTAAATTAAAAGAAGCAAAAGCAGGGCTTGTCGCACAAGAAGCGATACATACGTACGATGCATTAGAGTATGCCCGCCAAAAAAGAATGTATAAGCAAAATGCAACGTCTCTTAGTAATGTTCAAAAATGGCTTGCGAAAAGTGAAGCGTCAACTGCCGAAGTTGAGAAAGCCAAAGAAAAGGTCGTGATAGCTAAAATTAATTACAGTTATACGCGTGTTAAAGCGCCTTTTGATGGTCGTATTGGACGACATCTAGTAGATAAAGCAAATTTGGTTGGACATGGCGTTGCTACTATTTTAGCAACCATGGAGCAACTGAATCCTATCTATGTTTATTTTAATTTAAACGAAATTGACTTAATTGCCCTAAGAGCAGCCATCAAAGCACAAGATATTGATGAGAAAGTCATTAAACAAGTACCCGTTGAGATAAACCTACCTACAGGGGAAGATTACAAATTTAAAGGTAAACTGGATTTTATTAACACGGGGCTTAATGCATCAACCGGTACTTTAGAGTTTCGAGCATTACTGCCAAATAATACTTTGGTTTTACTGCCGGGTTTATTTGTTCAAATCAAAATAGCACTGGGCTCTCCCGTGCCAAGGCTTACTGTACCTGATACAGCACTTCAATATGATCAAGTCGGCCCTTATTTGTTATTGATAGATAAAACAAATCATGTGGTATTAAAACGTGTTGTTTTAGGCCCACTTGAAAACGGAATACGTGCCATTTCAAGTGGCATTGAAAAAAATGACAATATTATTATAAAAGGCCTACAAAGTGCATCAGAGGGCAATTTAGTTCATCCAATATTTGATGAGAAGAAGAAAAAATGATTTCTAAATTTTTTATTGAACGCCCAGTTTTATCTAACGTGATTGCAATTATTATTGTGTTTCTTGGTTTGGTTGCCATGAAAGTCTTACCGATTTCACAATATCCTGAAATTGTGCCACCAACGATTCAAGTGACAACCACTTATCCTGGTGCTGACTCAAAAACGCTGATTAAAACGGTTGCGCTGCCTATAGAGAAACAAGTGAATGGCGTTGAGGATATGTTATACATGCAATCGACCAGCACGAATGGGGGTAATTATACCCTGATCATTACGTTTAAGATTGGGACTGACATGAATTTTGCACAAGTCTTGGTGCAAAGTCGGGTGCAAGCGGCCATGGCACAGTTACCAGATTCGGTCCAAAAACAAGGTGTTGTCGTTCAAAAGAAATCTACAGCGATATTACAGTTCGTCACACTGACGGCAACTAATAATACGTTTGATGGTTTGTTTTTGAATAATTATGCGACGATAAATATGCAAAATGAGCTGGCTCGTTTACCAGGCGTTGGTAATGTCAACGTATTTGGTGCGGGTAATTATGCCATGCGCGTGTGGCTTGATCCTAAAAAAATGTACGCTTACTCACTGAATCCTAAAGATGTTCTGGATGCCATTAGCAATCAAAACAAACAAATTTCAGCCGGCCAAATTGCAGGGACGCCGGATACAGGGAAGCAAGCCTATCAGTTTACAGTGAATGTTCCAGGTCAAATAGCCGATCCAGATAAATTTTCAGATATTATTGTCAAAAGTGATGCAACAAACCCCAATCAAACGGCAAAAGTTAAAAGTATGAATAGCCTGAATAGTAGTAGTAGCGCAAGAATCATTCGAATCCGTGATATAGGACGCGTTGAATTGGGTTCCTCGAGTTATAATCAGTTTGCAACGCTAAATAATAAACCCACCGCCGCTATTGCGATTTATCAGTTGCCAGAGGCAAATGCATTAGAGGTTGCAGAGGATGTACGAAAAACCGTTGCTAAAATGGCTGAAAGTTTTCCAGCGGGTATTGAATATGCGATTCCTTTTGATACCACTACTTTTGTGAATGCATCGATTCATGAGGTATATCATACGCTCTATGAAGCAGGATTTTTGGTATTGTTGGTCATTTTGTTATTTTTACAAAATACGCGTGCCACCTTGGTGCCGGCAACCACTGTCCCTGTGACGATCATAGGTGCTTTTTTTGCGATGCTTGTTTTGAGTTATTCGATTAATTTACTGACTTTATTTGCCTTGGTACTTGCCATCGGTATTGTGATTGATGATGCGATTGTCATCGTTGAAGGCGTGACTCAAAAAATAGAGCAAAAGAACGAGCCCAAAGAAGCGTCTATTTTAGCCATGTCAGAGCTGATGGGGCCTATCATTGGGATTACATTGGTTTTGATGGCTGTTTTTGTCCCTGCGGGTTTTATTCCGGGGCTTACTGGCGCAATGTATGCACAATTTGCTTTGGTGATTGCAGCGACAGCATTTATTAGTGCGATTAATGCGGTAAGTCTTAAACCCACGCAGTGTGCCATGTGGCTTAAGCCTGTTGATACTGAAAAAAAGAAAAATTTTATTTTCCGAGCGTTTGATGATTTTTATTATCCATTAGAAAAGCGTTATATGCATCATATTGAACAGTATATTCATGACAGTGGAAAAGTGTGTTTGATTGGGGGTGCACTTGTTCTGCTTGCGATTATAGGACTCACCCGCATTCCGACAGGGTTTATTCCGATTGAAGATCAGGGCTATATGATGCTCAATGTACAGTTACCTGATGGCGCATCTTTGGAGCGGACAAAGGCGAAACTGAAGGCACTAACAACTGAAATTAGCCACATGGAAGACGTAGAGAATATTATTGGCATCGATGGTATTTCTTTGCTTGATAATAATGCAATACTCTCAAATGGCGGGACGATATATATTGTTTTCAAAGATTGGTCTAAGCGTGGAAAAAAGGGTGATTTAAAATCGCTTTATGAGCAGTTGAATGCCATCGCAAAAAAAACGCTAGATGCCAATGTCTTGGTGTTGGTGCCGCCACCGATTCAAGGGCTTGGATTGTCTGGTGGCTTTCAGATGCAAATCGAATTAAAAGATGGCAGTTTTGATTATCAGAAATTACAAAATGCAACGGATCAATTATTAAAATATGCAGATAAGCAGCCAGAGTTTCAAAACTTAATGACATCGTTTAGGGCCAGTGCACCACAACTTTCGGCACCGATTGATAGACAAAAATCTGAGTCGTTGGGTGTTAGCATAGGGGATGCGACCAATGCATTAGAAACGTATTTAGGCTCTTCTTTTGTGAATTTATTTGCAAAATATGGGCAAGTCTTTCAAGTGTATGTACAAGCTGATGCAGACTCAAGAATGACGATTGATGATGTACGCAAGTATCATGTGCGAAATAACAAAGGTCAAATGGTGCCATTAGGTACGCTAACAGATATGTTTTCGGCCGTTGGTCCCTCGATTATTTCACTGTATAATTTGTACCCGTCAAGCAATATCTATGGCATGGCAAGCGATGGGTATAGTTCAGGGCAAGCAATTGATGTATTGGAGGAATTAGCCAATCAGGTTTTACCGAAAGGCATGTCGTTTGAATGGACAGGCACAGCGTACCAAGAAAAAGTAGCGGGCAATATGAGTTATTATATTTTTATACTGTCGCTGATACTGGTGTATTTAATTTTAGCTGGGCAATATGAAAACTGGATTACCTCGCTTTCGGTTATTTTTAGTGTGCCTTTAGCCTTGGTGGGGACGGTATCGGTGTTATTGATTTTAAAAATTTCAAATAATATGTATACCCAAATCGGTATTTTATTATTAATTGCACTGGCCGCAAAAAATGCGATTCTCATCGTTGAGGTGGCAAGGGAAGAGCGAGAGTTGCATCATAAATCTATTATTGATGCGGCACTGATTGGCGCTCAAAAAAGATTTAGACCGATTTTGATGACTTCGTTTGCGTTTATTTTAGGGATGATGCCGCTTGTATTTGCAAGTGGGGCAGGGGCAAATGCAAGGCGTTCTATTGGTATTGCTGTGAGTAGTGGAATGCTTGCATCCACCTGTCTTGCGGTTGTTTTTGTCCCTGCTTTTTATGTAATGCTACAAACCTGGCAAGAAAAGATGCAATCGAAAAAAAAGCATAAAAGCAGCCGTAATTTGTAAAAAATAAAAACGGTTTGATGCTCTAATAACATAAAGTACTATGTACTTCGATTAAAATCAGGTATGATAAAGCGAGTTTTTTAGGTATTTAAATGATTTGATGCGTACGCCAACCTTTATATGCTGTTTTTTAAGTGCTTTTTTATGTCTAGGATCAGCCGTAAAAAGTGAAACACAGCCCGAGCCAAATGCCCATGCACTGGGGAGTACTTTGCAAAGTACACCCAAGGCAGAAATAAACTCGTCTAAAGTAAACACATCAAATCAGCAAATGGGGAATAGCGAAGTCGCCCCTCAGCCGGGTAATTGGGATAATGCGGCGCGTCAATCGGCAGCGCATACATCATCTAACCCCAAAAACATGACTGAAAGCAAACTTTGGAATTTACATGATGTAGAGATTAGAGCCGTCATCGCGGAAGTTTCTCGTATCACCGGCAAAAATTTTATTATTGATCGAAGAGTGCAAGGTAAAATATCTATTTTTTCAAGCACGCCTATTTCAGATAAAGCCTTATATCCTGTGTTTTTATCGGCTCTCCAAGTGTCTGGTTATGCTGCGGTTCCTAATGGCGATGTCATTAAAATATTACCTAATATGGATGCAAGGA
Source organism: Legionellaceae bacterium (assembly GCA_011087865.1). GTDB lineage: Bacteria > Pseudomonadota > Gammaproteobacteria > Legionellales > Legionellaceae > JAALKW01. The sequence goes on from JAALKW010000020.1 coordinate 16,528, forward strand.
CTCAATCGCCTGATGGCTTACAAGCGCCGAATAATATTCATAACCCTGACAGTGGGGATGATTTGGTGGTACAAGTCATTCCTGTTGAGCATGTTTTAGCTGATCAATTGGTGCCTGTTTTAAGACCCTTGATGCCCCAGTGGAGTATTGTGTCTGCGTATGCGCCTACAAACATGCTGATTTTGTCTGGACGCGCTAATAATATTAAACAAATGACGGATATTATTCATCAAGTTGATATTTCATCTGGAAATGCGATTGATGTTGTACCGCTGAAGAGCTCTTTGGCTATGGATATGGTCAATACCTTGCGTGATTTATTGACCACGCAACCGAGCGTTGGTACAGGCCCACAACTCACTTTGGCGGCTGATGATAGAAGTAACTCGGTGTTAATCAGTGGCAGCAAAGCAGATAGACTCCGTTTAAGGCTTTTAATTTTAAAATTAGATGGCAAAGAGAATCCTTCGGCAGATAGTCATACGCAAGTGGTTTATTTGCATTATATGCGCGCAGAAGACATTGTACCCATTTTAGCGGGTATTGCTCAGGCAAACTTCAGTGGAACCGTGGGGACAACCATCGGTACCATTACAAGACCTGCGCTAGACAGTACAAATCCTGAATCAGGGATTGTCAATGTACAGGCTGCGGCTTCAGGAGATACACTTGGATTAAACGTCAATGCGCCAGCCAATGCCGGGGCCAGTCAAACAGAATCTGGCACTAAACCGATGGTTCAGATTATTGCAGAACCTAATACAAATTCTGTGATTATCAACGGCCCAACAGCTTTGATTAGAACTTTAAAATCAGTTGTGAGCCAGCTGGATATTAAACCCGCTCAGCTTTTAGTAGAAGGAATGGTCGCCGAAATCAATGAAAGTGATTTTAAAAACTTAGGTGTTGAATGGGGAAGCATTAACCAAGAGACACATGATCCAAATAGCTTTAGACCAGGCTTTGCTGTTTTAAATGGCAATACCTCACTGAAAGATTTTCAAGCACAAATTTATGCTTTAGCAAGGCAGCATAAAGCCAATATTTTGTCTACGCCATCAGTGGTGGTTTTAGATAATAGACAAGCTAAAATTTTGGTTGGTAAGCAGGTTTCAGTGGCGACATCTCAATATCCAAATAATGCGGGAGGCACAACAACAGCCAGCCCATTTACGACCTATGATCGGATGAACGTTGCACTGCATTTATATGTAAGGCCACAAATTACACGAGGCCAAGGCATTCAAATGCAAATTGATGAAGGCCTTGATACCTTAGATCCATTGGCCGGTGAAGGGGGCGCATTACCTACTTTTAGTATCAGTGCGATTGTGACGTCGGTACATGTAGATAGTGGCGATGTTGTGATTTTAGGTGGGTTAATTCAAGATAGTTTAGCGAGTGATAATTTGAGCGTGCCTATTTTAGGCGAGATTCCAGGCATTGGGCGCTTATTTCAAAAGAATATCAAAAATCGTGAGAAAAAAGTTTTAATGGTATTTATCAGGCCAGTTATTCTTCGTACGGAAGCAAGTACAGTCAATGTCTCTGGTGCAAAATATAATGATACCCGGCTTGAGCAATTAAATATTTCTCGAGCACAAGAAGCATTTGATCCAAAAAATCGTGATTCGGTTTTAAAGCCATTAACACAAGCCAAATTGCCAAGGCCTTTTAATTACTCCAAAAATCAAAAATAGCGCATGGATATTCGAGAAAAAATACCACGGTTGCCGTATGTTTTTGCAAAAAAACATGGCGTTGCTATCATAGGATTTGATGAAGACGGTTTAGCCGAAATAGTGCACTTGCCAGATACGCCCATGCATGTTTTTTTAGAAATTCGTCGCTTTACAGAAACAGAATTATTAACCCGTGAAGTGTCTCCTGTATTGTTTCAAAAATACCTTGCCGATGCGTATGAATCACAATCATCTATTTTAGATGCAACCCAAGGAATGGAAGACGACTGGGATTTAATGCAATTGGCAGAGCAAGTGCCAACCGGTGAAGATTTATTAGATAACCGTGATGAAGCACCGATTATTAGGCTATTAAATGCATTATTTACGCAAGCCATTAAACAAAAAGCTTCTGATATTCATATTGAAACCTATGAACATCGTGTGGTCGTTCGTAACCGGGTAGATGGGGTTTTACAAGAAATTCTTGAAATACAACGCGGTATCGCACCACTTGTAATTTCACGCGTTAAAGTGATGGCTAAATTAGATATTGCAGAAAAACGGGTGCCGCAAGACGGGCGCATTGCACTGAAGATTGGGGGACATCGTATTGATGTTCGCGTTTCGACACTGCCATCCAATCATGGTGAACGGATTGTGTTACGTATTCTAGATAAACAATCTGCAGCACTGGATTTAAATGTATTAGGTATGCCAAAAGATACTTTAGTGCATATTAAAAAAATGATATCAGCGCCGCATGGTATTTTATTGGTGACAGGCCCAACAGGCTCGGGTAAAACCACATCACTTTACGCCATGTTAACAGAACTCAATCAAGTGAGTCGTAATATTTTAACGATTGAGGATCCGATAGAGTATGATTTGCCCGGGATAGGTCAGACACAGGTGAATCCTAAAGTTGAAATGACATTTGCACGAGGGCTTCGGGCCATTTTAAGACAAGATCACGATGTGGTAGTGAT
>JAALKW010000021.1 GCA_011087865.1 Legionellaceae bacterium
CCTAAAAAAGCGCCACCTAAAAAACAACCACGTGACGGTGGTATGCGTTAAATCAAGCAAAAAATAACGAAATAAATGGGGGCCTGTTTGGTCCCCATTTATTTTTTTAATTGCTTACTTCGTTTTTTTAAACTCTCGGTATAATTAAACTTAGGCACTTCTATATGAAAGCGGATAGCAAGTATGCGAGCAATAAAAATAAATAAAACGGTCAGAGTGATATTAAGATTGTTGTTTGCATCCAAGTGACCGAGGACCACATAAATTATAGCACCCATGAGTGCAACAACAGCATAAAGCTCATTTCGAAGGACCAGCGGGATGTCATTGCATAAAATATCGCGCAACATACCACCTGAGATACCTGCGATTAATCCCCCTAAAATAGAGACGACATCAGACAAGCCGTATGCGAGCAGGCGTTGTGTTGAAATAATTGTAAAAGCAGCCAGTCCTAAAGCATCCAGTACCAAGAAAAGCTTTGTTACACGAGTCAGTTTTGCGGGGATACAAATGGTTAAAAGCGCAAATGCCGAGGTATATAGCAGGTAGTATGGATGTGCAACCCATGAAATGGGGTGTGTATTAAAAATAATATCACGCACCATGCCGCCGCCGAGTCCTGTGATACATCCAATAAAAATAACACCAAAAAAGTCCATGCGTTTTCGGCCTGCGGCAATGGCCCCGCTGATGGCTTCAACAGAAATGCCTAAAAGAAACAGGTAATGTAAGATCATGGTGTTTCTGCTTTCTAAAAGAGGTTATTGCGCTCTATTTTATCACTTTCTCAAGTGATTGAACAGCGTTCTATAAGCTTTAGTTTAATTTAATTCTTTGCGAAACGCGATAGCAGAAGATTCTTTTTTATGATTGCGAAAAGCGCTTGGCTTCGTTATAATTGCGGCCTGTAAATATAGGCGCGTAGCTCAGCGGTAGAGCACCACCTTGACATGGTGGTGGTCGGTGGTTCGATCCCACTCGTGCCTACCATCAGATTTGATGAGAATCCAACATGCTAACAATCACTTTGCCAGACGGGAAAAAATTGCCGTTTGATGCACCTGTTACGGTCCTTGATGTGGCGAAAAGCATCGGGCCTGGTCTTGCAAAAGCCGCATTGGCCGCTTTTTTGAATGATATATTGGTTGATATGAGCCATACAATTTCAAGCGATAGTCAACTGGCGCTGATTACAGAGAAATCACCAGAAGCCGTAGATATTATTCGGCATTCAACGGCACATTTGTTAGCACAGGCCGTACAAATTCTTTTTCCTAAAGCGCAAGTAACCATAGGACCTGTGATAGAAGACGGTTTTTTTTATGATTTTGCATTTGACAGGCCTTTTACACCTGATGATTTAGCCCGTATTGAAGAAAAAATGCATGCACTGGCCAAACAAAATTTACCGCTGACACGTCGAGAGTTACCCCGTGACGAAGCGATTGCCTATTTTGAGGGCTTAGGTGAACACTATAAAGCAGAAATCATTCGGGATATTCCAGAAGATGAAGTGCTCTCGTTATACAAGCAAGGTGATTTTGAAGACTTATGTAGAGGCCCCCATGTGCCATCGACTGGTTTTTTAAAAGCATTTAAGCTAACAAAACTTGCAGGGGCTTATTGGCGCGGGGATGCGAATAACACCATGCTTCAGCGTGTCTATGGCACGGCTTGGGCCGATAAAAAAGCCCTTAAAGCTTATTTGTTTCGTATTGAAGAAGCAGAGAAACGCGATCATCGAAAAATCGGAAAAGCATTAGATTTATTTCACTTTCAAGATTTGGCTCCGGGGATGGTCTTTTGGCATGCCAAAGGATGGACAATTTATCGTATACTCGAAGATTACATCCGTCAGCGCTTAGCTGAGTTTGATTATCAAGAAATTAGAACACCACAGCTAGTTGATAAAATTTTGTGGGAAAAATCAGGGCACTGGGACAATTTTCGTGAGAATATGTTTCTAACGGAAACAGAAAATCGCGATTATGCCGTTAAGCCTATGAGCTGTCCTTGTCATGTACAAGTTTATAATCAAGGCTTAAAAAGCTATCGTGATTTACCCCTTCGATATGCAGAGCATGGGAATTGTCATCGTTGTGAGCCTTCAGGGGCATTGCATGGCTTGATGCGCGTGCGTAATTTTGTGCAAGATGATGGACATGTTTTTTGTACGGAAGATCAAATCCAATCAGAAACAGTGATGCTTTTAAAGTTGGTGCAGTCGGTTTATGCTGATTTTGGTTTTGGGCAGATGAGTTATCGTTTGGCCCTTCGACCCGAAAAGCGTGTTGGTAGTGACGCGGTATGGGATAAAGCTGAAACAGCCTTGGCAAATGCATTGCGAGAGCAAGGGATGGACTGGGAGGATGCGCCGGGTGAAGGTGCTTTTTATGGTCCTAAAATAGAGTGCTCGCTGACCGACTCACTGGGACGCATTTGGCAGTGCGGCACGTTTCAGATTGATTTTTCAATGCCTGAGCGTCTGGATGCACAATATATTGCTGAAGATGGCCTTAAAAAAACACCGGTTATGATTCATCGAGCCATTTTAGGCAGTTTTGAGCGCTTTATGGGAATTTTAATCGAGCATTATGCTGGGAAATTACCGCTTTGGTTGGCGCCAACACAAGTCGTTTTAATGTCGATAAGTGAAAAACAACACGAATATGGTAAAAAAATGCATGAAATTTTGAAAAAAAATCACATTCGTGCACATTTTGACTTGAGAAATGAGAAAATAGGCTTTAAGATCCGCGAGCACACTTTACAAAAAGTGCCGTACTTATTAATTGTAGGGGATAAAGAGGTTGATCAAGACCTCGTTAGTGTCCGTTCTTGTGATGGTACAGATTTAGGCCAAATGTCAGTTGATGCATTTTGCACAAAGCTTTTGGATGAAATAAACACGAAGAGTCGTGTTGAACCAGTTGGAGGATTAAACCATTAGTGCACCAAGCAAGCGTGATAGCGATCGCGCGCGAATTAATGAGCAAATCAAGGTCCCTGAAGTTCGTTTGATCGATGCAGAGGGCGAGCAGGCAGGCATTGTTTCTTTAAGAGAGGCGCTGCATATAGCCGATGAGAGCGGGCTTGATTTGGTTGAAATTTCGCCTACAGCTAGACCGCCAGTTTGTCGTGTGATGGATTACGGAAAATTTTTGTTTGAAGCGAGCAAGAAGCAAGCGGAGTCGCGCAAAAAACAAAAGCAGATACAAATCAAAGAAGTAAAATTCCGTCCAACAACGGAAGAAGGAGATTATCAGGTCAAGCTACGCAACCTGACACGTTTCCTAGCCAATGGCGATAAAGTCAAAGTAACCCTTCGTTTTCGAGGGCGTGAAATGGCACACCAAGATTTGGGGATGCGTATTCTCGAGCGCGTGAAAGGAGACACAGCTGAATTTGCTGTGGTCGAACAGCATGCAAAACGCGAAGGTAGGCAGCTTTTGATGGTGTTATCACCGAAGAAAAAATAATGCAACTCATATTATGTTGATATGATGTTAAATGCGGAGTTACAAACGTTATGCCAAAGTTAAAAACACATCGTGGAGCGGCGAAACGCTTCAAAAAATTGTCCAGTGGGGCCGTTAAGCGCCGAGGGGCGAATCGAAATCACATTCTCACTAAGCACACGACCAAGAAAAAGCGTGATGCCCGTGTTGAGGCAACTCGTCTTAAGCCGTGCGATGCACGTTTAGCGAAACGTATGTTGCAAGGTAGTTAAGGGGAGAATAAATTATGCCAAGAGTAAAACGTGGTGTGACAGCCAAAGCGCGTCATAAAAAAGTTTTAAAACAAGCGAAAGGTTATTACGGTGCTCGTAGTCGCGTGTATCGCGTTGCAAAACAAGCCGTTATTAAAGCGGGTCAATATGCTTATCGTGACCGTCGTCAGAAAAAACGACAGTTTCGTGCACTTTGGATTACACGTATTAATGCGGAAGCACGGTTGAGCGGTTTATCATATAGCCGATTAATTGATGGCCTTAAAAAAGCAAATGTTGAGTTAGACAGAAAAGTACTGGCTGATATGGCAGTTCATGATAAAGCAGCATTTGCGGTACTGGCCACACGTGCGAAAGAGGCCTTGGGTCTGTAACGCATGTTTGATGACATTACACAGTTAGAAAACGAGGCACTTAAAGCAATAGAAACAGCTCAGTGCCTGGACACCCTTGAGGCTGTTCGTGTTGATTTTCTCGGTAAAAAAGGAAAGCTCACGGACATCCTGAAAGGTGTTTCTTCTTTGCCGCCGGCTGAAAAACCTAAAGTAGGCCAGGCAGTTAATCAGGTTAAACGTACTATTATTGCGAGTTTAGAACAAAAGAACGAGCAATTAAAAACACTTGCGCTAGAAGAAAAATTGCAGCGTGAGCGTATTGATGTGACGTTACCAGGACGTGCATCAAACACAGGAACATTACATCCCATCACACAAGTACGAGATAAAATTATTGATTATTTTTCGCGACTTGGCTTTGATGTGGTGGATGGCCCTGAAATCGAGACAGAGCAGTATAATTTCGAATCATTAAATATTCCTTCACATCATCCTGCACGTGCAATGCATGACACGTTTTATTTTGGAGATGGCAGGCTACTTAGAACACATACATCACCCGTTCAAATTCGCTCAATGCAAGCAGGTGGTCAACCCCCTTTTCGTTTGATTGCACCAGGACGTGTGTATCGCCGTGATTCAGATGTAACGCATACCCCAATGTTTCACCAGCTCGAAGGCTTATTGATTGATGAAATCAGTCAAAATATTACGCTCGCAAGCCTGAAAGGTATGTTACAAGATTTTTTTGCTTTCTTTTTTGAAAAATCAGTAGATGTTCGTTTTAGGCCATCTTATTTTCCTTTTACAGAGCCCTCTGCTGAAGTTGATATCGGCTGTACTGCATGTGATGCGAAGGGATGCAGGGTCTGTAGCTTTACCGGCTGGCTTGAAGTTCTAGGGTGCGGCATGGTTCATCCCAATGTTTTAAATGCAGTTGATTTGTCACCTGATATTTACCAGGGCTTTGCGTTTGGACTGGGTATCGATAGGCTTGCGATGCTTTATTTTGGAATTGATGATTTACGCATGATGTTCGAGCATGACTTGAACTTTTTAAAACAATTTTAAATTTTTAAACTTCTAAATTAGGATACGCCAATGAAAGTGAGTGAATCCTGGCTCTCCGAGTGGGTTAATACACCGTTAAAAACCGAAGATCTTGCTAAAAAACTAACGATGGCAGGCCTTGAGGTCGATGAGATTAGCCCGGCTTCAGGGGCTTTCAGCGGCGTTTTTGTAGCACATGTGATTGAAACACGTCCTCATCCAAAAGCTGATAAACTCACGGTATGTATGGTTGATGTCGGTGAAGCTGAGCCTGTTCAGATTGTGTGTGGTGCATCTAACGTACGCAAAAATCTTAAAGTTGCTTTAGCTCGACCGGGCGCAGATTTACCCGGTGATATTCACATCGAGGAAACGGCTTTGCGCGGTGAGTTATCAGCCGGCATGATTTGCTCTTCACCTGAGCTTGGTTTAGAAGACACAGCGGAAGGTATTTTAGAGCTGCCAGACGATGCGCCCATTGGCACACCGTTGCAAGATTACTTATTGCTTGATGATCATATTTTAATAATTGAGCTGACGCCGAATCGTGCAGACTGTTTTAGCATGCGCGGTGTCGCACGTGAAGTGTCTGCATTGACAGGGGCAGATTTTAAAGCGCCTGTGATTCACACGGTACCAGATAGCATTGCTGAAAGCGTTAATATTAATATTTTAGATAAAACAGCGTGTCCAGCTTATGCCTTGCGTTTGGTCAAAGATATTAATCCTTCTGCTGTCACGCCACTTTGGATGAAAGAGCGTTTGCGACGCGCGGGAATTCGACCGATTCATCCGGTGGTTGATATCACTCAATATGTGATGATTGAATTTGGTCAGCCGATGCATGCATTTGATGCGTCAAAAATTTCAGGACAGATTGATGTTCGATTGAGTAGGAAAGGCGAAAAATTAATTTTATTAGATGGCCAAGAAATTATATTTGATGCTGACGTTTTATTGATTGCTGATGCGGATAAGCCGCTTGCGATTGCAGGTGTGATGGGGGGCCTAGATAGTGCCGTCACTGCTGAAACCAAAGATATAGTCTTTGAAAGTGCTTTTTTTGAGCCGCGTTCTATTGCGGGTGTTGCGAGATCGCATGGGCTCTGTACAGATGCGTCACAGCGCTTTGAACGAGGGGTTGATCCTGCCCTACATCGAGAAATGATTGAGCATGCAACCGCATTGTTATTGGATGTAGCAGGCGGTACACCAGGCCCTGTTATCTCAGCGCATAACTCTGACTATTTGCCTAAAACAAGCATTTCATTTCGTCCCGTGCGTGTTCTTGAACTCACAGGCCTTGATGTGCCTGAAGCAACAATAAAAACCATGCTGGAAGCTCTGGGGATGGCTGTATCAATATCTGAAGCTGAAACATGGCAGATAGAGGTCCCTTCGTATCGTTTTGATATTGCGCTGGAAGTGGACTTAGTTGAAGAAATAGCAAGACTCCACGGTTATGATGCATTGTTGCCAAAAGCCTCTTTTGGTGTGCTCCGACGTGGGACTTTGAGTGCGTTTCACCAAGCAAGTCGAGAGGCTTCGCTTGTGTTAAGCGAACGGGGTTATCATGAAGTGATTAGTTATAGTTTTGTTGATCCAGCATTACAAGAAGCTTTTTACCCCGATGCAGAAAAGCTGAATGTATTGAATCCATTGTCGTCAGAGCTTTCCGAAATGCGTGTTAGTCTTTGGCCAGGTTTAATGGCTGCACTCATGCAAAATTTATCGCGTCAACAAACGGTTGTCCGCTGTTTTGAAACGGGCGTTGTGTTTGACACAAAACAAGGCGAGTTATCTGAGCAGCCATCGCTTGCGGGCTTGCTTATGGGTGAGACAGGCGCACTCAATTGGTCTGAAAAAAATCATTCATATGATTTCTATGATATGAAAGGTGATGTAGAGGCGTTGGCGTCGCAGTTTAGACAACCCATTCGGTTTTTACCTGAGACTATGCCTGCCTTGCATCCAGGTAAATCAGCACGATTATATCTGGGTGAGGAAGCCATTGGGTGGATGGGAGTATTGCATCCGGCATTGGCTGAAACGTTTGATATCGACCAAGAAGTCATATTATTTGAAGTGAGATTGGATGCACTGCTTAAAACTCAAAAAGCGCAATATCAATCAATTTCAAAATATCCACAGGTGCGTCGTGATCTATCGTTGTTGGTTGACGAAGTGGTACTAGCCAATCAAATAGAACAAGTCGCGCGACAAGCAATGGCAGCTTTATCAAATCAGGGCAATCATTTAAAAGCGTTTTATATTTTTGACCAATATGCCGGTGAGCAGGTGCCCAAAGGTAAGAAAAGCTTAGCAATAGCGCTTATTTTCCAAGATGAAGCACGGACCTTAACAGAAGAAGATATTACGCAGTCAGTTCAAGCCGTGATTCATGCGCTAGAGCAAGAGCTTTCAGCTGAAGTAAGGGATGGCGAATAATGCATTATGCACAGCATATTTTTGTGTGCACCAATCAAAAAGCACCCGGTAAAACATGCTGTGCAAATACGGGCGGTGACGCTTATTTTAAGTATTTAAAAAAAGCTTTAAAAGCAAAAGACTTAAGTGGCACGGGTCAAGTGCGTGTCAGTCAGTCGGGTTGTCTCGGTCGTTGCAAGCTTGGGCCGTGTTTGGTGATTTATCCCGAAGGTGTTTGGTATACCTACGCCTCCACCGATGATTTAGATGCCATTATCCAAACGCATTTATTGGATCATAGCATTTGCAAACAACATGTTTTAGTTGAGAGCGACTCGGGCGCGCTTTAAGTCTTGCGTATGATCCTCTGATATTGCAATTTCATGTGCTTTGATAGCATGACAAGCTTTCATGACGGCGATGTCAGTATTTAAATTATCTGTTAAGCAATATATTTCTATGAGAGCTGTTTTAAGCATGTGTATGGTTTTTGCCTGATTTAATGCGGTTGTATTTGGAAAAACAGTGGCTTCAGTAGGAAATTAACTGTGGTGCTGGGAAGAGCTAGGAAAAATACTGATAATCAATTGTTTGAAAGGCTCAAAGTTCGTTATTGGTGTGGTAGGGAAGGCTTCTGCCTGAGGATTTTTGGATATGAGGTGCGTGTATAATAGCTCTGCTAGTTTATTTAGTAATGCAGTTGCTTGTGTTTGAACATGGCTTCGCCCAATACTTTTTTCCCTCATGATGGCTTTGATGAAAGGTTTCGGTGCTTTGAATAAAAGCGCCCACTCGTCGGATGATAAAGTATCTAAATAAAGCCATATGGTGCTGATTTTTCCTTGTAGTAGCGGTTTTATTTTTTCTTCTGGCGTTTCACTCTGTACTAAGGCTGTTATACGGTAAGGTGATGGTATTGCGTTTAAAATAGCGGAAGCATTTGTATGATGCGTGTGACTCTGTGTTGAGATAGATAAAAAAGCTTGCAGGTGTTGAGGTGTTTGCATCCAGTGGCGTGTCATGGACACAGGAATCAAGGGTAAAATTTGCTTTAAGTCTACAGTCGAGAGGTGATTCAACACATAGAGCAGGGCTTCGGTTGAGTTGAGTAAGCTTGCATAATCAGCCGCATAGAGAGCAATAATTTTCTTTTTTTCGGGGGCTGCAAATAGGGTACACAGTTGTTTTAAGCCATCAATAGATTGCACCAAACTGCCCCAGTCATTTGGTGTTCGTTTTTTGAATAAATATTTTATATTTTTGTTTTTCAGGCCTACTGCAAGGTGACTTAAATCTTCTATTGTTTGAAGAAAAGGTGATTGTTTATTTGCTAAATCTAAGGCATCGATAAGCTCATTTTTCTGTTCAAAAGATTCAAGTTTGCAAAATACAATGCTTGCATCTTTTGCAGTGCTTAACAGGGGTAGGATTTTTGGTAGCAACTCAGCACTGCTTTGATTTAAACTAATTAAGGCGGTAGTGAGCGAGTTTAGTACAGCTATTTGTTTGAGTTGTATTGCTGCTAATCGGGCTTGTAACTTAATTTCAAGGGAGTCATCTGGAAAATGTGCATAAAATTGATGACTCAATCGCATGTATGCATCGGCATATTGGACATTATTTGCTAAAAGCATTTGAATGCCAGCCTCTAACTCGCGTAAGGTCTCTAAACAGGGTGAGAGAGGATCGTGGCTGGTCAATACAATAAAAAAGCGCGTTGCAAGCCGTTCACTGTCTTGAGCAGAAAAAGCTTGGTGATGTAGATGTTCATCCGTTGCTTGTTGAAAGCTCAGCAGGTTATCAGTTGTGAGGGTGAGTTCGGGCGGGTGATTGAGGGTGCTGCAATATTGATTGAGTTCGCTGAATAATGTGTCGCGTATGGTGTCAAACAGTGCTTGATTCAGGGGGGTGCTGGATTTATAAATCGAAGTATCGGTCAGGTAGCGTTTTAATGTCTGTGCTTCATCTGTGAGATGGTGCGCCGCACAAACAGTATTAGCGATAGATGCTTTTTCATGTTGAGCAATCATACTGATTAAGGCATGGCAGTATATTGTGGGCGTCTGTGCTTCTGATTTTAAATGCTGCCACGCAGAGAAAAAGCCATTGATTGACCAAAGGCTTTGGAGATCTTTCGGGAAGTGGTGAGGTGCAGGAATGCTTTGATCTGCTTCACCCCAGGGGGGTGGCGGTTGTGTCGCTTGGTATTGAGACTGGCAGATGAGTTTAAGCTTATTTTCATTTGCACCGAGTGCTTCGGCCGTTACTTGATAATGGTATTGTGTGATGTCAAAATCTGTGCGCGTTGGTGTGAAGCCTTGTCCTGTATATTGCTCTGTATTAAACAACACTTTTTGGGGATGGGTTAAGCCTGTTGGTCTGAAGCGTAAAATTTTATGCTCTGTCGTGACAACAAGAGAAAAATAGCTCCCATATGCAGGATCAAACGCATGTAAGACACAGGGTTCAGGGTCATATGTTTTAAAGGCTTGTAATACAGGCAATCCAGCATCTTCTCGAAATGGCATGCGCAAGATGGACCAAAGTGATTGGTCTTGATAACCACCTAAGCTAAATTGATACCAAAAAAGTGGTGTGTCTGCAGCATTTGATTGAACGAGAAAAGGACCCAGTGTTTTCATATTAAAGTAAAGTTCGCTTAATTTTCAAGAAAGACAAATATTCTAGCATGACGCTCAAAAAAAGCCACAAAAGAGCAGCCTCTAGCACATGTTTTAATTTATGTTATACTGGAAAAGGTTAAAATTTAATCGACTATCATGATGAAGGAGAAATCGTGAGTGCACTAAGCAAAGCACAATTAGTAGATGTTTTATGCGGGGAACTCCATTTGACTCGGCCGGATGCTAAGCACCTGGTAGAACAGTTTTTTGAAAGCATGCGTGACGAGTTAGAGCACGGTCGACATGTTAAGTTATCGGGGTTTGGTAATTACATGTTACGTGATAAAACAGCGCGCCCAGGACGTAACCCTAAGACGAGTGAAAATGTGATGGATTCTGCGCGTCGTGTTGTCACCTTTAAGCCAGGCGCTAAATTAAAAGATAAAATTGAATCTAGGCGTTGTTGACAATACACCCTAATGTATTTTTCGATCTTTGTATTGTTTAAGCAATGGATTTTTAATTTTAGTGGGTGTTTTAAGGGCATTCATATCAAGTAGTAAGAGCGACTCTTCAACATAAGTCATTTGGCTGGTTTTATCGACGAGCAAACGATACCATGGATTTTTGTGTGCAAACTCGCGCTGACATGCTTGAGGGTTGTATCGACCCGATGCCTGAAATAGCGGATCGATATCAACAATCACAGCACGATATCCTTGTTGTTTATGTAAGACTACATCCCCAATATTAAATTTCGCAGACTGGTTCATGTGGATGTTATGACTCAGCAGGCTTTCGTCGGCAAATCTTATCTGCTAAATAGCCCACGGCCCCAGCATAATAAATAGAATTATTATATCTTAGAATCATTTTATAATTAGGATAAGCTAAAAATACAGGACCTCCATGGGGTTGGATAATACTGGCTTTTAGATTGGGAGAAGGTAAACTTCCGCCACCGACCATACGAATGCCCATGGCTTCCCATTCATGTACGGGTTTAACCGTTGATTTACCTTCAAGTGCAGGATCAAAATCTTTTGGTAATTTAACATGGACGGCCCAAGGCTCACCTTCGTGCCAACCTTTACCTTTCATATAATTGGCAATAGATGCGAGTGCGTCAGCTTTCGAGGTCCAAATATCTCGTCTGCCATCCCCATCATAATCGACCGCATATTTTACCCAGCTAGATGGCAAAAATTGGGGGTGCCCCGATGCGCCTGCCCACTCACCTTTGAGGTGCTTCAGTGAAACATGTCCATCATTTAAAATATGTAAGGCAGTAAATAATTCATGTCTAAAAAAGTCGGCTCGTTTTGAGTCATAAGCAAGTGTTGAGAGTGATTGTATAACGGGGAAGTTACCCATATAGCCACCATAGCTGGTTTCAATGCCCCAAAAAGACACCCCAAAACAAGGGTCTACCCCAGACTGATGTCCAATGGACTCGAGTAGATCATGATATTGCTTGTATTTTTTTCGGCCCAAAGTAATACGATAGGCATCAATACGTGAGTTACGATACTTGGTATAGCTGAGACGTTTTTCAGGTTGTGATTTGGATAAATTTTTGATCCGTCGGCTGGGGGCATGAACATTAGCGAATGCGTCATAAATAACATCGTCTGAGATGCCTTGGCTACGGGCTTCTTTTTTGACATCAGCAAGCCAGCTTGACCAGTTCTGTTGTGCTGCAAAAACAAGTGGTGAACCAAGGCAAGTGATACAAGCTGATAATAATAAGATGCGTTTTTTCATGCCATTCTCCAAATGTGTACTGAGTTTGATAATATTTAAAGATGATTAAAATTAAGTGTGGTAGAGGTTTTGAATAAATTCAAATGCTAGGGGCACGCTCTAGAAAATGATGTCGAAGTACAATTGGGTTTTATGAGCGTATGGATTGATGCGGCGTGACGGAAAAACGTTTTTTGTCGTGTAACCTTAAGGCTGTCAGTGCTCCTCCCCAGACGCAACCGGTGTCGATAGCATGTACATGAGGTATGGGACAAACGCCTTCTAATGCGGCCCAATGTCCAAAAATTAAGTCTGCATCAATCGGTTTGCGTGTAGGCCATGTATACCAAGGATAAAGCCCGGAGGGTGTTTTTTCAGGATTGGCTTTAACCGTGAGTTCGAGCTCGCCGGTTTGATTACAAAAACGCATTCGCGTGAAAGCATTACAAATCAGACGTAATTGCTCTTGTTCTGTCAAATCTTTTGAATAATACGTCGGCTTATTGCCGTACATGTGAGATAAAAAACTTAAATAATCTTCGCCAGCCAAGGCAGCTTCTAATTGCAAAGCATGTTTTTTTGCAACAGGAAGTGTCCAAGTGGGTAGAATGCCTGCATGTGTCATCACGCAATTTAAATGCGCATCATGATATAGAATGGCTTGTTTGCGAAGCCAGTGGCCGATTGTTTTTTTATCAGGCGCATCTAAGATAGCCTGTAGTGTATCATCTGGTTTGGGTACTTGATGGGGTAAAAAAATTTGAGCCAATAAGTGTAAATCATGATTGCCAAGCGTGATGCGGGGTGTATTCGGAAGTGCTTGAATGAAGCGTAGGACCTTGAGAGAGTCAGGTCCACGATTGACTAAGTCACCGACAAACCAGAGCCTGTCACGATATGCATCGAACTGGATATGCTCGAGTAAACGCATCAATGGGTCATAACAGCCTTGTAGGTCTCCAATTGCATACTCTACCATTGAGTGGGTTACCCTCCGGGATGATTTTGGGGTTTCAATGCAACAGACTGTTGCACCTCTACGGCTTGCCATTTCCCCTGTTTTGACAGTTGTTGTCGAGCGCCTGGATTTTGAGCATCAATAGCATTGGTTTCAGTCGCGCCTGTATTTTTAGAGGCTTGGTGTTTGAAAGTGGCAGGCAGTGCAACCGAGTTTTTTATAATAACGCTTTTACTGTCAGTAATATCGGGTGTTTTATCACATAAATCTAGCGCCTGAAGGCTTTTGATCACAGCAAACTCATTTTTAAACTGTGCACTTTCACGGACAAATAATTTAAAGGCATCAGGACCTATTAATGTACCGCCGGCAACATTTAATAATGGATGCTGATTAAGCGTTAACTTGCCAGACTCAAGATTGGCGAGTAGCCATTTGATGAATTCAGCGCCGATAAGATGCTCTCGGTCGCTCAGTGATTCATTGGGGGAATCAATAAATGAACGCGCTTGACCGCCACCGTGTTTGGGATGGTGGCCGTCAGGTAAAGAGTTGAGTAAGTCTTCTTGAATAGCAATGGCATCAGCGCGATCAAGAATTAAACCGAGAGAACCAGATGATGCGCTGTCTTCATGCAGTAGTCCAAGCCAGACGTCAAAAATATCAAGATGCTGTGTGAGCCAAGCAAGGCCTTCTTTGGGCATGAGCTGTTGTGCCAAAATAATATTTAATCGCTGTCGAAATGTTTCATCATAGTTATTATTAATCGTTTCGAATTGATAGGCATATCCTGTACCCAGTAAAGGCTCCAGTAGGGGTTCCCAGGTTTTGATTAAATGTTCTTGTTGGCTATATAATTTAATTACATAATCAAGCGGTAGCTTTCCAACGCCGCGTAGTAAGCCTGCAGAAAAAAGTGCATACCACCAGCATTGCTGGGTTTCGGAGAGTGTGGCATTTGGATCTTGTAATAAAAAATTGCGGAATAGGTCGCTTGCCGCAGCGGTTCTGCTGAGCGCATGATCAAAGGCACCACCAGGACTTGAGAAGTAACTGTTGGTGGTGTCAGGCAGTTGCTGTGTATAGTCGAGTAAATGATTAAAAAGGCTTGTGCAAAGTGTTTTAAAGCGCTCGGGTTCAAATTGACAAGTCCTCGAAATAACTGAAATTTGATCGGGGCGTTTGTTTTTTAAAATCAGCTGGCTTGCAGGAATAATCGTTGTTAAGCCTCGTAAATGCGCTTTGCTGATTGTTTTTTTCTGCGGTCGTTTAAACACAGGGCCTCCAAGCCAAAAAAGTCTAAATTATTTTAACTGATTTTTCGATGGATTTCTTCTTGAAACGATTAATAATTATTCTATTTATGCGATTATTTTATTTATACTAGCAGCAATATTATCGTGTTGGATTGATGTTGATCGTACAGGGATTAAGCCATGAGATATCTTGCGAGCTTGATATAAGTGTCGACAGACAATGTTTCAGGGCGGTGCTGAGGGTTAATGCCGAGCGCACTTAACTGTGCTGATGTGCATAGGGGTTTTAATGTATTGCTGAGCGTTTTTCGACGGGTTGAAAAAGCTTGTAGCAAGACTGCCTCAAGTGATGCGAGCAGGCTTTTAGTGTGCTGCGTTGGATGAGGTGTGAGCCTGACAATCGCTGAATCCACTTTAGGGGCTGGATTAAATGCTGTTGGCGGGACCAAGAAAAGTGATTCAACAGCGCATTGTGCTTGTGTGATAACACTTAGGCGACCATATGCTTTTGTGCCAGGTGAGGCACTTAAGCGATTGACCACTTCTTTTTGTAACATAAAATGCATGTCTTTGATTTGAGGTGCATATTGCAACAGATGGAACAGGAGTGGGGTCGAAATATTATAAGGCAGATTACCGATGACGCGAAGCTGTGTACCCAAAGGCTTTAAATCAACGGTTAAGGCATCAGCAGCAATAAGCGTGAGCTTCAGTGGTGCCAGTGTTTTTAAGTGCGCATGTAAATCAGTATCAATTTCAATGGCCGTGATTTTTTTTACCTGCGTGAGTAATGGGCGCGTGAGCGCACCAAGGCCTGGCCCGATTTCTAATAGATTATCATCAGGCTGCGGGCAAATGGCCGTGATAATATTTTGAATGACATGCGAGTCTTCAAGAAAATTTTGTCCAAAACGTTTACGTGGCCTATGTTTCATTTTAGAGATGCCCCCCTAAAAGATGTGTATATTGTAGGCTTGCAAGTATCAAAAGCGTGATGACACTGCCCCCTAAAGCTGGTTTCAGTTTGCTACGCAAGGTCGGTGCAGGGGGCTCGGGCATTTTTTGTAGCTCGAGTGTGCGGAGATGTTGTTTTTTATTGAGCACTAATAAATCACTGAGCACTTTGGGCATATGTGGTAATTCTTCGATTAAAAAAGGGAGGTTTTCACGAAGGTGCTTAAAGAGTGCACGTGGCCCAATTTGTTCACGAGTCCATTGCTCAAGAAAAGGTTTTGCGGTTGACCATAAATCAAGCTCAGGATAGAGTTGTCGGCCCAAGCCTTCGACGGCCAGTAATGTTTTTTGGAGCAAAAGCAGTTCGGGCTGTACTTCCATATGAAAGCGTCGGGCAACTTGGAATAAGCGCAAAATTAAAAGTGCAAAAGAAATATCTTTCAATGGCTTTTCAAAAATAGGTTCACAGACCGTTCGGACTGCACTTTCAAAGGCATCAACGCGCGTATCTCGGTTAATCCAGCCGGATTCAATATGCAACTCGGCAACACGGCGATAATCTCGGTTAAAAAAGGCCAGTAAATTGTCAGCTAAATAGCGTTTGTCGTTTTTATTGAGCGTGCCCATAATGCCAAAATCAACACAAATATATTGTGGTTTTTTTAAAAATTTTGGCGAAACAAAAATATTCCCAGGGTGCATGTCCGCATGAAAAAAGCAGTCACGGAACACTTGGGTGAAAAAAATCTCAACACCACGTTCAGCGAGCGTTTTAAGACAAATGCCCTGCGCACGTAAGGCTTTCATATCAGTCACTGGAATGCCGTGAATACGTTCCATCACTAAGATATTATGATGCACATAATCCCAATGAATTTTGGGGACATACAATAAAGGGGAGGTTGAAAAATTACGTTTTAATTGGCTTGCATTTGCAGCTTCTCGATGTAAATCGAGTTCGTCGAGTAAGCTTTGCTCAAATTCACGGACCACTTCTCTCGGCTTCAATCGCTTACTGCCGCGCCAGTATCGATGCCCCAGTGAAGCAAGGCTTTTTAATAAGCTGATATCGCGTTGGATTAATTTTTTAATATTAGGCCGCAAAACTTTGACCACCACAGCGTCACCGTTTTTAAGGGTTGCGGCGTGGACTTGCGAGATAGATGCTGAGGCAAGAGGGATAGGATTAAATTCAGCAAAAACATCGAAGGCTGACTGTCCAAACGCTTCTTCAATGATTGCAAGCGCCTCTTCAGACTCAAAGGGAGGGACGTTATCTTGAAGCTTTGCGAGCTCGGTGATAATTGCTTCAGGAAAAATATCGGGTCGTGTAGAGAGCGCTTGCCCAAATTTAATAAAAATAGGCCCGAGTGCTTCGAGGGTTAACCTTAATGCCTCGCCTTTTGAGCGTTTTGTTTTCCGAAACCAATTCCAAGGATTTAAATAAATAATAAAGCGAAAAGGTGCGAAAAGACGTAAGCTGACAATGACTTCATCGAGCCCATTTTTCGCTAAAATATGATTAATATGAAGCAATCTAATAATTTGTTTGATACGTTTCATGAGCCGTTAAGTCTGGGTTAAATGTTGGTTAATATGGGCCTCTAATCGTTCGACCTCGAGCGTTAAAGCATCGACATCATTCATAAAATCTTCCAGTGCTTCACGAGGTGGTGTTAAACGTGCTTCTTCTTGAAGATATTCACCGAGGTTTTGTTTAAGTGAGTTTTTTAGTGATTGTTTAAAGCGTTGTCCCCGACGGACAAAGCGCCCCATTTGATGTGCGACAACGTCACCGGTAAAGTGGGCTAAATGACCTTCCCAGTCAATATCAATGCCATCAAATAACTGTTTAACGGCTTGTCCAAGCTCAGCATCGCCCGTGATTTTAATTTGGTCGTTAAACAGCGAACGAACTTTAGAGGCTGGTAGCAAGCTCAAACGAATTAATCCCAGTGGGCTTGAGTCAATTTGTGTCTCTGGTTCACCAGCATAATCAGGTAATAGCATGATGCTATTTTTTGTAAAGCGCATAAAGAAATCAATTTCTAGCGGATTAATTTTAATTTTTATGACTTTATTGTTGAGTGGCTCTATTTTTTTTAGCGTGTCTGGGTCTAGGGCGAGCGCATGGTTGATGGCTTTTTGTAATGCCGCAAGAGAGTAATGTTTAATCATCAGTAAATTCTCAATATTTATAAGCAATATGCAAGGCAACAATACCGCCACTTAAATTATGATAGGTGCAGTCTTCAAATCCTGCTGTTTCTATCATGGCTTTCAAGTCATCTTGGTTTGGGTGCATCCGAATCGATTCAACCAAATAACGATAATTATCGGCATCGTTTGTGATCCAGCCACCAAGCTTTGGCAATAAATGAAAAGAATAAGCATCATAAATGGGTTTGAGGCCAGGAAACGTTGGAACTGAAAATTCAAGCACCATTAACTTACCGCCTGGTTTGCAAACACGATACATCGATTGGAGTGCTCGCGCTTTGTCGGTCACGTTACGGAGCCCAAAGCCGATGGTGATGCAGTCAAATTGATTATCAGCAAAGGGGAGTGTTTCGGCATTGGCTTGAATCGCATCAACAGTATGAAGCAAACCTTTATCGAGTAGTCTATCACGTCCAACCGTCAGCATCGCCGCATTAATATCAGCCAGTATGACGCGGCCAGTCGGGCCCACTTTTTTTGCTAATAATTGCGTGATGTCACCACTGCCACCGGCCAAATCAAGCACCTGCTGACCCGGTCGCACCAAGCTTTTTGCTAAGGTAAATCGCTTCCAAAGCCTGTGGATACCCAGGGACATCACATCGTTCATTAAATCATAGCGTGCAGCAACCGCATCAAAAACATCACCGACTTTCTCGGCCTTATTGTCCCAATCAACGGATTCGAAACCAAAGTGGGTTTTTTTTTCGGGGTGTGTCATGGCTATTGATACAAGGTTTGTCAGGTCGCTTGCTATATTAACCGAATCTGGTCATAAATCCTATGTTTCACGTGGAATCGTGACAATACCTTTTTCTTTAAGCTGTTGATCAGGGAAAAATATGCCTGCTGGCGGTGTGGGTGGGGGTTTGGGAGCGGGACCTTTACCTGTATGTACAGCAGGGGCGTTTTTGGTTGCATCCGGCACTGTATTGTAATGTGGGTTTTTTACATAGGGGCCATTAAAAGCAGCAAGCACCATGAGCGCGGTCGGAATTAACATAATTTCAGCCCTTCATTTTTAATCTAACTATAAATATATACCTAATACACTTCAAGATGCGAGTTTTGCATCAGGCTTAGTTAGCTCCACGTATGCGGCAACTTAAGCAATGACCTAAATATTCGTCTTTATCAATAGCTTGAAGTTGGGTCATATCTTTAGACGAAAAGTTGTTTAGAACGTCCTTCTCCCGCGGGCGGGGGAAGGTGCCCGCAGGGCGGATGGGGGTAGGATTAAATCAATCAGAACCCTATATACTTGAGCTGGTTATCAATTTTTAAAAGCACGGATGGAAGTTGCTGAAAAACTTCATTATTCCAAAACCTCAGCACACAAAAACCAAAATGCTCGAAGTATTGAGTACGTTCCGCATCATATACGATTTGATCTAAATGCTGGCTGCCGTCTAATTCGATTATCAATTTTTGACTGAGACAAACAAAGTCTACGATATAAGGACCTATTGGATATTGTCTCCTGAATTTGAGTGACTTGAATCGCTTGTTTCTCAAACGCTGCCACAACGTTTGTTCTGCTGGTGTGTTTTTTTCTCGGCGTAACCGTGCTTTTAGCTAAGCTGTTTACTTAGATTCCATTCTAAATACATCCTTATTTAATCCTCCCCCCATCCGCCCTGC
>JAALKW010000022.1:0-2934 GCA_011087865.1 Legionellaceae bacterium
CACATTAATTGATGGCGGTTTGTTTTTATACAGAGATGTGTCCACAGAGTAGGCCTGCGGGAGAAGGATTTTCTAACCAACTTTTAGTCTAAAGCGCATAACGATAGTCCAAAGCACCTATAACGGCTACATTTTTAATGTTTTTGAGCGCCAAGGTAAATATCTGCATGTCCTGAAGCATGAACGTTTACTTTGAGCTCGAACAACCATAGTCAAGGCATTTTAAGATGTAAGACGCTGAATACTTTAATTCCTAAGAAGACACTTTCTCTCTTAGCTGAAAAAAACGTTAGATGCTCAATATCATTTTAGAGAAAACCGGTATTTACTCAGAAAGAACTATTTTGGATGACAAAAGCTAAATTAGTAGTAGAGGACATTTTTTAACACATGCTAATAATAATAATATAAAAAAGTAATTTAACTGATTATTTATTATTATATAGTGCATATTTATGTATAACATTAAAAAGTAAATATAAAACAATGAGTTATGTGTGTTTTTATTGTGTGTAAAAACACTGCTTTAAAAGAATAGTATGATCTGGATAACTTAGATGGCAGTATAAGTTCCACACTTATCCCCACGCTATCTCTATCTTTTTACAGGTATTTTCCACTGGATATTTGTTTTTTTATAAATAAAGCATTCTAAATTAGAAGTGTCATCGGTAAATTTTTTTACTTGATGATATGGCTTTCGAGTGGCACTATCTAAGGCTTCTATTCAAAAAAGCGTATTCGTTTGTCTTCTTTGTGCGCATATATATCAAGTTGAGTAAGTTTATGATGACCGTCTGGGTGAGGAGTGTTTTGTGGTCGTGAAAATTTGGGAAAAATGTTTAGGCGTGCTTGAGTCTGAGTTCACACCTCAACAATGCCATACATGGTTAAGGACATTACAACTGAGTCCTGATCAGGTGGATGACACACTCACTCTGCTTGCACCTAATCGATTTGTAGTTGAATGGGTGAAGAAAAATTTTTATGCCCGTATTCAGGAACTTGCAGCTGAATTTAGTGAAAATTTAATTAAAGTCGTGAGTATAGAAATTGGTTCTAGTGTGCCTCAAGCTGCACCTAAAACGATGACAAAACAAAGCGCTATTGCTAGTCAAGCAGCGCCTGCTGTTCATATAAAAAAACCAGTTGATCATTTTAAAAATACACATCTCAATGAAAAGTTTGTTTTTTCAACGTTTGTTGAAGGTAATTCAAATCAATTGGCCCGCGCGGCGTCACTACAAGTAGCTGAACGCCCTGGTGATGCATATAACCCATTATTTATTTATGGGGGGGTTGGTTTGGGCAAAACGCATTTAATGCATGCGATCGGCAATGATATTTTAATGAAAAACCCGGATGCGCGTGTTTTGTATTTGCACTCTGAGCGCTTTGTTGCTGACATGGTCAAAGCTTTACAAACAAACTCAATTAATGAGTTTAAACGATTTTACCGCTCTTTAAATGCTTTATTGATTGATGACATACAATTTTTTGCAGGTAAAGATCGATCACAAGAAGAATTTTTCCATACGTTTAATGCTTTATTAGAAGGACAGCAGCAAATTATTTTAACGAGTGATCGTTATCCCAAAGAAATTACAGGTGTTGAAGAGCGATTAAAATCAAGGTTTGGGTGGGGATTAACAGTTGCTGTTGAGCCACCTGAATTAGAAACACGTGTTGCTATTTTGATGAGTAAAGCGGAAAGTTCGAATATTGAACTGCCCTATGAAGTTGCTTTTTTTATTGCTAAACGTATTCGCTCAAATGTGCGCGAATTAGAAGGAGCATTGCGCCGGGTGATTGCAAATGCACATTTCACAGGTAAAGCCATTACGATTGAATTTGTGAATGAAGCATTACGTGACTTATTGGCATTACAGGATAAACTAGTCACACTTGAAAATATTACCAAAACAACGGCTGAGTACTATAAGGTCAAGGTGGCTGACTTGTTATCAAAAAGACGCAGTCGCTCAATCGCACGACCGCGACAGATGGCGATGACGCTCGCGAAAGAGTTAACCAATCATAGCTTGCCGGAGATAGGAGATCATTTTGGTGGACGAGATCATACAACGGTTATCCATGCTTGCCGAAAAATTAAAGAACTGATTCAAGAGGCCGGTGATTTTTCTGATGATTATAAGCATTTAATGCGTATCCTTTCTTCTTAATTTTAATCTTAATCTTGAGTTGCTTAATAACCGTGTGATAATTATGTTTGAAATTAATATAAACAAAAGTGATTTATTAAATCCGCTCCTGATGGTTTCAGGGGCCTTGGATAGAAAACAGCCGCTGCCTATTTTGTCTCATTTTTTATTGTTAATTAAAGCAGAGCAGCTCATTATTACAGCGACTGATCTTGAGATTGAAGTGACAGCGCGTATTCCATGTGAAACAAAAGCGGAATCCGGCGCTATTACTGTTTCGGCGAAAAAGTTTTTAGATATTATTCGTTCATTGGATGATCAAGCGATACC
Source organism: Legionellaceae bacterium (assembly GCA_011087865.1). Classification (GTDB taxonomy): domain Bacteria; phylum Pseudomonadota; class Gammaproteobacteria; order Legionellales; family Legionellaceae; genus JAALKW01. The sequence continues at coordinate 2,493 of JAALKW010000022.1, forward strand.
ACGTGTTGTGTATCAAGAAGATGCTGTATCGATTAAAGAAGGACGCAGTTTGTTTAAACTTGCCACCTTGCCTGCGGATGATTATCCATGCATGCAAGATGAAGCGAGTAAATTGGAGGTGGTGTTACCGACCGCTGCTTTGGCTCGAGTGCTTCAATGTACGCATTTTGCGATGTCTCAGCAAGATGTACGTGTTTTTTTAAACGGTATGTTTTTGGAGTTTACACCCGAAGGCTTAACGGCTGTGGCAACAGATGGTCATCGTATGGCGATTACTCGTTTTCCAATGCAGATGGGTGATGTGCAACATCGGCTGTTGATTCCGAGAAAAGCCATTCAAGATATGTTGCGTCTGTTACAAACCATTACGGATGAGACGATTACTTTTTCTGCAGGTGACAAGCATATTAAATTAACCACCAATCAATATACTTTTTCAGCT
>JAALKW010000022.1:2944-18795 GCA_011087865.1 Legionellaceae bacterium
CCCGTTCCCTCCCCCCCGGGGGCCCGTCATTTATAATAACACCCCAATCCATATACTTTTTCATCTAAATTGGTTGAGGCACGTTTTCCGCCGTATACGAAAGCGATTCCGAGAGGGCAAAATAAATCAGTTTCTATTGATAGAGATGTTTTAAAACGTGCTTTATCGCGCATCGTTATTTTGGCACATGAAAAATCAAAAGCAATTTTACTGCATCTTCAGCCTAATCTTTTAACGTTGATTGCGAATAATCAGGAAAAAGAAGAAGCGATTGAGTCGATTGAAGCAGAAACAGAAGGCGATGAACTTAAAATTGGTGTGAATGCAGGTTATGTTTTGGATGTGTTAGGGATTCTTCCTGAAGGGGTCGTGCAGTTATCTTTTTCGACCACAGACAGTAGTATTTTAGTTGAGTCACTGCAGGATGAAAACTATCAATACATTATTATGCCTATGAAAATATGACATTGGCTCGTCTAGATGTTCATTGTGTCAGAAATATTACTCAGGCAAGGTTAGACTTAAATCAAAGGTTTAATGTTTTTTTTGGTGCCAATGGCAGTGGAAAAACCTCGTTATTGGAATCAATTTATTTGCTCGGTAGTGGGCATTCGTTTCGGTCACGTGAAACATTATCGCTTGTTTCTTATGATACGCCGAGTCTCACTGTATTTGGTGAAATGCAGACGGGTGACTCGATTAGTATTCAAAAAGCGAAATCGGGGACGGTGGTTCGTTTGAATCAACAAACCTGTCAACGCAGCAGTGATTTGGCGAGGCATTTGCCCTGTCAGATATTTTATCAAGATATTTTTGACATCATGGATGCAGGTCCTGCCATTCGTCGTAGTTTGCTCGACTGGGGATTGTTTCACGTGGAACCTGATTATCATGCCGTTTGGAAAGACTATCGACGGGTCTTAAAGCACCGGAATGTATTGTTGCGTGAGCGTGCAAAGCAACCGGCATTTCTGCCATGGAATGAGCAACTAGTTGATTTGTCTTATATGTTAGATGAATTTAGAAGCGATTATTTTAAAGCTTGGTCAGCAGCTTTTGAGCACATATTACCTGTATTGACGCCACTTGACTGCAGTCTTGTTTATGATAAAGGCTGGGATAAAAAAAATACGGGCCTTGGTTTGGATGACATATTGGTGCAGCAGTTTGAGCTGGATATGCAAAGGCAATATACGCACTCGGGTGCACATCAAGCGGATATTTTATTTAAAACGACAGGGCAGAAAGCAAAACAAACATTATCCCGTGGCCAGCAAAAAATTATTTTAATTGCGTTAAAGCTTGCCCAGGCAAAATTATTACCTGGGCCATGCACTTATTTATTTGATGATATTACAACGGAACTTGATGGGGCACATACACATCGTTTTTTTGAGGCGTTGGATGACATTCAAGGCCAATTTTTCTTTACGTCGATAGATTCTGCTGTATTTAGAGCAAAGCTTCAATCTGAAAATACATCGTTTTTTGAACTAGAGGCGGGTCATGTTTCACGTGAAACTTCAGGTGCGATTGAAGTCGGTGGGTCTTGATTTATTTCATCAAGATTCATTGGATCTGTGAATAATTAGTCACGTTTCCTGAATTTTAAATTTGTTCATGAAGCTGAAGCTATAGGACAAGCGTTTATCTTGTTTTATCCAGCATATTAGAGGTATGATACTCGGCATAAATCAATTAAATATTTGGATGGAAATGAGGGACTTAGATGCGCTATTAAAACCGGTATGGGGTGCAGAGAAATGGATTTCAGAAGGGTGGCAAGCATTAAATAAAGATGAACAGCAAGTTGTAGTGCAACGAATGGAGACGCTTTTTTCAGAAGGACTTCCATTTGAGTTGGCGCACGATCGGATGCTTTATATTTACGCCTTTGCTTTCTTAGCTCAATTAGAAGTCTTAGCGATTCAAGTCCCCCTTCAATTTGAAAAGCAAATGCCGAATGACGTGTTTAAACAACGTATGCGTCAACAATTAATTGATGAGGTGTTTCATGGGATGGTATTCACACGTATTTTATATGAGTTAATTACCCCCTATGCGATGCCACCTGCTTATAACGAAGAAATAGAAGATTTGTGTGATTTTATTCGCAACGAGAGTTGTCCAAAAGTTGCAGTGGTTTTGCTTAACTTGGTTGCAGAAGCTTTAATCGAAGAGTTGTTTCGTGCTTTTCATCAGGCAGATATTGCGCCAATGATTTTTTCGACTATTTTAGCAGATGAGCATCGTCATGTATGTGAGGCTGATCTCTATCGTGAAATCGGCTTACCGTCATCTGAAATACTGACACAAAAAATTGCAGTGCTTGAAGATAAACTAATCTCGTCGATCTATTTAAACCAGCCGTATACGAGTTCGTTACGTGCCTTAGTGGGCACAGAGGGACTTCGGCAGTGTTTTATGATTCAAGATAACAAATATAGAGAGCAGTTAAGCAAACTCAACTTATCGCCAGGAAAAATGTGGAGTTTTTTTACAACGAGTCGGCACTTGCTGTTGCCACAGATAAAACAGTATACAAGCCATAATTATCCGGTTGATATGTCGGAAACGTCTCAAGCCTTAATGACGCAGTGGAAAGCGCCGGCTGATCCGACCATGGTTGGAGAGTTTGATTTGAATATTGATCGGCTTGATTTTTTTGGAAAAAAACATCCGTCAGAAACGTTGAGTCTCTTGATGTTACAGACAATTAGCCAAGCAGTTTCAGACAATCCAGTGTCTCGCACTTATTTAAGTTACCAGCGATTATATCAAAATAAAGACGCGTATGTTGCTCTGGCGGTGAAGTTACCTGGCTGTGATGAGCATTTAGGGATGATGGTATTTAGAAATTGTCATCAGCGTTCTATTGCTTCTTTAGGTCATGCGGTACAGCAGAATCTACAGATGATGATAATTTGTTATAATAAACGATTTGAATTAGAGCGAAAATATCCGGAATTTTTGAAATTAAAAGCAGACATCATGCAGCAGATCGGTGATGGTGTTTATCCTTATCCGATGCCAGGAAATCCTATTGTATCAGCGAGTAATAATGGGGTTTCTGGGTATCAACGAGGCAAATCTCCTTTGCGCACGAGTGAAGCCTTAAAGTTTACTTGGTTTGCCGTACAGCGAAAACCTGTGTGGGATGAAACATCTAAAATGTTTAAACCTCAAGATTGTTTGCCGATTTCAGTTAGTGCTGATCATCGTATTTTTAATGGTGATATTCCGGTGCCGCGGCATTTAAAGACTGCCTTTAATCAGGTATTGGATAATATGTTACATGCAAAGCCATCAAACACAAAGAAGCCGTCAATTCCTATGGATGCTCAGTTGGAAATGCTGAATCTTTCTATCAAGAAGCAGCCAAGAGTCGCATATAAATTCTTACTCGCACTTCAAATGGTTTGGCCTGATTTTCTTGACTTTCTTGATGTTCTTGATATGTCTGAGTGGATTAAAATGTCAGAAAAAATAAAAGAAATATAATCGCTAAGGCTGGTGTTTAGGCGTTAGATAAATGTCTACGTTTCGTAGTTTATTTGCGGGACGTAGATAAAAAGGTGTTTCTTGTTTTCTTTTGAAATAAGCAAGGTTTCACGTGAAACCTCAAATTTCCCCGTATAAATTTTTAGTCGCTCATGTTATACTATTGCTTAATTTTCTTTTCCTCGTTAATAAGAAGGATCCTTCATGAGTGCAGGCGCCAATAACTACGATTCGAGTAATATCAAGGTGTTAAAAGGCCTTGATGCCGTTAGAAAACGTCCCGGAATGTATATTGGGGATACCGATGATGGTTCGGGTTTACATCATATGGTTTTTGAAGTCGTTGATAATGCGATTGATGAAGCGTTGGCGGGGCATTGCCAAGAAATTAATGTGATGATTCATGCCAATGAATCCATTACAGTCTCTGATGATGGACGCGGTATTCCTGTTGATGTGCATGAGGATGAAGGGCGCTCTGCTGCTGAAGTTATCATGACCGTATTACATGCCGGTGGTAAATTTGATGATAATTCTTATAAAGTATCAGGTGGTTTACATGGGGTAGGTATATCCGTTGTGAATGCCTTGTCTGAAGAATTAAAACTTACCATTCAGCGACACGGAAAAATTCATGAGCAGCACTATCACCATGGTGTTCCGGATGCGCCGATTGCTATTATAGGGGATACAGAAAAAACAGGGACACAAGTTTGGTTTAAACCAAGTCCTGATACCTTTACAGGTATTGAGTTTAAATATGAACATTTAGCACGGCGTTTGCGTGAGCTTGCGTTTTTAAATTCGGGCGTTTGTATTCATTTGACAGATGAGCGAGATGGTGAAAAAGAAACGTTTCATTATGAAGGCGGTATTGAAGCCTTTGTGGCTTATTTGAGTCAAAACAAAACGGCTATTATGCCGGATGCTTTTGCGATGCAAGCAGAAAAAGACGGTATTGTTGTCGATGTGGCGATGCAGTGGAATGACTCGTACCAAGAAAACTTATTATGTTTTACAAATAATATTCCACAGAAAGATGGTGGGACGCATTTGGCAGGCTTTCGTGCTGCATTAACACGGACTTTAAATCAGTATATTGAAAAAGAAGGTTTTGCCAAAAAAGCAAAGATTGCCACTTCAGGAGATGATGCACGAGAAGGATTAACGGCCGTTTTATCGGTCAAAGTGCCGGATCCTAAGTTTTCTTCACAAACCAAAGACAAACTCGTTTCATCAGAGGTGAAGTCAGCCGTCGAATCGGCTGTATCTGAGAAGTTGAGTGATTTCTTACTTGAAACACCAGGCATTGCAAAAGCCATTGTGATGAAAATTATTGAGGCCGCGCGAGCTCGCGAGGCGGCACGTCGTGCGCGAGATATGACACGACGAAAAGGCGTTTTAGACATTGCAGGATTACCTGGAAAACTGGCCGATTGCCAAGAAAAAGATCCAGCACAATCGGAAATTTATTTGGTTGAGGGAGATTCCGCGGGAGGTTCTGCAAAACAAGGACGTGACAGGCGCTTTCAGGCTATTTTGCCTTTAAAAGGTAAAATTTTAAATGTTGAAAAAGCACGTTTTGATAAAATGCTTGCATCTCAAGAAGTGGCGACATTGATTACAGCGCTTGGGTGCGGTATTGGTCGAGAAGAATATAATCCAGATAAAACACGTTATCATCGTATTATTATTATGACGGATGCGGATGTGGATGGTGCACATATCCGAACGTTATTGCTCACGTTTTTTTATCGACAAATGCCCGATTTAATCGAGCGTGGGTAAATTGATATCACACAACCGCCGGTTTATAAATTAAAGCAAGGCAAACAAGAGCGGTACTGAAAAGATGATGATGCGTTATATGAGCACTTAACTTTGACGGCACTGGATAAAGCGAGCTTTTATCCCTCGAAAGATGCCCCTGCCATTTCAGCTGCAGCCCTTGAGAATTTAGTGCAGCAATATCGACGTGTTGAAAAAATTGTTGCACGACATGCGCGTCGTTATCATGAAGATATCTTGATGGCATTGGTGTTTACGCGAGGGCTTGAGTCTGTTGATCTGCAAGACGAAGTAGTCGTAAAAAACTGGATTGAAGCATTGGCATTGCGATTGAAAGCATCTGAAAGTACAACGCAGCGTTTTGAAGTGGGTGTGGTGGCACAAGATACTGAGCATGGCGCAGAATCAGAAGCGGATAGAAACACAAATTATTTGCCTTGTGTTTCTATTGTTCATCATGGTGTTGAAACAAACATTACTTTTCCTGCGGAATGGTTTTTATCTAAAGATTATAAAGAACTGCTTGAACTTGGTGAACAACTGGGTGATTTTGTACAAGCTGGTGCTTTTGTCCAACGCGGTGAGAAAAAACAGCCTGTGAGTTCGTTTGAAGAAGCGGTTGCCTGGCTGATGAAAGAGGCTAAACGAGGGCAAAGTATTCAGCGTTACAAAGGTCTTGGTGAGATGAATCCAGATCAACTGTGGGAAACAACAATGGATCCAGATGTACGTTCTATGATGCAAGTGTCAATTGAAGATGCTGTCTCGGCTGATCAGATATTTACAACACTCATGGGTGATCACGTAGAGCCAAGACGAGAGTTTATTGAAAGCAATGCACTCAATGCAGAAAATATTGATGTGTAAGAGATATGGCACTATGTAAATAAGAAAGGGTAAATAAGAAAGGTGACATCCTGTCAGACAATCCTTGTCATCCCTTAAGTCACCAGTATACCTATTTATTGTGGGCTGTCATGATGTAAAACACGAACGGACGTGTAAGTTATATCTTACAGACCACAATACTCGCTAATAAACGAATGAACAGCGTGAATAAATTCAGGGGTCCATAAATCATTATGTCCTTTATTTTCAAAGCGATGCCATTGCTTGGGCTGGTTGGCGGCCTTGAAAAGGCTGCTACCTTGTTGATAAGGTACAACCGTGTCATGTGTTCCATGTAGCGCTAAAAGAGGGATATGAACGCTCTGGATACGACTCAAGGAGTCAAATTTATCCCAGGGTGCTATAGGAATCCATGGATAGCGATATTTTCCTAAAGCTTTTAGTGTTGTATAGGGTGACTGTAAAATAAGGGCACAAGCGTTCGGGTATTCAGTTGCCATTTTAACAGCAACGCCGGTTCCAATCGATTCGCCATATAAAACCGTTTGCTTCATAGGTATATTTTGTTTTTTTAAGAAAAACATGCCCGCATGTGCATCTTGGTAGAGTCCGGTTTCTGATGGATGCCCAGGGTTGCCACCGTAACCGCGATAATCAAGTAATAAAACACCGAATCCTTTTTGAATCAGCTGGCGTGCCAGTGGCATGCGCGTTCCAATATGGCCGGCATTGCCATGAAAAATAATGATTGTAGGCTGTGTTGATGGCGTAGCAGCTTTATACCAGGCATTGAGCGAGATATTATCGGCTGTAATGAGTTGTATCTGCTGCATGTCTTCTGCCTGAAAGGCTTGACGCGAGGGTGTGATTTTTGAGGGGGAATAAACCAAGGTTCTTTGCATGACATACAATAAAAGCGAGCCCAGTAGAAACAAAACAATGATAAGCCACATCCAATGCGATAACTTGCTCATTGGATGATTCCACAAGCGATACGCGGACCGCCACCGCCCATAGGGGGCGTATTGGTATAATTATCACTTCCAGCATGAATCATAATACTACGCTTTTTGATGTCATCAATGCTTAGTCGGGGTGCAAGCATAGACGTTAGGCTCTTACCATCGGCGTTGATATATAAAACAGGGAGATCGCCAAGATGTCCCTTACCAAATGGGCCTAGGAGGGAGATTGTTTTGTTGGGATCAAGATGCCCTCCTGCTTTCATGCCATCGTCACCACAGCTTTTATTTTGGTGTATATGAAGCCCATGAGGGCCTGGTGGAAGATCATGCAGGTTTGAGTGAATCAGTAAGCCACCCGGGCTATTTTTAAAGGTAATACTCCCTTTCGCTTCGTGTTTATCGTCTGTGCCATATATTTGGGTGCTGATAGATGCCGCACTGGCACTGACAGAGAAAAACAGGAAAAAGCTTAGTTTTATGAACTTGATTAACTTAAATCGATAGTTATGCATCATGCCTCACATTATTTATTTAAAAAATAGTTCTTCTCATCATAAGCTAAAAAAAAATAGCATTAAAGCTCTGGTGCGATATGCCGATAGCGTAAGTTATGTAGACAAACATAAAGCCGTCAAATAATAAGGAGAAGGCAATGTCTGAGACACAAGCATTAGAAATGGCGTTTTTACAACGCTTACATGATAACCAAGTGCCCGTTTCTATTTTTTTAGTGAATGGCATTAAATTACATGGCAGCATAGAGCATGTGGATGAGCGTGTGATTACTTTAAAAAATGGGGTCACTCAAATGGTGTATAAACATGCTATTTCAACTGTTGTACCTATGCGGGAATCGTCAAGTTAAACGGGCGATTTTATGCATAATTTCATTTTTCGCTGATGCCAGAAGTAATATACTGGAATGCCTGATAGAACAAAAATAGAAGATGTTTCTATCGTTCTGAGAGGGGTTTGATAAACAATCCAGCAGCAAAAGAGCAAAGCACTGATTGTATAAAGCCAGTGATAGTATTTCGCTTTTTCTTTGAATAGAATTTTAAGATAAGCGAGTGTGCAAATAATATAAACGAATAAAAAAGCAACAACCGAAAAGTCGATAATGTCGGTAATTTGATGCGCGATGTTATTGTTCATGGTCAAAAATAAGAGTGGAATAATGCCAATACAACTGGTGATTAATCCGAGTGTTGGTGCACCGTATTTATTTTTTTTAGCAAAATAAGCCGGCATTAATTTGTCTTCAGCTAGACCTAAAACAATTTGTCCACTCGCAAGCATCCAAGCATTCAAGGTGCCCACACAAACAATAGATGCAATCAGTCCCATCAGTAGGTGCCAGTTTCCACCAAATAAATATTGACTGGCATCAACGTAGGGAGCCTTGGAAGCTGCCAAAACCTCACCTGGGAGTAGTCCCATAATGCCGATACTGCTGATGAGATACAGTAAGGCGGAGCACAAAGTACCAAAAAAAATAGCGCGCGGTATGGTTTTAGAAGGATTCTTGACGGAACCTGCGGGCGTTGTTGCAGCCTCAAGCCCAATAAAGCCCCACAAGGTTAATAAGGTCACCTGTGCTAATTTAGAAGATAGCGGTAGCGATTGTACGGACGGAGCCAAGGTGAAATGATTCGCATTAAAATACCAGATGGCAATACAGGGTAATAAAAGCAGAGGAATAATTTTAAGTAATGATAAAATAAACTCAACGTTTCCCGCGGCTTGTAAACCTTTTAAATTGAGACAACTGATGGCAAGGAGTAATAATATCTCGAGTGATAAATACACATAAGGCGACTGATGTCCGATAAAAGGACTGAGATATGAAATACTTGCAATAACAACGGCCGTTGTGCTGACCCAGGAAATAATCCAATACGTCCATCCAGTAAAAAAAGCAGCCGATATACCAAACATTTCTTTGATATAGACATGGGGGCCGCCAGTTCTTGGGAATCGCTGACAAAGGCCTGCGAACACGAGCGCCAGACAAATAGCGCCTAGCCCTGAAATAAGCCAGCCAAAAATACTAAATATACCATATGGAGCAAGCGTAGCAGGCAAAATAAATACGCCAGAGCCAATTTGACTACCGGTTACAATCGCAAAAACTGACCAAAATCCTATTTTTTTCGACATCTATATCCTACGCTTATAACCTAAAATTTATAAAATGGTGCTTATTGTAGCATAATTTTCAACACTATTTATAAAAACAACATGAAAAAACCAATCGGTAAGGTTTTATAACGGGCCATAATCAAGCGTTTTTTAATAAAATTTAATTCAAAGATAAGCACTTAATGTTTTAATAGTCTGTTCACCATATTTAATATCGAATAATTTTCCTTCGGGATTAAATATAAACGTCACCGGAACACCTTTGATGTCTCCGAGTTGTAAAGCATCAGCGGGATCAATGCCAAGGCTTGGGTAGTCTAGTTGATATTGCTGAATGAGCGGGCGTTGTTCGTTGACAGCAACCCCATCATAATTTACGCCAAATACGGCAATGTTTTGATGTTGGTAGGTTTGGTAAAAGCGGTTGATTTCAGGAATTTCATGTAAGCAAGGTGTGCACCAACTTGCCCAGTAATTAATATAGACCCACTTGCCCTTCAGAGAAGCAAACTGTATTTCGTGACCATCGATGGTTTGTAGCATCGCGGGTTGTGCATGAACGCTTGGTATAAAAAGCAGCATAGCGATATAAAGCATGGATAAAAAGCGCATAGATAAAAAAGCAGCATTGAATAAGCAAGAGCCGTATTCTAGCTTAAGTTCAAAAATTATCCCAGTTCTAATCTTTCCCAGCGTGCATAAGCTTGTTTAAGCTGTTCCTCAAGTGTATTTAACTGGTCTGTACACCGTGTGATGGCTTCAGTCTCACGTTGATAGAAGTCGGGTTCGGCCATTTCAAGGTGTAAGGCTTTAATGGTTTGTTCTAAACGCTCTATTTTTTTGGGTAGTTGTTTGAGTTCTTGTCGTTCATTTGCGCTCAATGTATTTTGGATTGGTGCTGTAGGTGCTGCAATAGATTTTGATTTGGTTTTTTTAGGTAGCGTGATTTGTTGTTGATGCCGCTGATAATCATCAAAACTGCCAACATGCTCTTGGATATGACCCTTTTCTTCATAAACAAGCACACTGGTGACTACTTGATTTAAAAAGGCCCTGTCATGGCTGATTAAAAGCAAAGTCCCTGGATAGTCAACGAGCATCGTTTCGAGCAGCTCGAGGGTTTCTATGTCTAAATCATTGGTTGGCTCATCCATCACGAGCAAATTAACGGGTTTTGCAAATAATCGCGCGAGGAGCAAGCGATTTCGTTCTCCCCCAGATAGAGAAAATACCGGCTGATTAAAACGGTCAGGGGTAAATAAAAAATCTTTTAGATAGGAGGCAACATGCTTGCTTTGGCCGTTGATGGTTACAAAATCAGCCCCATCGGCGACGTTTTCCATGACGGTTTGTTTTTCGTCTAACTCTCGACGAAGCTGGTCAAAATAGGCAATCTCTAATTGTGTGCCGAGGTGAACATGGCCTGACGAGGGGGTTAAGTCTCCTAGCAATAAACGTACCAGTGTTGTTTTACCGCAGCCATTTGGACCAATAATCCCTATTTTATCACCGCGCATGATGGTACATGAAAAATCATGAATTAGATTTTTTTGATTTAGCTGATAAGTTAAATGTTTTGCTTCAAGGACTTTTTTTCCAGAGGTTTTTGTATCCAGTGCGAGAGATTTTGCTTGTCCTGTTAAAACACGGCGTGCTTTATGTGCCTCTCGCATGGCTTCTAGTTTTCGAACGCGCCCTTCGTTTCGCGTGCGTCGCGCTTTGATGCCTTGGCGCAACCACACTTCTTCTTCTTTTAGACGCTTATCAAATAATTTATTTTGGGTGTCTTCGGTTGCGCGCATGGCTTCTTGACGGTCTAGATAGGTTTCATAATCACAGGCATGTAAATAAAGATTGCCTCGGTCTATTTCTAAAATTGATGTGGCAATGCGGGTTAAAAAAGTTCGATCATGGGTAACAACCAATAGTGTGCCAGGATAATTTTTAAGATAGGTTTCGAGCCACTCAATCGTATCAATATCTAAATGATTGGTGGGTTCATCAAGTAAAAGTAAATCCGCCTTGGCGAGTAACGCGGCCCCTAATAAGGCACGTCTTCGCATGCCGCCAGACAGGCTGTTAATGAGCGCATCAAGCGGTAAGCTTAGGTGGGTTGCCATGGCTTCAATTTGAGGAAGGATATCCCAAGCGTTCTCAGTATCTATTTTCTCCTGGCATGCTGCCATTTGCGTCATGTTATTTGTCAGCGTCGCCTCATGATATTGTGTTAAAACATCGCCGAGCGTACCCAATTGATGCACTAAAAAGTGATAAACCGTTTCGTTATTGCTTGTGGGCACATCTTGCATGAGACTTGCTACACGTAGGTTGGTTTGTTTTTGAAGTGTCCCGCTATCAGGTATGATTTGGCCCTGTAAGAGTTTGAGTAAAGTGGATTTTCCAGCGCCATTTCGTCCAACGAGCGCAATTCGCGTTTTGGGATGAATTTGCCAGTTCACTTTATCGAGAATGACATTATTTGCAAGTGTTAATGAGAGGTTGTTGAGAGATAAAATACTCATAAAATACTCTAAGTCAAAAATTAGGTGTTTGTGTAAAGATGTGCAGCCAGTATACCACATCACAATGAGCCTTCGATCCGCGCGCGTTTGATTTAGCGTGAAAACAAACGATTATGTTAATTATTAACAATAACAAGAGAGGCGTCATGAAGGAATGTTATTTTGTTACATAGGATTGTAGGTGCTGGGTTCCTATCTATGCTAAAAAATAATTTAACAGGAGAGTATATATGAAGAAGTTATTTATACCGCTAATAATATCGGTTGGTTTTTTTTGTTTAACCCTGGAAGCTTCTGCCGACATGACGCATAAGGTGGAAAAGGTGGGTAAAAAACTGAAGAATAAACCTAAGGTGAAAAAGGCGACTAAGAAATGGAAGAATAACAAGACTAAGACAAGTAGCTCGTGTGGGTCATGTGGCACGACAGGTAGCTATACAGAGAGTTGTTCCCAGATTGCCTGTCAGGAAGGGGTAAATCCAGCTAATCAGGCTCCCGTTTGGCTTCTCTCCGCAGAGTGTTCTCCGCCTGGTGGCGGCGCTTCCGTTGGCACAGTACTCGATGTCCGTATCTGTAAAAAAAAGAATGGTTGCTATAATGTTAAAAATGCGAATGGACATCTTGCATGTGACTAAATACCCCTATGCTTGATTGAAAATATGTCATGTTCAGAGGTGATTTATAGCCAATGCTATATTTGTGGTTAGCGCCCTGTTTGCAGAAAGGTTTTTATTGTGTGTAAGCATTTGGGGTTTAAATTGACTAGTGGGAGTGTTGCAAGCCCTGCTTTTTGATATAACGCTTTGCTAATTGGTGAGGTGATAGCATTGAGATGCTTTTGAATGGTCTCAACATCGCCACGCATCAATGGGCCTGTGAGAGCGTTTTTTGCTGTAGGGGCTTGTTGTAAATTATTTAGGCTCGTTTGCATGAGGCGTGTACTGAGTTGATGTGCTTGTGCTTTGGGTATGCCACTGTTTTCAAATAAAGCACTGGCTTCAGCAGACAGTGTGACTAAATAATTAGAGGCCATGATGGCCGCAGCATGATAACTTGCCTTGTGTTCGGGATTAATTTCAAACGGATTCGCCTGTACAGCATGGGCGAGCGCATAGAGTTGAGTCACAGCTAATTTATCACCTTCAATGGCGCAATCAATTTGTTTGAATGCATTTTTTTCGGATGTTTCTTTTTGGCAAAATGCTTTCAGTGGATGTAGGCTCCCAATATGCATGCCTAGCGCTTTAAGGGGTGTTAGGACATCGGAACTTAAAATGCCGCTTAAATGTACAATAAGGCTGTCGGGCTTTAAGTTTGTTGTTGCTGCAAGTGCATGTGTGATAGATGCGATGTGCGTATCTTGTGTGGCAATAAACGTGATATCGGTTTTGGGGAGTTGACTGAGTGTGTCGTAAGCTTGGCCTTGCTTAAGCGCGTGGACGGCTTTTTCAGCGCGTGCAAGTGTTGGATGATAGATACCCAATAAATCATACTGATTTGTATCGATAAGCGCTTGTGCGAGTGCTAGCCCAACGCGTCCAGGGCCAATCAGGTTAAAGTGCATCATGATTCAATAGGTTCAATAGATTGTTTTTGATGTAAGGCATAATACACTAAACCTGCTTTTTTTTCTTTCAGTGTTTTCCAGTGTATTGTATCGAGCATTAGCGGTGTACCTGACTCAGTATAAAGTAGGCCGTTTTTGCTCAGCAGCGCTTTTTCTTCAATCAGGGCAATGCTTTTTTCTAAGTGTGTGGGGGTGTCAAACGGTGGGTCAAGAAAAATAATATCAAAAGGATGAGTAGCATGATTGAGATAATCTAGCGCATTGCTTTTAATGACTTCAAAGATGGTGGCATCGAATAATAATGCTTGTTTTTTGAGGTGTTCGAAGGTGCCCCGAGAGGCTTCAACCATGGTGATTTGTGTTGCTCCGCGTGACCATGCTTCAAAACCAAGTGCCCCACTCCCAGCAAATGCATCAAGACAACGTGCGCCACGGATATGGTGCATGAGCCAGTTAAACAGTGTTTCTCGGATGCGACTTGGCGTTGGCCGTAAGCCAGAAGCATCTGAAAAAGTAATTTTTTTTCCGCGTTGATGACCACCGATGATCCGAACAGCAGGTTTCATATTTTTCCAACCATAACTTGGAGTAAATGATCGGGGTGGATGTTTTTCTGGTATGCAGATTGAATTTGTGCTTGCTCTACAGCTGCAATATTGTCGGAGTACGTTTCTAGATAATTATCGGGCAAGTCATAAAAAGCAATTTTTAACAGTAAGTTTGCTAAATTATAATTGCCAGCGATGGCATGCGGGAAACTACCGATGAGAAACTGTTTGGCGGCTTTTAGCTCCGTATCATTTGAGCCTGTTTCCACAAAAGACTTGAGGGTATCTCGAGTGAGGGTATCTGCCGTCTCAGCTTGTTCATTTTTTGTTGAAAACCCAATAATAAATGGTCCGCGTTCGGGCATGGGTGAAAATTGGCTTTGCACGCCGTACGTTAAGCCGCGTTTTTCTCGCAGTTCGTGCGCAAGGCGTGAAACAAGAGCACCCCCGCCCAATGTATAATTGCCTACTAGTAGAGGAAAATAATCAGGGTTATGGTGATTAATCCCTAATTGGCCTAGCCGTAAAACAGTTTGAGACGAGGAAAATGGGACTTTCACATCCATGGCCTCAGTGAGTGGTGTTGCAAGGGCGATGTCGGGTGCTTTTTTGCCCCTGGGGATATTTTTTGTGAGATGCTCAGCCAGGGATTTAGCATCTGTTAAGTTTAATGCGCCGACAAGGATAAGTGTGGTATTTTCCGATACAAAAAATGTTTGATGAAAATGCCGCACGTCATCCAGGGTGATGGCATTTAATGTTTTTATTTCTCCATTGATAGGGTGCGCATAAGGATGTTCTTGATAAAGGGCGCGGAAAAAGGTTTGATTAGCGACTTTATCTGGGCGTTCTAAATCTTGTTGAATGCTCATGTACTGTTGTTTTTTTTCTCGTTCAAATGCGGCTGTTGGAAAATCTGGGTGTTTCATCATGCGCGCTAAAAGATGTGTGGCTTTTTTTAAGGCCTTTTTTTCTGTGAGGGTTTTTAAACGAAGGACTATCATGTCGTGATTATTTTCAGTTGAAAATTGTGCGCCTGTTTCGGCTAATTGATTTGCAAGTGCATCGACACTGAGCCCATCATTGCCCTGATTAAGCAGGCGCGTGGTGAGCGCACTTAACCCAAAAAGTTCCCCGTCATATGCGGCCCCTGCTCGAATGCCAAAATGGATATTAAGCATAGGAATATCCATGGCTTGATAAAAAACAACAGGCACACCTTGCTTGGTTTTCCAACGTACGGCAGGTGACGATTTGTCAGCGATGGCTAGATTTAACAGGCTGAACCAAAGGCTTAAAATCAGTAAGATATATCTGCTCATTGGGTCACTCCTGTTTGAGGTAAAAGGTGCGCTTCGGTCATGCGGTTATGATTAAAATAGTGTTTTGCGACCGCTTGAATTTGTTCAGCTGTAACGGCGCGAATCCGTGGCTCGTATTGCTCCGTGAGTTGCCAACCTAAGCCTGTGCTTTCTAGTAGGCCAAGCTCCATGGCCTGTTGAAAGACGGAATCACGTTCAAAAACTTTCTGAGCGATGAGTTGGGTTTTGGCACGATTAAGTTCGTTTGGTGTTACGGGTTTTGTTTTGAGTGTATCGAGCTCTAATTGAATTTGCGCAGCAAGGGTTTTAAGGCTTGTGGATGGGCTTGGTGCCGCATAAATCATGAATTGTGTTTGATAGCGTGCATATGGGTTGTATTCAACGCCAATGCTGCTGGCTTGTTCTTTTCCGCGAATAAGATGTTGGTCAAAGCGACCACTTTCTCCCGCATCTAATAATGCAGCAATGACTTCAAGCACATAAGGGTCAGCTGGTGATTTAGAGGATGTCTCAGAAAGGGTTTTTATGCTGGGAACGGTATAGCCTTGGAGCAATATAGGAATATTAGCCGGTGCTTTTACTTCGAGCATTTTTTTCCCGGGGGGGGGGGGGGGGGGGGGGGGGGGGGGGGGGGGGGGGGGGGGGGG
>JAALKW010000099.1 GCA_011087865.1 Legionellaceae bacterium
AAACAAGCAGCATCTAAACCCGAAATTTCAGGTCGCTGTCAATGCGTAACTTCTAATAGATCTTGTGTGTTAAATAATTGGTTGCAGAAAGCTAATAATGCAAAACAAATACCTGGCCTTCCTGTAAATTTTTTAAGTGATCTTGGTACTTCTATTCTTTCAGGTGTTGCAAGTCGAGGGCTTGAAGCTGTTATTAGCGCTCATAATGAGACTCATTTGTTTGCTTCTTTTTTCCTGCCTTATGCTGATTTTGGAGATATTATTTTTCGAGTGAGCACTATTTTTATCGCACCAATTACACTTCGTTGGTACGCGATAGAGAAGTCGTTAGAGAGTTTATATTTTTTCGCGGCGACGTTGATTAGTTTATGTGCTGGAGAGATGGACTTGATGTGTGAGAACGGAGAAAAATCAGTGGATGCAATAAAAGAAGCGGGGTTTATGTTTGTTTTGGCATACGCGAGTCCAATTTTCAATCTTATTGATTGTATTGGCGCTGGAGTAAAGACCTTGGCGGACGGTTTTCGCGAGGGGACAGCTACAGAAGCTTTCTTAGCCTCTTTGTAGATAATTTCAAACTGATTTCTCGATAAGAAAATCTAATTTGTAGTAACTGATAGAGGCCTCATTATAAAAAAATGAGGCTCTCTTAAGGATAAGGCGAGACATCTAGGCGGTTAAGTTAGTTTAAAACTTAGGTTTTTTGGCACTGACATTATCACTACCCATATCATTACCCTAGTTAATAATTGCTTTTACAATTTGAATATCTTGTACCGCTATACCCGTTAAATCAGCGATGGTGATTTGTTCTGCATGGCTTCGACCTAAAGCAGGATTATGAATGACTTCTCCTAACTCAAGTAGTTTTTCCTTTGCGATTAACCCTTTTTTATAGGCATGAGAAATTTCACCATGATGAATACACTGCTCCTTACTATCCACCACCAAAACATCACATTTTTCAATGAGCGCAGGATCTAGCTCTGATTTATTGGGGGCGTCTGCTCCAACAGCGGTGATATGGGTTCCTGGGTGTATGTCTTCTGCTTTGATAATGGGCGTTTCAGAAGCGGTTGTTGTCACCAATACATTACAATGTTGAGTCATGAAAGGTATGTTTTTGGTGATGGTAATATCAAAACCTTTCTTTTCCATCTCTTTTTTATATTGATTCAATTTGGTATCACAGCGCCCCCAAACATAGACTGTCTTACAATCTGTTAAGTGCGATAGGGCTTCTACCTGCATTCTAGCCTGTAGACCATTGCCGACAACGCCTATGGCTTTTATCTTTTTATTAGCAAGATATTTAGAAGCGATTAATCCTGCAATGGCAGTTCGTAGAGCCGT
Organism: Legionellaceae bacterium; assembly: GCA_011087865.1. Taxonomy (GTDB): domain Bacteria; phylum Pseudomonadota; class Gammaproteobacteria; order Legionellales; family Legionellaceae; genus JAALKW01. The sequence continues at coordinate 1,354 of JAALKW010000099.1, forward strand.
CAAGTAACCTTGGTCTTGTAGTATATATTTAGTTTCACCCGTGGCCGTGCTAATAGCAATCATCATGCCATTGATAGGCAAGTGACTTGGCCCCCCAGCAATTTTTACAACCCAAAAATCATCCCTGTCTATATGGCCGTATTTAATATGATATGCGGCGTTAGGATGATTATGTTTTATAAGGCCTGGCATAGGAATATTAGTCAGTCCTTTGCTATGCAAGACAAAACCTTGTTCTTGTAAAGTAATGATTTGAGATAAATCAATTCTTTTTTTAATGTCATCTAAGGTATAAATTTTCATCAGCTAACTCACTTCTTCTTTTAAATAATTATAAACAGTTGCTCTGCTAACCCCGAGTGTACGAGCAATATATTGACTGGCATTTTTTCCAAGTAGGGCGCCTTCTTGTTTTAATTTTAAGATCAAGTGTTTTTTTTGTACCCGAGATAAAGTCTCAAGATTTAAATGATTGTCTAGGCAATACTGTTGAACAAAAACGTTGATTTGCTGATATAAATCATCTTTGAATACAGTTTGCGTTTTTTCGGAAAGAGATGAGTCGTGATTAGATAAAAAAATATTTAAAATATTTTGATAGGTATCAAATTTAGATATATCTAAATTAATACACAGGAATCCAATGGCTAAGTCTTCTTTGTTTTTGATGATAATGCTAATAGATTTTAGTTTTCGTCCATCATAATTTAGTTTTTCATATGGGCCAATAATACTGGGCAAGCTATCTTTTAATTCAAAATCAACTCTATCTAAATAGGAAGAGTCACCTGCTTTTCTATTAGAAATAGGGTTAAATATAGCTTCTATTTGATCTTTTTTAAGATCGTGAATAATCACTTCAGCAAAGGGATACAGTAATTTACTGATTGCTTCTGCTACGGTTAAGTATGGCTTTATTTCTTCTCTCATCATTTAATTCCAAAGATATTGCCGAACCTCATAATTTGGACATTATAGTCTAATTTGGAATTATATGTCAATAATAAAAAAGAGGGGGAGACGACCAGAGCAGATAAATATCCAACGGCTTGTATTTGTTAAGCATTACTTTTCATGCTTTATTGATAGATATGTACGCAATAGCGTGTGCATCATTAAGGATAAATAAGGATAAATAAGGATAAATAATGATAAATAATGATGAATAACATGAAAGTTAAAAAGAACCACTTGGTGAGTGGCACGTTGTTTCTTTTTATGCTGCTTTCAATGACCACCTCTCTGTACGCCGGAAGTTATAAATATCGCACTGTAGATAAGAGCAAGTGCAAGAATAATACAGCCATCCATGATGATTGGCCTAATTAAAAAAAGACAAATACTGCATGGCAACTTTAAAATCATCAGAGGCGTCTCGTTGTAGAGAGGGGCTTTCAATTAACGCGCCGGGTGCGAGCGCGGCACTGGGGTGTAGTGCAAAATATTATGCATGTCAAAAAAGTGGTAATCCTTGTAAAAAAGCTTGGTAAAGGCTCGTATCATAGCTAAATTCATTACCTCACCTCCAGCGCTCCGTAAAGAAGCAGATAACGGTAGCAGGGGCGCTATAATAAGTTTTATCTTTTGGCCTTACGTAAACACCTATATGGCAACGACGCTCTCAACAAATGTTTGTCTTGTCGTTTGTTATAGGTACTTTAAACTATCATCCTGCGCTTTAGACCTACTCTGTGGACACATCTCTGTATAAATTCCAACCGTCAAACATTTCATAAAA
>JAALKW010000023.1 GCA_011087865.1 Legionellaceae bacterium
TTATATCTGCTATTCGGAAACAATTGCACCAACGTTGCAAAGTCAGAATACGCTTGTGATTGCGTACCTGGATCACGATAAGATTGGTCCATTGGCAAAAGCGTTGCGACAGGACCACGTGTTTGATTGAAATTAGACATTGCTTTCATATAATATGCATAATCGACGTTTTTTGCACGCGGATACAAGTGAATGAATCGTTCTGCTGATGCGCCTGCTGATGGATAATCTTCTTTCAAATAATACACATGAATCAATTCAAGTTCGGCTTTCTCTGCATCATCATGGAACGGATACATGGTTTCCATGGCTTCCAGGCGTTTAATCGCGCCGGTATAATCTTCTTTCTTCAAGGCTACCTTTGCATCATGATATAACTTTTGTTCAGATTGACCTGTAAACGGCCCCTCTTCGTCATCATCTTTGTTTAAATCTTGCCAAACGCCTGTCAGCGTTTTACATCCAACCAATGCTAAAAAAAGCAAAAGAGCCATTAAATATTTTATTGATTTCATTAACCTATCACCCAGCCAAACCCATACGGCGCTTAGTATACCAGTTGAAATATTTATTGCGAATAGAAGAAAATAATTAAATTTATGCCTTAAAACTTGACTCTATGGTTTTTTTAATGTACATTAGGTTAAAATAAATTCAACTTAAGAGGTGGATTATGAATAAACAACAACTCATTGCAAATATAGAAGCTTATATTCATGAAATAGAGGCACAATTTCCTCGCGCCTCTCGTTCGGAAAGAGGTCAACTTATTGCGCTGCATCAAAACGCAGAAACACTTTTGGGTCGAATCAACACGCCAGAGATGCTCCTTTCTATTGAAGAAGTGCGCGACACTGATATGTTAGAAACAGCTTCAATACTCACAGACCTCGCAGCAGCATCCGATGCAAATCAAATTATTGTCAAAGCAGGAAATACATTAATCAAAAACCTGCGACGTTACGGCATAGAAGAAGAAGTGGTGGACACTGAAAAAAACCATCAAGTTTTCCAGTATCAAGCAGCGCTTGCACAATTACATACTGAACTTCAACAACGCCGACCACTCGGCATTAGTAATCATCATGCGTTAGATGGCCTTCAAACAACATTAAATGCGTTACATGCGATAGACCTAACAGATATTCATGCTGTCAATCAGCAGGCCTTAGTCTATCTAAAAGCGCTTATGGAGGTTAAAGCAGCCGCTGAAACCCCTAAAGATATTGAGTTCATCTACAGAATTCAAGCTTATTCGGATCCTGTTTTTGGTGCACTTAGTCACTTATCGCCTGACTTCCCAACGCTGAAAACCATTCAAAACGAAGAAGATTTATTGCAGTCTATTGCTGAAGCAGCAGAAAATACAACTGCATTATTAGAATATGCTGAAACTACAATATGTCATTTCTGCTCGCTTTACTTAGATATCCAGGCATTTCAACGCGCCCTCGACACTTGGCAAGTAAGCTTTAACGACACGACTTTAATAGATGCTGAAAGACAAGCAGCTAACGAAGTACTCCGTGAAGCTTATACCCACTTCCAAGCACGGGTAGCAACGCCAGATGCTCAAGCGCTGATTCAACAGAACCAAGGGCTTACAAAAGCTTTAAATGCGCTTATTCTGACAGTCAATGCATTATTATGGCTTGTTGGCTTAAACGGATTCCAAAAAATTTCGAGAGAAAAAGCAGTCAGCTCTATCGAGCACAACCTGTCTTTATTCAAGAATTTTACAGATTCTGATACAACAGATACAACAGCCGATCAACCTGTGCCATCTACCGGCGCAGCTGCTTAAAGACTCATAAAAAACAAAGCCGCCGAATCAATTTGATTCGGCGGCTTTGTTTTTTTTATACACAAACAGTATTTTTGTTCTATAGTATTATATATAGCTTTAGCTTAACAATACTAAGGACCTGAATATGACACCCACAGAAATAATCGAACAACTAGAAATATTCCAAGCTTCTCTTGAAGAAAAACTTGCAAGCGCTCCTACGCGTGAAGCGCTTGCAAACATCATGTTCATGATGGATGACGTTAGCTCGCTTTTAAACGCTGTAGAAACAGAGCAACGCTTTAAACAGACAGAATTATTCGATGAAGCAATGATCGCTGAAAACGCAAAAAAAGTGTTCGACTCAGCAACAGCGCTCTTTCACAGAGAAACCTCTGATCAAGCATTAAATAAGAAAAAAAATGAATTAGTCCTTCTCTTTTTAAATACACTACCCGAAAAAGAAGTGCTTACACCTGAACCTGAATCTGAACAAGACATAAAACTAGACTCCGAAAATGATACTCGAGAGCCGGAAGAAGACGAAGAAGACGAAGAAGACGAAGAAGACGAAGAAGAGCAGGAAAAAGAAGTGCTTAACGCAACACGGCAAACAGCGACAATCCTCGATGCGCCGCTAACTGACGACGGAACAAATTTAGATGGATTAATCACTGAGTTCCAATTACTCATCCCATTAAAGAATACAACGCTTAGTGAACACGCTGAAAACTTACGATTACAAGCGATACAGAAAGATTTTAAAGCTTGCCGTCAATCAGCTGAACTTATCTACAATGAACTAATAAACGAAGACATGGACACATCAAGGTTCATATCTGTATTAATGCGCTTAGACCAGGTATCTGAAGAAAATTCCACTCCAACACACTTTATGAAAGAAATTCAATTGCGAGAAGAAGTGACAAATACACTGAGAGAAGTTGAGATTCTACTAGAACATGTCAAAACAATAACCGGTAGCGATACACATCTATTTACAGCACAAACTTTTGCGTTCCAAAGCGAATTACGACACTGGCAAGATATTGCAAGTCGACAACAACCAACAGATGACGATAACCAAAAAATTGTCATGGCCTACCAAAAACTCGATAGCTGGTTTAGAAATGCAGATGCTCAGCGTGTCATTCGTGAACACACATGGGCTGAAAGCTGCTTTAACCAAGTGATTTCATGCGCAAACAGCCTACTAAAAGCCATGGGCTACCCAACACAATATCCTAAAATTTCAAGAGACAATACAGTACATAATATTCAAGCCAGCATGCAAAGCATTGATAGTTTATCAAAAAAACAAGCTGATCCATTAGAATTCACAAGAGAGTTTGAAAAAACCAAACATAGGGTGGGCATTTTCCTTGAAAAAAGAGTCGCCCACTTAAAAGAAGAAATTGGTCAAGCAGAAAAAAGCAAACTACTCGGTATAATGGGTCGTCAGCCTGCCATCCGTAAAGCACGCGCACAAACAGAGCTAGACAAAATAAAACCCTTCCTAAACACTTGCAACCTGTACATTCAAAACAGTGCTGCGATCCTGGAAAATTCCTCCGACCCAGATCAATTTTTAAACTATACAACCGGTTTCGCTAAAGCATATTATGCCCAAAAAGAAAGGTTACCTAAAGGTATTGCGATCGCCATGGAATTATTCTTAGGTGCCTGTGACACACATGCCGAGAGCCTGAAAAAACCCACCCATATTAAAGTGGGTCGAGCACTCGAAGAAAACCTGCAAAAATTAATTGGTAGTCTAGATAAAAAAAAAAATACCCCTAAATCATTATTGTCTGGATTTGGTTTTTTCCAATCGAATGACCCAAATAAAACTTTACTGAGCGAATTAAAAGTCCTCGCCCGGGAGGCTCAAGCAATACATCAAACCATCAAAAATGAACAGGGAGTCCCTTGGATACCTACCGAAGGAGGCAACGAACGCTATTCAGCTTACACCAAGCTCTTTCAGCTTGCGCATCAGTTAGAAGAAAAAGATAGTGATGTGGCCGTATTTTTAAAAAACACTGAGCAAGCCGACTTATTAACGTCAGAAGTCCTAACCGATGAAGCATCAGAACACAATGAACTTTTAGACGTTCACTTCAAAAAAGATGGCTAAACCAGTTGCAAGCGACCACCCATTGCGATATTATTCTCAGCCCGGAGAGATGGCAGAGTGGTCGATTGCGGCGGTCTTGAAAACCGTTGAAGGGAAACCTTCCCAGGGTTCGAATCCCTGTCTCTCCGCATTCTAGTTAGCTAAACCAATTCACCCGTTTGCTTAAACACAACATCTAATGCCATCAACTGCTCCAGTAATCCTTTCATTTTATCTAATGGCCAACTGTTAGGACCATCACTCAGTGCTTTGTCTGGGTTTGGGTGTGTTTCCATAAATAATCCTGAAATACCAGCCGCAACTGCTGCGCGCGCTAATACAGGCACAAACTCACGTTGACCACCTGAAACACCATCCCCCCCACCGGGTAATTGTACGGAGTGTGTTGCATCAAACACCACTGGGCAGCCAGTGTCTCGCATAATATGCAACGAACGCATATCAGAGACTAAATTATTATAACCAAAGCTCGCCCCTCGCTCACACACCATAATCGCATCATTACCCACGGCTTTTGCCTTGGCGACCACATGCTTCATTTCTGAAGGTGATAAAAATTGACCTTTTTTAATATTAATAGGCTTGTTTGTTTTCGCGACTTTTTGAATAAAGTTGGTTTGACGACATAAAAAAGCGGGGGTTTGCAGAACATCCACCACACTGGCCACTTCATCAAGTGGCGTGTCTTCGTGTACATCAGTGAGTATTGGCACCCCCACATCTTGCTTCACTTTTTCAAGAATGGCGAGTCCTTTTTCTATCCCTGGACCACGATAACTTGTACCCGATGAGCGGTTGGCTTTATCGAACGATGATTTATAAATAAAAGCGATGCCTGGCTGCTCACAAAGCGATTTTAAATAGCCTGCAGTTTCTATTGCCATGGCTTCACTTTCTACCACACAAGGCCCTGCAATTAAAAATAAAGGGGCCTCGAGCCCCACATCAAATCCACATAATTTCATGCGTCACTACTCCTTGTTTTCAAGTGTTTCATGTGCCGTGCGCGCTGCCAAAATAAATGATTGGAACAATGGATGACTGTCTCGTGGCGTTGAAGTAAATTCAGGATGGAACTGACAGCCTAAAAACCAAGGATGATCTGGCAATTCAACCATTTCAACCAGTTCACCATCAACAGAACGCGCACCCACCACAAGGCCATGCTCAATCAATCTATCTACATAATGATTATTCACTTCATAACGATGCCTATGCCGCTCAACCACACGTGTATCGCCATATACAGCTTCAGCAAATGAACCTTGAGTCAGTGCCGCAACTTGCGCGCCCAAACGCATGGTTCCCCCTAAATCACTGCTTTCATCACGTAGTTTTACATCCCCTGCTTCATCAAGCCACTCAGTAATTAAACCCACAACAGGATGTGGCGTGGTTTTATTAAATTCAGAAGAGTTTGCTTCACCTAAACCTGCTTTATGCCGTGCATAATCAATCACCGCCACTTGCATGCCTAAACAAATACCAAGAAATGGTCGGTTGTTCTCTCGTGCATATTGTGCCGCTTGTATTTTGCCTTCAACCCCTCGTTCCCCAAATCCGCCTGGAATTAAAATAGCATCGACTGCATCCAGTGCTTTGGGCCCTTCTTTTTCAATCAGCTCTGCATCAATATAAACAATTTTAACACGTGTTTTGGTATGAATACCGGCATGTAATAATGCTTCATTCAATGACTTATACGCATCATTCAGATCCGTATATTTTCCAACCATACCAATTTTTACAGTCATATTGGGTGAGGCTTCGGCTTTAACAACAGCTTCCCACTCATGTAAGTCTGCAGGCTTCAATGGACCAAGGCCTAATTTTTTCAATAATAATTCATCTAAGCCCTGATCATGTAAAATCATTGGAATTTGATAAATGCTTTCTGCATCTTGTAGTGAAATAACGCCATCTTTTTCTACGTTCGTAAACAAAGCAATTTTTTCTCGCTCTTGCTTTGCAAGCACTTTTTCAGAACGACAAATTAAAACATCGGGCTGAATACCAATAGAACGTAATTCTTTAACCGAGTGCTGTGTGGGTTTGGTTTTGGTTTCACCGGCTGTAGCAATATAAGGCACTAAGGTCAGATGAATAGACAATGCATTTTGCGCACCCAACTCTATTCGCATTTGCCTAATGGCTTCTAAAAACGGCAGTGACTCGATATCACCAACGGTGCCACCGACCTCAATCATGGCCACATCAAAGCCTTCTGCACCCATTTTTATAAACCGTTTAATTTCATTGGTGATATGCGGAATGACTTGTACCGTACCTCCTAAATAATCCCCCCGGCGCTCTTTCTTAATGACGTTCTCATACACTTTACCGGCCGTGAAATTATTTAATTTTGTCATTGGGGTTCTAACGAAGCGCTCGTAATGCCCTAAATCCAAATCGGTCTCTGCACCATCTCTTGTGACAAAAACCTCACCATGCTGAAATGGGCTCATAGTACCTGGATCAACATTAATATAAGGATCTAATTTAATCAGTGTAACTCGTAACCCACGGGCTTCAAGAATGGCGGCAAGTGATGCTGCTGCAATACCTTTCCCCAGTGAAGAAACAACACCCCCGGTAATAAATAAAAATTTTGTCATTGCGTATGCCTTATCGCTTCTAATGTCTGAACCATCGCCAATGCGGCGTCTACAGCATCATGCCCTTTATGTCCATGTGTACCACCTAATCTATCCCAGGCTTGCGCTTCGTTTTCTGTGGTTAAGATACCAAAGATAACGGGTAAATCAAAAGCAAGCATGACTTCCTGACACCCTCGGCTGACTTGCTCACACACATAGTCATAATGTGTGGTCTCACCTCGAATCACAGCGCCCAATGCTACAATTGCAGCAAATTTATTTTGTTTTGCGAGCGTTTTGGCAACAAGCGGAATTTCAACGGCTCCCGGCACTTCAACCCATGTAATCTCTTCGGTTGAAAACCCAGCTGCGGTTAAGGCCTGAAGGGCACCGTCTTGCAAAGCTTGTGTGATTTTACGATTAAACAAACTCACGACAATTGCAATCGGAAATGTTTGACCTACTGCTGTATTTGCTTTAATGATATTCATGCTTCCACATCCACATCTAGTTCTAAAAAATGACCTAGCTTTTCACGCTTGGTTTTTAAATAAGCCTGATTTTCCGTTGTTTCTGCTCCCCGAACCGACAAACGCTCGGTCACTGCCATGCCATATCTTTCAAGTGCTGCGACTTTATTTGGATTGTTGGTCAACAAGCGAACTTGCTTTAAACCTAAAGCACGTAGTAACTGATAAGCAACGGCATAATCACGGCTATCAACCGGCAACCCCAAATGAAGATTCGCTTCAACGGTATCTAAACCTTTTTCTTGCAATGCATACGCTTTTAACTTATTAGATAAGCCAATGCCACGCCCTTCTTGTCGCAAGTAAACCAACACACCGCCTTCTTTTGCGATTTGCTCTAATGATGCATCTAGCTGGCCACCACAATCACACCGCTCAGAACCAAATAAATCACCTGTAATACACTCCGAGTGTATTCTAACCAGCGGACTCGCGTTCACATCAAATGGGGCTTTCATCAAAGTAAAATGTTCAGCCTTGTCGATTTGATTTTGAAACAAGGTCATGGTGAAATCACCATATTTTCGGAGGGGCAGTCGACTGGTTGCTACGGCATCGACCAGTTTTTCGCGCTGAATCCGATAATCCATAACCTGACGAACACTCACCAATGGAATATCATGCGTTTTTGAAAATTCGAGCAAATCATCTCGACGACTCATGGTGCCGTCTTTATTAATGATTTCACAAATAACAGCAGCAGGTTTAAGTCCTGCCAGTTGCATTAAATCAACACTGCCTTCTGTTTGACCTTGACGCTCAAACACCCCTCCTGCCCGAGCACGCAATGGAAACACATGGCCTGGTGAGATAATATCAGAAGGTTTTGTCAAATCAGCAATCGCCGTTTGTATGGTATGGGCTCTGTCTTTATCTGAAATACCTGTCGACACCCCTGTCGCCGCTTCTATCGATACAGTAAAGCCTGTCCCGTAAGGTGAGCGATTACGGGTTGTCATCATCGGTAAATCTAGCTTATCAATTAAATGCCCCGCCATAGGACAACAAATTAAGCCTCGTCCAAAATGCGTCATGAAATTAATTGCTTCAGGCGTTACATGCTCCGCCGCAATCATTAAGTCACCTTCATTCTCACGTGATTCATCATCCGTTAGAATGACCATCCGGCCTGATTGAAGCCTTTGCAGTGCGTCCTCAACAGAGGAAAAAAAGCATGTCATACAGAAACCTCTTTGCCCGCTAACGAGCTTTCAAAAAGCGACAGTATAGTCGAATCTCGTAAAGAACCCAATTGATGAACCAATACACGTGCAATATAATCAAACTCAATATTAATAGATTGCCCAACTATCCACGTTGAAAGCGTGGTTTTTGCTAGTGTATGTGGGATTAACATCACCGTAATACTATTTACATCACCCGCATTAATTTTATTAATCGTTAAACTCACGCCATCTAAAGCCACACTGCCTTTCAGACATAAATAACGCATTTCTTCTGGTGTAAAACCTGAAATCACCATCTCAAGACAATCGCCTTCCGGTGTGATTTGTGAAACTGTTGCGGTGGTATCTACATGGCCATGTACATAGTGCCCACCCAATCTATCCGAGGCACGCAGCGCGCGCTCAAGATGCACTGTATCGCCGACACGAAGCAACCCTAAATTTGTTAATTTTTGTGTTTCAGGCGAAACATCAAAACTTAAATGCCCTGTATTGTCTTGTATCAGCGTAAGACATACGCCATTCACAGCAATACTTTCACCCAGAATTAAGTTGTCGTATGCTGCCTCAAACACCAAGCGCATACCTGACTTAGTCGTCGTTTGGCTTAATAATATGCCACATGATGTGACCAAACCTGTAAACATAATTGACTCCAAAATTTAATCTAATCCCAATCTAATACGGCTTGCAGATTATCATCTAAGCCATGCCAAGTGATTTTTTTTGCACCAGACAATATATTTTTAGATTGATCGTGATACAAGGACAAGGCCTCTTCGCCTAAGATATTAGGCACCAAATACAAAATCGTACGTTGTACTAATTTGTTTTGATGTAATGCATTAAATAGCTGACTCCCAGCTTCAACCCAAACATCGTGATACCCGATGCGCCCTAAATCCAGCAATATATCTAATAAATCCATATCCGTATAAATATGCAGCTTTTTTGCTGTTTGATGTATCTGTGCTGTTGCTGGTAGCTGTTTTTGATTGTCTAGCACCGCGACCGGCTTGCTCATTATTTTTTTACCGATACGCACATTGAGCAATGGATCATCTTGTCGAATCGTTCTTGCTGTCGTTAAAATCACATCCGTATGCAAACGCGCATCATGCGTTGCTTTGGCACAAGCTGAATTGGATAAATAGACACGCTCACTATTTTTCCCTGCAATTTTTCCATCAAAACTTTGTGCCATCTTCACCGTCACCCAGGGCCTTTTTGTTTTAAGCCAAAAAGCATAACTCGCATAAAAAGCATCCACTTCAGGCATAGGATAATGCACCACATCAATGCCTTGTTTGGCCAGTAAATCAGGGGTGTTGTTTTCAGACACCAATGGATTGGGATCACGATACGCATAGACCACTTGTTTAAAACGTTTTAAGATAATTCCTTCTGTACAAGGTGGTGTTTTGCCCCAGTGATTACAGGGCTCAAGCGTGACATATAAGGTCATGTTCGAACAATTGTCGGGTAGTGTTTTTAATAACAACTGCTCAGCATGCGAGACACCCGGATTAGGTGCCGTCACAGCTTGTGCTATAATATTTCCATCAAGCACGGCAACAGCGCCCACTGCAGGATTAGGTGCCGTAATACCTCGTCCAAGCCATGCTTGTTTTAAAGCTGCTTGCATGAAAAAATCGTGCATCATTCAGTCACTGTATAAAAAGTGTGTATATAATAACAAATTATTCAATTTTTGAGTAGCCCATGCCGCAATGGATAAACAATAAAAATCAACGCAAGCCAATTGCTTTTATTTTTTTAATTGTATTTTCATTGATTAACAACGCCTTTTGTTTTTCACCTTACTCAAATACCGAGCTTGATGAAATTGAAAAAGGTTTTATTGAAGAAATTAATAGCTCAAATAGCGTATTAAGAGATCCTTTAAGTCATCAATATTTAAATCGTCTCGGAAAACAGCTCAGTGCACAAACCGATGTATCACCTCCTCCTGATTTTTTTATTGTAAAGTCCGATGAAATTAATGCATTTGCAGGTCCTGGTGGGCACATTGGCATTAATAGCACGCTCTTTTTAATCAGTGAGCACGAAAGTGAACTGGCAGCGGTGATGGCACACGAAATTGCACATGTAAGACAACATCATTTGTATCATATGCTTGAACATCAACACCGTATGAAAGCACCCATGCTTGCTTCTTTATTAGCTGCTATCGCACTGGGCGCTGTGAATCCTGCGCTCGGCCAAGGGGCTGTCATGGCAACCATGGGTGGGTTTGCTCAAGACAGTATTAATTTTATTCGCTCTAATGAAAAAGAAGCCGATCGTATTGGTATTGATATACTCAAACGCGCAGGGTTTGATCCACGAGGCATGATTCAATTTTTTAAACGCATGCAAGAAAATACACGTTATTACTCAGCAAAAATTCCGACTATCCTACGAACACATCCATTAGATGATGACCGTATTGCCGAAGCAGAAAATCGCTCGGCTCATCTGACGCCTAAAACCATACCCGATAGCTTAGATTATCAACTCACAAAAGAACGTATTCGTAATTTAACCAGTAAGCAACACAGTAAAAAATTATTTGATGATTATAATAGTCGTTGCCCAACGCTTGAAACCAATGACAATGCTTGTCTCTACGGACGCGCACTCACGCTACTGCGTGCGAATCAAGCTGAAAAGGCTTTAGATATCCTTCAAGTACTTGCAGCTGAGGCACCTGAAAATCTTTTTTATGGCATCGCGCTCGCTGAAGCGTTAAGTCATCTTAAAAAGAATAAAGCGGCCATTACACAATTACAAGCCTTGCTACTCAACCACCCCGAAAACTATGCCTTAAACATGTCACTTGCAGATACCTATTCAGCAGCCAAGGAAAACAGCCAAGCCTCTCAAATTTTACTTCAAACCCATCGCGCTTTTCCGCATGATCTGCCTGCTTGCTATGCCCTTGCCCATGCTGCATCTGATAATCATCAAAAAGCATTTGCCTATTTTACCTATGCAGAATGCAATCAATTAAAAGGGAACAAAAAAGAAGCGCGTCGACTGTTTAAACTCGCAAAAACATTGTCATTAAAAGACCGTTTTTTACAAGCCCGTATTCAAGCAAAGCTTGAATTACTTAAGGCTGATAAATAACGTATCTATTTTTTTTATTTCGTTTTGCCTCATACATGGCTTCATCAGCATGCTTCAGCAAACTATCTGCCGATACTCCTGCTGCAGGATAGATAGCCACACCAATGCTCATGGTCACTGAAATTTTATGTTCCCCGGTAAAAATAGGCGTTGCAATGGTCGTTAAGATTTTTTTCAACGCGGCGTCTAATTCAACTATGGTGGCCGCCCCTTCTAAAATCAAACAAAATTCATCACCTGAAAAACGCGCGAAGAAATCATTGCCTCTGATTGTTTTTGACACTTCATCTGCAATATGACGCAATACTTGATCACCGACAGGATGTCCATAATTATCATTGATTGCTTTAAAGCCATCGCAATCCATAAAACACACTGAAAAAATTAAATCCTGTCGATTAGATCGTTTTAAGACAATATTTAATTGATCTAAAAAATGCCTTCGATTCGGTAAATTGGTCACGCCATCAAATAAAGCCAATTGCTTTAAATGCGTGACATAATTTGGATCGAGTGCTTTACTGGATGCTTCTCGCCTTAAAAACCACCAACCAACGAGGCCAATGCTGCCTAAGCTAATAATGCAAAAAATAAGAAACATGCGTCTAAAACTCGATTCTCGATATGCACCACTCGGATAAACGTGGATGGTCCACTCGGTTCCTAAAAAAGAAAATAATTTAGAATACATCCAAGCAAAGTGCTGTTCTGAAGGCATCAGTTCTGGCACTTGATCTTTCAGTAAAGCAAGATAGTAGCCTTTTCTTCGTTCTTGCTTTAAGTGTTCATCTAACGTTGTTCTTAAATTTAAAACAGCAAACATCTGCCATTCAGGATCATAAACACAAAGCGCATTATCTAATGGAATCAAACGCATTTTCTTGTGCGTATTTAAACGCTTAGGATGAGCATTTAATGCCTTTTCACAAGCATCTTTTTGAATCCAAGCCACTCGACTGGTCGCATAAGGATTAAATAAAACAAGCGCACTATCCGTTCCTATTGCTGGCAATATAAATGACTCTAAGCCCTGAATCTGTTGAAAATAAGCATTTAACTCATTGATTAATAAGGTTCGTGCTTTATACGGTTTATACTGCTGTTCGATGACAGTAAACAATTGTTCAATCGTCGATAAGTCTTCAAGCGAACGACTAGAAAAACTATCCGCTATTTTATCAGCTGTTTGGGTTGTCTCTCGCTTTAACCGCTTCACTTCATAAGGTTTAACAAACAGATTCCAGACAAATAAAAAAATGCCTACTGCCAGTAGAAAAAAAAGTACTTCCTTTTTTGATTCAATAACGTACTCAGATACGACATTGAGCAGCACTCCTTGTCTGCATGAGCAATAAGATTGCTCGCCTATGTTCGACACATCTTTTACAATTTTTCTTTTAATATTTAAAAGCAATATTTAAAATACTTTACCTGGTTTTGTTTATATTATAAAGCCTCTTTCTCTTCGGTGCTCAATATGCGCGCTTCTTGATCTATCATAACAGGGATCCCATCTCTGATAGGGTAAGCCAATCTATCAAATCGACAAATAAGTTCTGCTTGTTTTTTCAATAACGCACCTTGACATAAAGGACACGCGAGCATCGCCAATAATTTTTTATCCACCGCCCCCTCCTGTTACTTGTTCACGAACATAGCTTGGCCTTGCTTGTTCTGCAGTCACAGATTGAACTCCACCAGCCTCAACCAAATCTATCATGGCCGATGCCTCCGGAAAAATCTCATGCTGACTGAGAATAGCCTCACGTACAGGGCTTGGCAAAGCATGTATATAAGGCTCAAAGCCAACGCCGGCTAAAATCATGTCTGGTGTTCGGTTTAAATCAGCCTGTGAGTTGAGCATGACCTCTTCAGGTGCATTAACTTGCGCCTCATGGCCGTTTTGAGGTTGAAATGCCCAATACACTTGATGCATACGGGCATCAAGCAAGGTTAAAACTGGTTTTTTAAATTGGCGTGCTTCATAAGCTATTGCATGCAAGCTACCGACTGGAAAAACAGGCAATTGGTGGGCATAGGCTAAACCTTTTGCAACACTACATGCCATTCGAACCCCCGTAAAGCTACCGGGGCCCTCACCAAATACAATGCCATCAAGCGCTTTAAAATCGATATTGGCTTCAGCCAACAAATCATGAATAATTAACAGTAATACTTTTGCGTGTTGGCGCGTACCCGTTTCTTCTCGTGTTAACAGCTGTCCTTGAACACGAAGCGCCACAGATGCGCGTGACGTCGATGTTTCAATGGCAAGCAGATTCACTTTTTAGGCCATTCTTTTTCTAAATGTTGCAGTTTATTTGGTTTGTTTTCCCAATCTGCAGCATCGGACGGACCATCTTTTTGAACGGTAATATTAGGCCATTGTTCCGCAAGTTCTGCATTCAGCTCCAAAAATGGACGCTGCTCATCGGTTAAATCATCTTCTGAAATAATTGCATCAACGGGGCATTCAGGTTCACACAAAGCGCAATCAATACACTCATCTGGATGAATCACTAAAAAATTAGGTCCCTCATAAAAACAATCAACAGGACACACTTCAACACAATCAGTGTATTTACATTTAATACACTGCTCTGTCACAAGAAAGGTCATGATTTACCTCGCGAACTGATACGCTAAATAATAATGTTGGTGCCCAGGGCCGGAGTCGAACCGGCACGAGATTGCTCTCGAGGGATTTTAAGTCCCTTGCGTCTACCTGTTTCGCCACCTGGGCAATTACATACCATCCCTGTTGGATGGAGGCTCGGGCCGGAATCGAACCGGCGTACACGGCTTTGCAGGCCGCTGCATAACCACTCTGCCACCCAGCCAATCAATATAAAAAAAGCGACTAAGGGTCGCTTCTGTCTGGAGCGGGAAACGAGGTTCGAACTCGCGACCCCAACCTTGGCAAGGTTGTGCTCTACCACTGAGCTATTCCCGCATCTCAACGAGGGGAATTTTACCCGAAACAATGTTGGTGTCAACAGCTTCCGTCTGTTTTTTTCAGAAGTATTGGCCATGCAATCATTAAATATGCAACCATAGACCAAATCGTTAGGATAGCTGCCACATACAGTAACACCACGCCCAGCACCCCGAGCACACCTGACATGGATAGCGCCGGAGAAAAGGCAAGCAATAAGACCAAAGCTATCATTTGTACTGTTGTTTTGACTTTCCCAACATAACTCACAGCAATACTCGCACGATTACCAATCTCAGCCATCCATTCTCGAAGTGCCGAAATCACAATTTCACGTCCAACAATCACAATGGCTGGCAATGTGATATATCCTTTATCGCCAGCGCCCACCAACAATAATAAACTGGAGGCCACCAATAATTTATCTGCCACTGGATCAAGAAAAGCACCAAAAGGCGTCATTTGCTCAAGCTTTCTTGCAAAATAGCCATCCAGCCAATCCGTAAGACTTGCAATCATAAAAATAACAGCCGCCGTATAATGCGCACCAGACCAAGGCAAATAAAAAACAAGTATAAATACAGGGATTAAAATAATACGTGCTAATGTCAGCACATTAGGTAACGTTCTTAGTGGATTCACAAACACCCCTTATTGATTTTTATTGCCCAATCTTTGATTGCTCAAGATACATCTCAATTTGTTTAAAATCATGAAATACGGCCATTGCCCCCGCATTTTTTAAATCATCCGCTTGTTGATAATAAAAATCAACGCCTATACTCGGAACATTCAGTGCTTCTGCCATTTCTATATCAGCAATTGAATCACCAATCATTAAAGCCTCTTCGGGCGCGCACCCAAATACATCTAAAATATCGGCTAACATATCTGGGCAAGGCTTTGCAGGCAGCGTTCCTGCCGAACGCGTCACCGAAAAAAAAGGTGATAATGCTGTAGCTTGTAAAGCACGATCCAATGATTGCTGGCCTTTATTGGTTGCAATCGCGAGAGAAACGCCTTGGTCATGTAAACTTTTGACGCATGCTTTTGCACCATCAAACAAATAAACCACGCCATGACTTGAAACCAAAGCTTGCTGCACACCCAGTAATAAATGCTCATATTGATGCAATGACAATCCAGGGAAAATTTTTCGAACCGCTTTATCAAGCCCTAGTGAAACATATTTCCGTGCATGCGCTATATCATAAGCCTCAATGCCTTCCGAGATTGCACCAGCTTTAAGCGCTTGATGCACGTGCCCTAGTGGGTCACCTAATGTCCCTTCCCAGTCAAATACAATCAGTTTATATGGCGATGTCATCATTTAGGTCATCTTCTTATTTTAATCGGCTTATTTTAACTTGCATCAAAAGCTTGAAGCGCACGAATCGCTTTATCAAATTGTACATCTAGTTCTGCTTTGAAAAGATACGGCGTATTGTCCAGAGTAAATTGAATTGTTCTTGCATGCAAATAAAGTCTTTTTTTCGGCACCTTTGAAAAGGCTTTAGCACCATATTTTGAGTCGCCCAAAATAGGATGCCCAAGCGATGCGACATGCACTCGAATTTGATGGGTCCGTCCCGTTTTAGGTCGTGCTTCAAGCCAACACGCCTCTTCATAATTTTCAAGCAGTTTAAATAGCGTTTGTGATGGTTTCCCTTTGTCATCTACATGCACCATGCGTTCACCGGATTGCAATGTATTTTTATACAGCGGCAAATCAACCCGAACTGTTTGCTGGTTAGTCCATTTGTTTTGCGACAAAAGCCAATATGTTTTTTTGATATCTCGCGCTTCAAATAAAGCTTGTATTTGACGAAGCATGCTGCGCTTTTTTGCAATCAATAAACACCCTGAGGTCTCTCTATCAAGACGATGAACCAACTCCAAATAATGCGCATCAGGGCGCATGGCCCGTAAGGCCTCAATCACACCAAATTGCAAACCACTCCCACCATGTACTGCCATCCCTGAAGGTTTATTTAAAACCAAAAGTCGCTCATCTTCATGGATAATGCTTTCATTCAACAATTTAAACAGCGAATCACTCACTGTTAAGGGCGCTGATTCAGCACGTAAACGAATAGGCGGTATACGCACCAAATCACCCGTGTTTAAGCGCGATGAAACTTTCGCACGCTTTTTATTCACCCGCACTTCACCCCCACGAATGATGCGATAAATATGACTTTTAGGTACCCCTTTTAGAATACGAATTAAATAATTATCCAGGCGCTGACCATTTTCTTCTAAAATAACTGTTTTATAAGACACTTTATCTGTCATACATCTCTTCTCCAAGCCCTGTTTTTTGCCCTGTTTTTTTGGTATGCTGTTTATTGTGCGGTTAACCGCAAAAGAATTAGCAACCGAATTATAACGTATATACCTGTGAATGGCCTAAAACAAAGCCATTTTTTTAAAAATAATGCGCGATTTCTTGAATCACTTGAGTGACATTTAACTCAACCCTGACTCAATAAACGTAAGAGAAAAACAACGTCACACGAAGACTATTAGGACTACTTTGAACATCTCGTCTCAAATATTCATCCCCTCTCACGTACTTGAACCCAAGCAAATCGCGCCCTTCAAATTAGGGGTCCATGATGTCTGTAATGGAAAAAATGATTATCAACGCCACACAACCCGAAGAAGTTCGTGTCGCTTTGATCAAAAACAACCGACTATACGACTTAGATGTCGAATGTCCAGCTGAAGCAAAAAAAAAGGGGAACATCTATAAAGCCGTTGTCACACGACGTGAACCAAGCCTCGACGCCATCTTCGTTGAATACGGCGCAAAAAGACAAGGTTTTTTGCCCCTGAAAGAAATATCACCTGAATATTTTAATAAAACACCGAAAGAAGATGAAAAGCTCCCTGTCACAACCCTGATTCGTGAGGGACAAGAGTTACTAATTCAAGTCGATAAAGAAGAACGGGGCACAAAAGGTGCAGCGCTCACCACGTTTATCACACTTGCTGGTTCCTATTTGGTTTTAATGCCCAATAGCCCCCGTTCAGGCGGCATTTCACGGCGCATTGAAGGCGAAGAGCGTGACGAACTAAAAGAAGCGTTACAAGCACTCAAAATAGACGATGACATGGGGGTTATTATTCGGACGGCAGGTGTTGGCAAAAGCCAAACCGAATTACAAGCAGATTTAGACATGCTGTGCACCCAATGGCACGCCATTCGAAAGGCTCAAATTACAGAACGTGCGCCCTGCCTCATGCATCACGAAGGCGATGTGATTACCCGGGCCATTCGTGATAATTTACGTCAATCCATCAACGAAATTATTATCGACGAAACAACAGCTTATATCAAAGCCAAGCAATATATAGAACAAGTCAAACCTGAGTTTTTACCACACTTAAAACTCTATAATAACCCAACGCCTCTGTTCAGTTTATATCAAATCGAAAGCCAGATTGAAACGGCACATCAACGCCAAGTGATTCTACCATCTGGTGGCGCGCTCGTGATTGACCCCACCGAAGCCTTGGTCTCTATTGATATCAACTCAGCCAAAGCAACCAGTGGCTCAGATATTGAAACCACAGCGTTTAATACCAACCTCGAAGCAGCTGATGAAATTGCACGCCAACTCCGTCTACGTGACTTAGGTGGCCTTGTCGTGATTGACTTCATCGATATGAGCAGCGCTAAACATCAACGAGATGTCGAAAATCGCCTAAAAGACGCGCTTAAATCTGATCGCGCACGCATTCAGGTCGGCCGTATTTCCCGCTTTGGTTTACTCGAAATGTCACGACAACGTCTTCGTTTATCGCTCGGTGAAAACGCACAGGAACCGTGCCCTCGCTGTGAAGGAAAAGGTCATGTTCGTAGCTTACAATCTCATGGCTTATCCATTATTCGCCTCATCGAAGAAGAAGCCCTAAGAGACAATATCTCTGAAATTCAGGTCCAGTTGCCCGTTGAAATGGCGACCTATCTCATGAATGAAAAGCGCCCAGCTATTACAGCCATCGAAAAACGTCATCAGGTGCATATTGTGATTGTAGCCAATCCATATATGCAACCACCACAATGTCAGATGACACGCATCAAAGAAGACTCCAGCAGCGATAAAAGTAAAAAACCAAGTTACGCACTGGCAGAGCCACCTATGATTGAGCCTGTTCGTAACAAGCCCATCAAAAAACCCGATGAGCCTGTGGTCAAAGCATA
>JAALKW010000024.1 GCA_011087865.1 Legionellaceae bacterium
TTAACCCGATGGATAAAATGCCGGTAACGGCGAACGGTCAGGTTCATTTGATTTATTTTTTAGAGATTTGGCACCCTAATAAATCAAATGAACCTGACCCCATTGATTTTAATTTCATTGATTTTATTACCTGACCCCATTGATTTTATTTAGGTCTCGTCCTCATCATCTGTCAAAGACATGAGACTCGCATTGCCGCCAGCTGCTGTCGTATCTTCAGTATAAGTACGCTCATGACAGAACCTCAGCAAATACTGCGGACCACCAGCTTTAGGCCCTGTACCAGATAATCCCTCACCCCCAAACGGTTGTAAACCAACAATGGCCCCTGTCGTATTGCGATTGACATAAAAATTACCCGCATGAATGCGCTCACGAATATATTGCACCGTGCGATTAATCCGGCTATGTACCCCAAACGTCAAGCCAAAGCCTGTACTGTTTACCTCATCAATCACATCATCCAATTTATCTTGCTTATAACGAATAACATGTAAAATAGGCCCAAACATTTCTTCTTTTAAGTCATGCATGCTGTCAATGGCAATCGCCGTAGGCGCCATAAAATACCCCTCATCGCACGCTTTATCCAATGCACAAGCATACATAATACGATGACTTGCTTTCATGACTTCAACATGTGTTTTTAAAGGCTTTAAAGCGCCTACGTTAATCACGGGCCCTGCATCTGTGGCAAGCCAACGTGGATCGCCCACTTTCAATTCAGCCATGGCCCCTTTCAGCATCACCTCAAAATCATCATAAATTTCATCTTGCATATACAAAACACGTAACGCCGAACAACGCTGCCCTGCACTGCCAAAAGCTGATAACAATACATCTGCAACCACTTGCTCAAGCAGCGCTGACGAATCCACAATCATAGCGTTTTGACCACCGGTTTCAGCAATAAGCGGGATAATTTCACCCCCACGGGTTGCAAGGGTTTGATTAATGCCATTGGCTGTATTCGTTGAGCCTGTGAACACCACTGCTTTAATCCGTGTGTCACTCACCAAAAGCTGCCCTATCATGCGACCCGGCCCTGGTAATAACTGCACCGAAGCGCGAGGAAAACCTGCCTCGTACATCAGCTCTACCGCTTGATAAGCAACGATTGGTGTGGGTGCTGCAGGTTTTGCAATCACGCAGTTTCCTGTGACAAGCGCTGCAACCACTTGCCCTGTGAAAATCGCAAGGGGAAAGTTCCATGGGCTAATACATAAAACCGTACCTCTCGCGTGCAAACTCAATTGATTGAGTTCACCCGTGTAACCTTGCAACTCTCTTGGCGAGCCCATGAGCTCTTCTGCCATGTTGGCGTAATAACGACAAAAATCAACGGCTTCTCGTACTTCAGCAATGCCATCAGCCCAAGTTTTTCCAGCTTCAAGACATAAAACCGCTAAAAGCCTATGGGTATGCGTTTCCAGTAAATCACCAAAACGCCTTAAACACGCAGCGCGTTCAGCCACAGGGGTTTTAGACCAATCAGGAAAACAATCTGTCGCCTGGATTAAAGCCCACTCAACATCTTCATCAGATGCATTCGTGACATGGCCAATTTGATGCGTACGGCATTGCGGTGAAAAATGAGGCTTTTTCTCTGTATCTTTAATCACTCTATTTGCAATTAAAGGCTTCGCTTCCCATGAAAACGGCTCCATCGCCTTAAATGTTTTCTGAAGATTGGCACATACCGCTCTATCACTCCAATCAATCCCATCTGAGTTTCTACGTTTTGGGCCATAAATGCCGGAAGGCAATGGAATATTTTGATTGATTTTATCTAGATATAATTTAGCTTGTTTTATAGGGGATGCAACAAGCTGACTCACAGGCTCAGTACTGTCCACCAAACGATTCACAAACGAAGAGTTCGCACCATTCTCAAGCAATCTACGCACCAAATATGGCAATAAATCTTCATGTATGCCTACAGGTGCATAAATACGACAAGGAATATTGTGCTTATCGGCTGGTACGATTTGATCGTATAACTCACTGCCCATACCATGCAAACACTGGAATTCAAAGTCACGATAATCTTTTGCTAAATGCATCACCAATGCAACAGAGTAGGCATTATGGGTTGCAAATTGAGGATAAATAAACTCTGTCAGCGTAAATAATTTTTTTGCGCAAGCTTGAAAAGAAACATCTGTAAATACTTTACGTGTAAACACAGGGTAATCAGACAAGCCTTCCATTTGCGTATTTTTAATTTCACTGTCCCAGTAAGCCCCTTTGATTAAACGAACCATGATGCGACGATTTTGTTTTTTTCCAAGTTCCGCCACCCAATCCAGAACCTCAAAAGCACGTTTCTGATAAGACTGAACCGCCAAGCCAAATCCATCCCAATCAGACAATGAATCATCACAAAAAACACGTTCAATCACATCGAGCGAAATATCCAGTCGCTCAGATTCTTCTGCATCAACCGTGAGTTGCACACCAAACTGTTTGGCACACTGTGCAAGCTTTAATAATTTAGGGGCAAGCTCTAATAACACACGCTCATGTTGATTCTCTTCATAACGTGGATGTAGCGCTGAGAGTTTCACGGAAATACCCGCTCGCGTATACACATTGCCATCTTTGGGTGCTGCTTTACCAATGCTTTCAATGGCTTTTTCGTAGGCTTTAAAATAGGTTTCGGCATCCGCCTTGGTGAGTGCTGCTTCACCTAACATGTCATATGAATAGCGATAACCTCGCGCCTCTTCTTTTTTAGCGCGTACAAGCGCTTCTTTAATCGTACGCCCCATCACAAACTGACGACTCATAATACGCATAGCGGCATCGACGGCCTTTCGAATCACGCCTTTGCTGCTTTTATGCATAAAACTTAAAACACTTTTTCCAAGCAGTGAATCTGCTTTTTCAGGACTGAGTACTTTACCTGTAAGCATTAAAGCCCACGTGGTTGTGTTAACAAAAAAAGAACCGCTGCGTGCGCGATGTGCATCCCAGTCCGCTTGTGTGAGCTTATCTTGAATCAATAAATTAATGGTCTTATTGTCAGGCACACGTAATAAAGCCTCAGCAAGACACATTAAGACAATCCCTTCATCCGTCGAGAGTGAATACTCTGTTAAAAAAGAATCAATGCCACTTGTTTTTTTAGAGGCTTCTCGAACCGCTTCAACCAGCTTTGTAGCATGCGCTTCAACCCCCTTCATCGCCTCTGCACTTAAATTTGCTGCCTGAAGACGTTCGGTAATCACTTGTTTCTCGTTTGCACGATACTGTTGATTAATGGCGGCTCTTAGGCCTTTAGGTGCTTTTATTGGATGCGGTTCTAACATGTTTAACTCCTACCTGTAGTTTACTTTTTGCGCATAAGATGATATAATGGCCACTTTTATCTAAAAACATACAGCAAAATTTGGAGACGCAATGAATTTTTTACTCGGCCTCATTTTAATGGTTTTTTTTAGTGCAAATATTGCTTCTAATACTAACAGTATATCAAATTTAAATCCAAACGCAGATCTTAACACAGAAGTGCAGCATTTAAGCCAAAAAGCACCCGACTTAGATAAAAAAGCATTAAAGCTTGCCTTAACCGCTTACCAGAAAGCGACGATTTCAGGGGAAACCAAAAAGCCCATTCTAACCGTTATTGATTATTCAAAACCTTCATCTGAACAACGCCTTTGGGTCTTTGATGTCATCCATGAGAAATTATTATTAAACACGCATGTGGCTCACGGAAAAAATTCAGGTGGCACAACCCCCACACATTTTTCAAATCAAAACGAAAGCAAAGAAACAAGTCTTGGCACCTATGTGACACAAGACACTTATATCGGCTCGCATGGTTACTCGTTGAATATCAAAGGCCTTGAAAAAGGCATTAACGATCATGCATATGCAAGACGCGTGGTGATACATGGCGCTAACTATGTTGAACCTGATTTTATCAAAAGCGCGGGACATGCAGGACGCAGTTGGGGATGCCTTGCTGTTGCACAAACTTTATCAAAATCTTTTATTAATTTAGTGAAAGACGGTTCTGTTGTTTTTGCCTACTACCCAGATAAACAATATATTTCACATTCACACTATTTGTAAAAAAATATCTATGTTACCCTAATATCTCATAGATACTACAACGCTAGATTAGTTATAATCATTCTAAATGGAATTTTAGATTTTGTTCAGTTAGGGATATACATGAGCACAAGCATACCGCAGTACCATGCAGCAAAACGCGATAAATTAAAAATTATCAACTGGCTCATCGAGCACTACCCTGCTGCTTTCTTTAAAAAAACAAGGCTTGTTAAACCCCTAAAACTAGGCATCATAGAAGATATTTTTGAATTTTATCACCGGCTGGAAACGCCTCCATTTAGCAAAAAATCCATGCGCAACGCACTCACTTACTATTGTACCTCACCAGCTTACTTAAGCGCCCAAAAAGAAGGTAAAGCACGGATTGATTTATATGGCAATGAAATGGAATTGGTCACAGCAGAACAAGCTAAATATGCCCAGCTACGCTACGAACGACAGTATTTAAGTCCCAAAACGAATCAGCCTATGCCTCCTTCTGCGCCGCCAGAAGATAATTTACATCCAGCTTCGCCTGCAACTGAGCCTTCCGACTAAAAGGATTATACGAAAGACCTGTCGTATCTATCACTTCCAACCCCTGACCACGCACGGCACTCGCAAGTTCACTCGGGCGAATAAATCGCTCAAACAAATGGGTTTGACGTGGCAAAATCGATAAAACATACTCAGCCGCAACAATTACCGAAGCATAAGCACGCGCTGTCCGATTAATCGTTGATAAAAACACATAGCCACCAGGCTTAACCAGGCGTGCTGCTGCTTCAATAATTAATTCAGGGTGTTCAACATGCTCCAGCATTTCAAGGCATGTCACCGCATCAAACAATGGCGCCTCAAAATTTTCAACCGGCTCACAAACATATTTAATTTTTAAATCTTGTGCTTTGGCATGTGCTGTTGCTGTTTTGATTGCACCGGCCTCAACATCTAGGCCTGTCACATGCGCACCTGCTTTAGCCAAGCCTTCGCTTAAAATACCCCCACCACAACCAATATCCAATATATTTAACCCAGGCAAAGCAATAAATTGCTGAATCCAGTCTAAACGCGGCGGGTTAATATCATGCAGTGTTTTGAGTGGACCGTTTGTATCCCACCACGTATCTGCATGCGTTGCAAAATGCGCCACTTCTCTCGCATCAACTGTACTGTTTTGTGTTGTCATGTAATAACAAGTCCATGGGTTTAAAAAAATCAATCACATCCGAGTTTTTCATAAAACTTAAATTATAAGGATGCTCAGCCACTAAGCAATCAAATGACGCGCGTCCAGGCAGTTTTTCAGCAATTTTTCCAAACAAAAGCAATTTAATCTCTGGTTTTTTCACTGCTAACTCATCTAAAATCACTTGCATCAAGACAGACCAATGCCGCGCATGATAAGGGATTTTATTTTCTTCATACACCAAAGATGCATTGAGCAACATAAAACCTTGGTTTAAAAGCGCTTGAAATAAACCACCTAGCGTTTGATGGTAACGCGAGCAATCCAGTGCTGCAATCGCAGACTGTGAAAAATCAGTGCTTAAATCACCTCGTGCATGCAACAACATTTTAATTAAATTACGCAATGACGTGGCTTTATTAACCGGTTTACTCAACCCTGTTTCAGACCAAAGCTGGTTCACTGCCGCATCCCAAAAGGCATACCCATTGGCAGAGATTGCCCGCGGATAAGGTGATTCGCCAAATAAAATATATTTTATTTGACTGAGTGGCTGTTGAAACGCCGAAAATAAAATATCTTGATTGGGTAAATAATTAGGTTGTGACTTCAGCTCAACCAAATAATCATCATCCATTGCCAACAGCGCTTTGGTTAAAATATCCTGCCATTCAGGATGCGTGTTTTTTAAAAAATCAGTGACCATCGTGCTTCTCTAAAATACATGAGATTTAAAAAGCTCGTAGTATAACAACACTGACAGAAGAATCACCGATTTTTATCATATTCACATCATTCACAGTCTCGCATCTTGAAGTCTGATAGGTCTATACTAAACACAGCCCCCAATAAGAATAAAATCATATAATATGAATCACTTATTGTTCAGACATGCAAAAGATGCTGATTTAGAGTCCATTCATACGCTCGCCAAAGAAAGTGGCTTTGGACTCACAACCCTTCCTAAAAATAGAACCTTGCTCGCCCAACGGTTAGAGCATGCAACAACGTCCTGGCAACAAATACGACATATCCCCAATCATGAATATTATTTATTTGTGCTAGAAGATATAAATACGCATCAAATCATTGGCACATCAGCCATAGAGGCAAAAACAGGCGGTGAAGCTCCTTTTTATTCTTATAAAATCTCAAAGCGTATTAAAGCTTTAAACGCCCACACAAGCCAACAGCAACACGAAGATGAGCTCTTAAATCTCGTCAACGACCATCAAGGCCACACTGAACTGTGTACGCTTTATTTAACACCGAAGTATCGCAAAGATGCCTGCGGTGCCTTTTTATCTCGCGCACGCTTTTTGTTTATGGCACAGTTTCCTGAGCGATTTTCAAACATTGTCATTGCTGAGATGCGCGGTGTCACAACACCCGATGGCAACTCCCCTTTTTGGGACGCTTTAGGTTATCATTTTTTTCACTTATCTTTCATTGAAGCAGACAAACGCACCCTATCAACAGATAAACAATTTATTGCTGACTGTATGCCTGAGCATCCCATTTACATCAAATTACTCTCACCCGAAGCCCAAGCTGTGATAGGTAAACCACACCCATCAACCGTACCTGCTATGGAACTACTAAAAAAAGAAGGGTTTTATTACAATCATTATATTGATATTTTTGATGCGGGCCCCTTACTCGAATCACCGATGTCTCAAATAAAAACCTGCCAAGACGCCCAGGTATTTACCCTCAAAACCACCACACATTCCATCAAACAACCGCTTTATTTACTCTCAAACACAAAAACCGACTTTCGCGCAACCCAGGCCCCCGCCCTAATTGATATAGAAAAAAATACCTGTACTGTTAATACGGACACAAGCACGCGATTAAACCTCAAATCAGGTGACTGTATTCGAGCTGCATTATTTTAACCCAATTATTCCTCCTACTAGACACAAACAAAATGCTTATGTTACCTTAAAGCGCACGTTTTAGACTGCACGGGGTTTTATTTTTTTGTTTTGAGGATAATTTTTATGAAAAAAAAACTAAAAACAGCTTTATTTTGTATCAGTGCTTTATTAGCAACACCGGTGCTTTCAGCCAGTCAGTACCTGTTTCAAGTCAATCCATCTGTTGATTACGAACTCCCCCCTCACGAACCTAAAGTGATTTCTAATGTTTTCAGATGGACAATTAATGCTGAGTGCACCATTCTTGAAAGCGATGCAAACAGCTCTATTTTTTTCAGGATATTACGAAGAACAGGCACCATCAATCAAATTACATTAGAAAAAGGCGAATCTTTACGTGTTGATGTACATCCTGATGAAACCTTTGAAGTGATTGCCGTACCCGGTGCAAGTGTTGAGCTCACCAACGAAGGCGAAACACCTATTACTGCACGCTGCGCATCTATTGCAGATACTGCCAAATAAAAAAAATATTGGATTTTATTTGAACAAACCCGCAATGTAATGTATATTTAATATACAGAAACAAACATTGCGGGTTTTTTTATGGCTAGAAATCAAGAGGAGTTAAATCAAAGAAAAAGAGACCTTGAGGCTTTTTCACTCAAAGTACTCGAACCATTACGTGTGGCACATGAACAATGGAAAATCGCTAAAGCAGCTGAAGAAGCCGAATCTCCATCTCCAATAGACGGCGAGCTCATAGGCGAACCAGCTGATGACGATTTTTATGACGCGATCGATATTAACCTTGCAGCAGAACAAGCAAGTATGATTCGTTATATTAATTATGCAATTGGAACTGCAACTAACCCAGACCATAAAACCCATGCCCCTGCCATCTATCACGAACTCGTGCATATTATGGGCGATACCCCATTCGAAGACATAATAGATGACACGACTCAACTTGAAGCGCTTAAAGCAATAGTCAAAAAACAAGAAGCCCTATCAAAAGCTGAGATTGATTTAACTATCCCAAGAACACCTATTCAATATTTCATTGCAAAACAAGATGAATTTATTCAAGAAATGTATGCTGTAGATGAAGCGTTATCAACTACTACAACAGAAACCGAAGAGCAAAGAGCTATTCTCCAGGAGTATCAATGGGCTTTACAAGATTTATTTGGACATTACGAAGCATTCAAAGCAAATGCAGATGCCTCTTCACAAAGAAGCATTGCTAGCTTTTATGAAACAAAAGAAGAGGCTTCACTCAGCACAACAAGCATAGCACCTGCACCCCTACCAGAACCAAGCTTTATGAATTATATTGAGGCTCAAAGAGAATTATCTACGCTTGAACCGCGAATGAAGCAAATCAAGCTATCAAAAAAGACGCTTCAGCGTTTAGAGGCACCTCAAAAAAATATCCGTCATACCCCAGATTTACTCAGCGCGATACAAAAAGCAGAGCCCGCAAGCAATCCAACTCGAAAAGATCAATTTAAAGCAACAAAAGTAAAAACACATAGAGAAGCAAAAGCCGTTTACTTACAAGTACGTACCCTAAGACACTTTAAACAATGGGATGGTAAAACAAGTAACGCAAAACAAGTGGATAAGCAACAAGCCATCCTGCGTTCTTTGTTACAGTTGAATATGGGTAGTGTGGCTGAACTTCAGAAGTCTAATGGTCGAGGTCCAAGAGATGAAGTTGCTGACTTTGATACTTACCTAAAAACTGTGCTGGTTGATGGCTATCCAGAGATTTTTACCTTAGATGCTGTAGGACAACTTACTGTCAAGCTAGATGAAGGTCAAGATTGGAATGCTCATCTTGGCGGTCAATTTCAAGGAAAAAATATCAGTGCAAAAGATATTGAATTCGCTTTAGGCCTGCACGAAGATGAGGACGGGCTAAGTTCTACGCATTCTTCTCCACCTCTTACTCAGAAAATGGCACTGAATAAGCTGATTGACTCCGACCCTGAAAATCCTTTGTGGGCGATTCTAAAAAGCATGACACCTGTCAGTCAGAGCCCTATGGTTAATAGTAAACAGTTATCTCTTTCTGAAAAAGTAGCCAGCTACCGAGATATGATGAAACGTATTGAAAAGGGTGAGCTCGGTGAATTTGACAAAGAAAATAGAGGGTTGAAAGCAGCTAAAGCCATTATCAAAGAAATACAATATCAACGTACTCACAGTACAGTACTCACCCCGGATATCAAAGAAGCATTAAAAGAGATGCGTCCAATAATAGTCCGTTGGGAGAATAATGATACAGATTACGTTAAACGTAGGAAAACTGAAGAATTCCTAGATGCAGACAGTGTCGGAAACGTGCTGACTAACATCTTTATCATACCCTTTAGACGCCTTTTTTCTATGCAAAGATACTTGGGTGCGAGAGGAACTTTCTGGAATGCCGAGCGTAAATATATTGAGGCTTCTACGGATTGTGATGAGCTAATCAAGACGATTCGTGATGTAGCAGGTAATGAAACTGCATCCGAAATTAGTTCAGGTGATGGTTTAGATCATGACTCAGATCATAGACCAGGCAGCGATGATGGTCATGATCACCCGCCAGCTGATACAAGAGGTTTTGTCAGAAAAGCATGGGATAACTTTTGGGGTAATCAGCCTGATAGAGATGCTGGTGATCTTGAGATGGGAAGCCTAGCAAGTTCCGTGCACTCTGGAAGAGAGAGTGATTTTGAATCGGCAGCTGGGAGTATTCCACCAGACGACGATGCTGAATCAGAATTAGACGATGATGCTGAATTAGAATCAAGCAGTTCATCAGATTCAGGCCATTCATCCCCATGGGACGAGCATCCGAGAGATGCAGAGCCAGTAATACCAGCTCAAAAAACGCCTTCTTGGCAAAAGAGAGTTGAACGTTGGCTCCGCTCATCTCAAAATCAAGAACCAGCTCTAAATCACCACTATGAACCTGATGATGTTGTCTTTGGGGCACGTAGTAATCCTCTTGATCATGGCGCAGATGAAGCAGATGGATCGGGGAGTAGATTCCATCAGTTTTATGGAAGTGGCGGCGGTGGTGGTGGTGGTGGTGGTGGTCAGCGTCGTCGTGCTACTGGTAGTGGTGGTGCTCCTGGTGGTGGTGGTCGTCGTGCTACTGGTGGTGGTGGAGTTAACCCTTCTAGAAATCTTAATGGTGAAAAACAACCTCGAGGTGTCACTCTCGCAGAGCCTGTTACAGCATCCCAACCTCACCGAGCTTCATCAAGAAAACCATCAAACTCCAGTTTACTTAGAAGCCTCAGGAGAAGCCTCAGGAGCCCTTTCCTTAGCGGCAGACAAAACACTGAGATATGGGAGCAAGTAATCCGCGATCACCAGCACAGTATTTATGACCAAAAGATGGACGCTGTACATACAAATATGAAGCAAATGTTAGAGAATGAGACTGCTCAGAAAGACGGTCTCCTTCTAGAGGAAATAGGTGTGGTACTTACGGATAGAAGCCAAGCTCATACAAACAGCCTTCTACGCGCATATGAATTGTTAAGAAATAGTCTTCATAAAACACCGCGAGCTGATACTAAGTGGGGAAGAGAATTACTTGATGCATTAGATGAGGCGCATACAGCATCAATCAGTATTGATTTAACACAAGGAGAAGTCCGTCATGTAGATGCTCATGATGTACAACGGCCACGACCACGTGGGGAGCTGCCAAGCTATGAGGGCACAGCAATACCACGACCACAAAACACCTCACAATCTCAAAATGGTGCTCATGCAGTGCCAACGGCTCAAGTATTTAATAGAAGCAAGACCCGAGGCCGTGAGGAATGGAATGGCGATCCAAGAAAGTCAAAAGATGACCATCAAGAACCCGCCAGTAGCTTTAAGGAGAGAAATAAAGCTATGATCCCCAAAAAGCCGGCTTCAAAAAGCCAACCAAAAAGAGGCAGCGGCCCTACTACCCTCAAATTTTAATGCTCCCTCGTCGCCATAAAGCGAATGTCAGGATAGCGTTCTTC
This sequence comes from Legionellaceae bacterium, assembly GCA_011087865.1. Taxonomy (GTDB): domain Bacteria; phylum Pseudomonadota; class Gammaproteobacteria; order Legionellales; family Legionellaceae; genus JAALKW01. Next base: position 11,154 of record JAALKW010000024.1, read on the forward strand.
GGCCAAACTTAAATTCACTCGGGTGGGTGCAAGATACATCAAAGCCCCACCGCCATCGAGGGCCAGATAATCTTCTGCCTTCGCCTTGAATGTAGCAAGTGCTTTATCATCTTCTGCATAAACCCAACGAGCACAGGATACATTTACCGCATCGTACACACATTGCACGTTGTATTCATACTTCAGGCGATGTGCAACCACATCAAATTGCAGTACCCCAACAGCCCCTAAAATTAAATCATTTCGGGTGAGTGGTCTAAAAATTTGTGTTGCGCCTTCTTCTGATAACTCAATTAAACCTTTTAATAATGCTTTGCTTTTTAAAGGATCTTTTAAACGAACGGCGCGGAATAATTCAGGGGCGAAATTTGGAATGCCAGTAAATTTTAATGACTCGCCTTCTGTAAACGTATCACCAATGCGAATGGTGCCATGGTTATGTAAACCAATAATATCCCCGGCATACGCTTCATCTGCATGTACACGACTGCTCGCCATAAACGTTAAGGCATTACTCAAAGTTGCATCTTTTTTCAGCCTTAAGTGCTTCACTTTCATGCCTTTTTTAAATTTTCCGGAGCATATGCGCATAAAAGCAATGCGATCGCGATGTTTAGGGTCCATATTAGCCTGAATTTTAAATACAAAGCCTGTCAGAGGCTTCTCTTTTGGCTCAACCACACGCTCTTTTGCTTCCCGCGGTTGCGGCTGTGGTGCAAAGGCAACAAAATCATCCAGTAATGCATTGATTCCAAAATTATTAATCGCTGAGCCAAAATAGACAGGGGTTAATTTGCCAGCCAAATAAGCCTCTAAATCGAGGGCATGTGACGCGCCTTTGACCAATTCAATTTCATCCCGTAACTCTTGTGCCCCTGATGTGCCTAATAAATTATCTAGTTCTGTATTATCTAATCCTTCTATCACCAAGGCATCTTGTTTTTCTGTATTTTTACCAGATTGATATAAAAACACGCGGTCTTGATAAAGATGATAAATCCCTTTAAAACGACTCCCCATGCCAACAGGCCAGGTCACTGGTGCACATTGAATATTCAGGACCGTTTCAATTTCATCGAGTAAATCAATGGGTTCTCGCCCTTCTCGGTCTAATTTATTAATAAACGTCATAATGGGTGTGTCACGCAGGCGACACACTTCCATTAACTTAACCGTTCGGTCCTCAACCCCTTTGGCTACATCAATCACCATGAGGGCTGAATCAACAGCTGTTAAGGTTCGATACGTGTCTTCTGAGAAGTCTTCATGCCCTGGGGTATCAAGCAAGTTCATAATATGATTTAAATGCACAAACTGCATCACAGAGGTGGTCACGGATATTCCACGCTCTTTTTCCATGGCCATCCAATCAGACGTTGCATGACGAGATGCTTTACGTCCTTTGACCGTGCCTGCCATCTGAATCGCGCCACCAAATAGCAATAATTTTTCAGTCACAGTTGTCTTTCCCGCATCGGGATGTGAAATAATGGCAAAAGTACGCCGTTTGGTATAATCACAATAAAATTCTGACATAAAGCACCCCAAAGAAGAAGGTTCGCATTCTATGTAAAAGCATCAAACAAAACAAGGCAGTGTTTTTTTATTAAGCTCTGTGATATAATTTCATCCCGATTTATTTTAACGCGATAACAGGTGATAAAATGCCAACAGAAGTAACGAGCTCCCCCCTCACAGTAGAGCAACAAAAAGTTGTAGCCTGTGCCCAAAAATCTGCTCACTTATTGCATATCAAACAAGGCAAAGAGCAAGCTGCTATGTTAGTGGAATTTGACCCCCATACTGCTTTTAGACGCTTTAGTCTCAAAGAGGATCAGCACGATGAAGAGCTAGCTGAGTGGCTTGAGGCGAAAATTCAATTAGGAGAATTAACAATAGGCGAAGCTGAGCACATCAAATCTGCCCGTGAAGAAGCATTAAGAGAACATCCGCCATTTACTTCCTTAATGTGTCACCCTCAGGGGCTGTCTTTAGAGGCAAGAGAGTCAATGTCTGACAAAGAACTCAAAAGTGAACAGGCGAAGCGCTTATTGAGCCTAGAAAGTGAAGCAAAAGAAAACCGTCAGCGATTTGACGAATCTTTCACACGTAGATTGACAGCTAGTTTGTCTCCTCCATTACCAGAAGATTTAGCAGAAGGAGATCCAGAAGAATTTGACTTTGATACAGCCATTGAATCACCGCCATTAGAAGAACAGCCAGAGGCCGTCGCCTTTAATCCAGCAATTAGGCTACCTTCAGCGAATCCTACTACAACAAGGCCGATACCAATACAGCCTCTCCAACGTCTCTCCTCCCCTGAAGTACAGTATAACCAACATCAACTCTTCCCTGACATGGACAACGAATCCCTAGATAGCCTGTCCCTAGACGGCCAATCTAATGATGAAGACATTCCAGACTGCTTTGATGGATGCGTGATTAGTTAAGTAATTTCTATTCATTTTAACTGCCTTATTATTTATTTCTATCTTTAAAACATTTTGTTCTAAAGATAGAAATAATATATAATTCTGCCCCTTTTTACACATAAAACAATAATACTAAAACCTATGAATCTCACTGAAATAGAAGATATTAAAAGCCTCCTGCTAGCTAAAGCAAGCGAAGTGTATGGAGCATACTTATTAAATCTAGAATATGAATACTCACAAATGAATCGGCACATGCATCGCCCCAACCCCTTGGCAGCGGCTCAGTTGGCTTATTCTTCTTTTGAAAGAGAAATAAAAGCATTCGGCGCTTTGATTGATTCAAACGAAGAACAGGCAGATATGCTCAATATTTTTAATACAAGCCTAACTGAAACGCAATATCCAGAGCACAGTCAGGAGGCATTTGAAGCAGGCTTTCAAGGCCGTTTAAACGGCTATTTTTCTAAGTTCGCTGCTGAAGCGCAACAAGTCATTCAACGTATCCAAGAAAAAGCCCGTACAATTTATCAAGCACATAGTGTAAGCACCATAAACCCGGTTAAAACATTTCCTCTTGATTTAAATGAAGCCATCAAATGCTCAGAACGAGTGAAACAAGCAGAAGCCATACAGCTAAAAGAATCATTCACAGCCCCTGATTTAAACCATAGGATCTGTCAAAGTTTCTTACTGTCTATGGAACCCTTTTTTATCTTAGATCGAGCAACAAAAGCTCAGATTATGAGCATTTTTGAAACCCTCCTCTATGAAAATCCCCCTTCGCATGAATTTGGATTATCTTTATTTAATCAAACACAAGCAGAAAGAAACGAGATTTTTTCAGCAGCATTGAATTTTAAAATGCAACATACCTTTTCATTGGTTATGCAAGCAGAAGTAGAAGCACTACATACCTCTCCTTTAAGCTTAACTGCCTCTCGGCCCATCACGATTTCACCTAAGTCTCCTTTTTCACCTAAAATCCCTCTAGATTTTGACAGTGCTTCTTTTGCCCCTAAAAGCTACCTAATGATTGGAGGTACACCATGAATCCTACAATAATGCGTATTATTGATGAGGCAAAAAAAAGCTACCAGCGTTATAAAAATCATATGGCCTATATCACCTATGAAGAAAAAATGGAGGATAAAAATGGATTTCTTATCGGTGAAGGGGTCGAACTGTCTGCAGAAGAAGACCCAAGAACAAGTCCGATTCATTTAGATGACCAGTGCTTTTTTCCACTCCTTAAAAATACTGAGCTCAGCCAGCACTTCTCTAAATTTATCAGAACGCTTTATCTGTTTTCCGCTGAAGAAAAACTGAGTATTTTAAATCATTTTCATAGCGCTTTAGAAGAAATCGATGCATTAAAAAAAACAACCATGCTTCCGTGTGATACCACTGCGTTTTCAGACATATTTACCGAAAAACTTTCGGTTACTTTTGGATGTGATCAGGAGTCACCGGTTACATCAAAAGCCATGAAGAGAATGTAGTAACTCCCCACGTCATCCAGAGCGCAGGTTAAATTAATGATCTCTCGCTTTCACAATCGCTTGGCGAATTTTAGCAGCTTCTTCTGTTGATGGATCTATCAGCTCAAGTAAGCGCTCCCAGTACATAATAGCCTTTTTATGCTGCTTGTTGCTGTATGCATCATAGGCGAGCAGTGCAAGCGCATCCGGTTGTTTTTGGTCCTCTTTTAAAATCTGCTCTAAAAGTCCGCGTGTTTTATCATCAAATGACTGCTGATTCAGTGCCCACACACTTTCTGCATAATGCAGGGTATACGTATGCATTTTAGGTGCTAAACCCCGTGCAACTTCATAGGCTTTTTTCGCATCGTCTAGCCGACCTGATGAAGCATACACCCGCCCCAATAAAAACCAGGCTTTGGCATCTTTCGGGTTTTCTGACACGCTTGTTTTTAAACGCTCAATCACCTTATCTACACTGCCTAAGGATTCAATCACACGTTTTGCTTCCCCTTGTTTTTGTTGTGCAAGGCGAAAATCTTGCCACGCAGCGCTTCCGCCCCATAATATATAAAAAATGATTAAAAAAACTGCTGAAGCAGGTAAAACAAGCAATAAAAGCTTTTTTTTGCGCCTTAATGGATACACAGCAACACCTATCCCTAGGCATCCAAGCAATATAAAACCCAGCCAAAAACCCCACTCAAGCATGACGAGTTCTCCGCCAAAGCAAAATACAGCCTATGCTTAAAAACAAAATGGGCGCTCCCCATAAAAGCCAAGTAATCGATTTAACCGGCGGCTTAAATAAAATAAAATCACCATACCGAACGGTTAAATAATGAACAATTTCAGTATCGCTTTGACCCGATTGAACCAAGCGATACACTTCGTCTCGTAAATCTTTGGCGAGAGGTGCATTAGAATCAGCTAAATCTTGATTTTGACATACCAAACAACGCAACTCTCGTAATAAGCCTTTGAATTGGGCTGTTTGTTTTGCATTATCTAATGGATACAACACTTCTGTATGCGCCAGCATGGGTATAGATAGCCATAGCAGCATGCCCAGTAATAAACATGGTTTCATGACAAAGCCTGCCACTGAGGTAATAGCAACTGCTCCCATGCCTCAGCATCTAAAATACCGACATGACGGTAACGAATAATACCCTTTGAATCCACTAGAAAAGTTTCCGGTGTACCATATACGCCTAAATCAATCCCTGTTCGCCCGTCTTTGTCGACCCCCACCATGCGGTATGGATTCCCAAATTTTTGGAGCCAACGCATGGCATCAAAAGCATCATCTTTATAATTTAATCCATATAACAACACACCACTATCAGCAAGCTTTAACAAAAATATTTGCTCTTTTGCACAAGCATCACACCAACTCGCAAAGACATGCAAAATGGCAGGATGCCCTTTCATGTTTTCGGTTGAAAACACACGTGTTTTATCACCTAATATCGGCATTTCAAACGCAGGTAATGCTTGATTCAGCTGGGCAAGCGGTAACTCATTGGGATGAAGCGACAAACCACGCCAAAAAAAAGCAGCTAACACAACAAATAAACCTAAAGGCAGGAGCCCCCATACATAAGCTTTCATGTTTTTTTCCCAAAACCTCTTGATGCACTCAATAAAGCAAATAAGCCACCGAGTAATATTAAAAATCCACCGCCCCAAATCCAACGAATACCAGGCTTAAACATCAGTCTCAATGACCAGGCATCATTATCCAGGGGCTCTCCAAGTGCAATATAAATATCCCGCATAAAGCCCGCATGAATACCCGCGTCCGTCATGACCATGCGGGTAACATCATAGATTCGCTTTTCAGGACAAATTAAAATAGGCTGTTTAAGATGCGATTTATCTAATTTGAAACACGCCCGTGTGCCCTCATAGTTGGGCCCTTTGATATCAGAAGTACTGGCTAATTTCACTTGATACCCTGCCCAATGCATCACTTCATTTGGACTGAGCTTAACATCTTGCTCAAGCCCAAACCCTGCAGACAAGCTAATCCCAAGCACCGTCACAGCAACACCGATGTGTGCAAAAAACATACCCCAAAATTTTAAGCCTATTTGCTGAATAGCATGGGTTTTAAGGCGTACCTTCAGGCTTTTTATCGTGGCTAAAATCACCCATACGCCAAGCGCCAACCCTAAAAAAACAAGCGGCTGAACGGGCTTTCTCAACCACACAAATATCAGTGCTGGTGATAAAAAGCTCAGTAAAAAAGCTGATTGAAGCAATGCCCCTAAACGCGGCCACGTATCTTGCTTAAAACGAGCGTTCACGCCAAGCCCCATCAGCATCAAAACAGGTAGCATCAATGGCACAAAAACTGCATTAAAATACGGCGCCCCCACAGACAGCTTGCCAAGCCTTAATGCATCAATAATTAATGGATAAATCGTGCCTAACAAAACCGTGAGCATGGCCGTGCTTAAAAAAACATTGTTTAATAATAAACCGCCTTCACGTGAGATTAAAAATGGCTTTTCTGTTTGTTTCAGTGCCTCGGCCCGACAAGCAAATAATACCAATGACCCACCCACGACCAGCAATAAAAACAATAAAATATACAAGCCACGTGCGGGGTCCACAGCAAATGCGTGCACCGAGGTTAAAACCCCTGAACGCACCAAAAACGTACCGATTAGGCTCAATGAAAAAGCAGTAATTGCAAGTAAAACCGTCCATGCCTTTAAAAGCGCACGTTTTTCATTCACCACCAACGAATGTAACAAAGCAGTCCCTGCGAGCCACGGCATAAACGAGGCGTTTTCAACAGGGTCCCAAAACCACCAGCCCCCCCAGCCAAGCTCACGATAGGCCCACCAACTGCCAAGCGTAATGCCCGCCGTTAAACAACACCACGCAGCAAGCGTCCAAGGACGCGCCCAACGTGCCCAGGCCGATTCAACACGACCCAGCCATAATGCTGCTATCGCAAGAGAAAATGCCACAGAGAAGCCCACATACCCCATATAAAGCATCGGCGGATGAAATAAAAACCCTGGATCTTGCAGCAATGGGTTTAAATCACGCCCTGGCGTGTTTAATACATCAAATTGCCGTGTAAACGGATTTGAAGTGCATAACAAAAACAATAAAAAGCCAATACTCAATAGATCCAATA
>JAALKW010000100.1 GCA_011087865.1 Legionellaceae bacterium
TTGTGCTGGTTCTGTAGGGCGAGGCATATCAGTCCATTCTTGTTGTGTTGGTGTAGACACAACAGGAGGTTTTCCAGGGGGTGTTTTTTTTTGATTTCTAAACTGATTAAAAGTTTGTTCAGAGGTGCTCTGACGAGCAGCAGTATGTCTAAAAGTGTTCGGAGCGGAATTTTGGGATCTAGGACGCGCTGTTTGGGTGGGCGCTGTTTGAGTAGGCGCTGTTTGAGTAGGCGTTGCTTGTTGCGATCTAGATGCAGCGTTGGGTAGAATATTTTCTTTTCCTTCAGGCGCACCATAAGTTTTTTCAAGTGAGTCCAGTTCGTCCTGATATTTATTCCTCTGCTTAAAATATGCAGCTACCTTTGTCTGAGCCATCCTAAGTTGTTCTGTATCTGTTGTTGTAGGTGGCTTATGGGTGCTAAAAAATAGCAGTGTTTTTGCTGCCTCTTGATCCTTTAATGTAGTACCTAATTTTTCCTTAGATGCACTCAGAGACTGAAATATACTATTTCCATAGGGAGCTTTATCAGGATGGAATTTGAGGGATAGTTTTCTATACCCCTTTACAAGTTCTCCAACCTTATCATCATCTAGGGTCACACTTTTCTGATTCTTTAAATAAAGTGCAAGTTCCATTTCAGCATTTAAAGTCACGAGTGTTTGATACGCTAAAGCATCGTGCTCAGTTTTATCAGTTCCCATAATAACCACCTTTAAAGTATTTATTATATACATTTAGTATAACACCAAACATCCTATTTGTGTGAAAATAATACATAACCAGGGTTGTGGTCGAATTCTTAATACATATAGTGAGCATATATCATATGATTTGGCCGATGGATTTGGTCATGCAAAAGCATTTGTAGTGCTAAAAAACTACAGGCATCTTGGTGATGGGCAGGTATATGCTGCAATTTTAATGGATAAATCAAGAAAACGTGCCTAAATGCTCAGCCTCGAATTGAAGGCACTTAACCCTAAAGGCCTAAAATCAGGGAGTAAAACGTTTGATCGTGCAACACATGCAGTGATGAAGCGGGTTAGTTCAAGTTATGCCTGTCAATGTAAGGCGTATAAGAATAAATTAAGCGATTTAAAAGCAATCAGTGGGTCGACAGAAGAGAAAATCTTAGACAAAAAGAGTCAGCGACCAAAAAAAGGTTTTTAGTTTTTTTTTGTGTTAAAATAACGGCCTATTTAAATATCTATTTGAACAGATTATGTGGCGTTATCTTGCTTTTTTAGCATCTCCTCAGCTTTTTTATACGCGTATTGGGCAATGCACACCATGGTTGGGTGGCTTTGCGTTATTTTTTTTAAGTGTTGGAAGCCTTTGGGGGCTTGGTTTTGCGCCTGCTGACTATCAGCAAGGAGAGGCATTCCGCATGCTGTATGTGCATGTGCCTGCAGCGATGCTCTCAATGGCACTGTATGCTTTCATGGGGGCTTTAAGCCTTAGCTTGTTGGTATGGCGAGTGAAGCTTGCAGGGATTTTATTACGTGCCACTGCACCCATTGGGGCGAGTATGGCTTTACTTGCTTTAATCACCGGGAGCTTGTGGGGCAAGCCGATGTGGGGTGCTTGGTGGATATGGGACGCAAGGCTGACCTCAGAACTGGTTTTATTATTACTTTATGTGGCCATTTTGGTGTTACAGCAAGCGTATGCCAATCAATCAGCAGGAGATAAACTGATAGCCGTTTTAAGCCTTGTGGGCTTGGTGGATTTACCGATTATCCATTATTCTGTGTATTGGTGGCATACCCTACATCAGGGCTCAAGTATCCTGGCTTTTGCGAAACCTACGATTCATAGCAGCATGCTGTATCCGTTATTGATGATGATCATGGGATTTTTATTTTATGCGAGCTATTTAATGAGCTTGAAAGCACGCAATTTATTATTAATTCGAGAGCGTCGTGCCAAATGGGTGCACGCACTTATTCAAGAGAAATCATTATGAAAGCGCTGCATTATTTTATCACTTGGCTTCATATGGGGGGCTATGCTGGGTATGTTTGGTCTGCTTATTTCAGTGTTTTTGCTGTCTTTATGACGCATTTTGTTGTGGTTAAACTGCAAACAAAACGCGTATTTCGGATGTTAAAACGAGGGGTGAGTGCAACATGATGCATCCTGCGCGTAAAAAAAAATTAGTGAAAGTTCTGACGCCTGTTTTTTTAATTGCATTGGTTGTTGTACTCGTGATGTATGCTTTAAAGCAAAATATTAATTTATTTTATACGCCGACCGAAATTGCTTCTGGTAAAGCGCCGAAAGCTTTAAATATTCGTTTGGGTGGTCGAGTGGTGTCTGGGAGCGTTGTGCGCGGGCAAGACTTAAATATTCAATTTAAAGTGACAGATACTAACGAAGATATTGTGATTCATTATCAAGGCTTATTGCCTGATTTGTTTCGTGAAGAGCAAGGCCTTGTGATTGAAGGCAGTGTGTTAGATAACGGTGAGTTTCATGCGGTCCGTGTGCTTGCAAAGCATGATGAAAAATATATGCCACCGGAGGCAAAAGCTGCGCTTGCCGCAGCTGAAAAAGCACGAAAAGAGGCCAACGCATGATTCCTGAGTTGGGCACGTTTTTTTTGATTTTAGCTTTATTCTTTGCATTATTTTTGGTTTTTTCTCCAAAATCTGTCACCTATTATGTGATTGCAGAAAGTGTGTGTGTCACACTGGCTTATATATGCTTGGTGATTGCTTTTTTGCAAGATGATTTTACAGTCCGTTATGTGTTGTTAAATAGCAGTATTTCTTTGCCTGGGTTTTATAAATTATGCGCGGTATGGGGTGGGCACGAGGGCTCTATGCTCTTATGGGTATTTATTTTAACGGCATGGATGCTTGCGATTGTATTATTTTGCCGTCCTTTGGAACCTGGTTTTTTCACCCGGGGCTTGGGGGGGGGGGGGGGGGGGGGGGGTGGGGTGGGGTGGGTGGGTGGTTGTTTTGTGGTTTTTTTTT
>JAALKW010000025.1 GCA_011087865.1 Legionellaceae bacterium
GCATGATCCTCGCAAACCAATAATGCAAGCATTTTCAAAGATCACGGGTATAGAATACAATGCATATAATATAAAAATATAGAGCATATGATGCCCCGATCAAAAAGCAGTCAAAAATGGCTTCGAGAACATTTTAATGATGTTTATGTTAAACAAGCACAGCGTGAAGGTTATAGAAGTCGCGCTGTATATAAACTAAAAGAAATTGATGAGAAAAAGAAATTATTTAAACCGGGTATGAGTGTGCTTGATTTAGGCGCGGCGCCAGGAGGGTGGACGCAATATGTTGCTGAAAAAATAGGGGGGAAAGGTCATATTATTGCACTCGATATTTTACCGATGGACCCACTGGGTGATGTGGTTGTGATTCAGGGTGACTTTCATGAGGATGCTGTACTCGATACACTCATGCAAGCGATGCCCAATGATGGCGTGGATGTGATTCTGTCTGATATGGCACCGAATATGAGTGGTAATATTGCGATTGATATTCCACGTGCCATGGCGCTTTCAGAGCTTGCTTTTGATTTGGCTGATAAAATATTGAAGCCAGGGGGATGTTTATTAATAAAAGTTTTTCATGGATCAGGGTTTGATGCGCTTTTAAAATTGGCACGCGCAATGTTTAAAGAAGTGATGGTAAAAAAACCCGCGGCATCTCGGCCACGATCACGGGAAACGTATTTGTTGGCGAAAGGGTATAAATTGTAGTACATTCATGCTGATATAGGCAGGCACTTTTGAGGTTACTATTTTGAACGACATGGTTAAAAATTTATTTTTATGGCTTATTATCGCGATTGTTCTGGTCTCGGTATTTAGTAATTTTGGTCCGCGTAATGCATCGACAGAAAAAATTTCATACAGTCATTTCTTAAAAGAAATTGACCAGGGTGCCATTGCTTCTGTTTTGGTTGAAGATGATAAAATTATTCGGGGCGTGACTAAAAATAATCAACGTTTTGTGACCTATCAACCTATGCGAGATAATGCTTTGCTGGGTGAGTTGTTAAAAAACAATGTTGCTGTGAGTGGACAAGAAAAGCAGCAAGAAAGCTTTTTATTACATATTTTTATTAATTGGTTCCCTATGCTGTTATTGATTGGTGTATGGGTGTTTTTTATGCGTCAAATGCAAGGTGGTGGCGGCGGTGGTCGAGGGGCCATGTCGTTTGGACGTTCTCGGGCGCGCTTGCTAGATGAAGACCAGGTGAAAGTTACTTTTGCGGATGTGGCAGGTGTTGATGAAGCAAAAGATGAAGTGAAAGAGCTGGTTGATTTTTTACGTGACCCTTCTAAATTTCAAAAGTTGGGGGGGCGTATCCCGCGAGGTGTTTTATTGGTGGGGGCACCAGGAACAGGGAAAACATTGCTTGCAAAGGCTGTGGCAGGCGAAGCAAAAGTACCATTTTTTACGATATCTGGTTCAGATTTTGTAGAAATGTTTGTGGGCGTTGGGGCATCTCGTGTTAGAGATATGTTTGAACAAGCCAAAAAGCAGTCACCGTGTATTATTTTTATTGATGAAATTGATGCGGTGGGTCGCCATCGAGGTGCAGGTCTTGGGGGCGGGCACGATGAGCGTGAACAAACTTTAAATCAGCTTTTGGTTGAGATGGATGGTTTTGAAGGTAGCGAAGGCGTGATTGTTGTTGCGGCAACCAATCGACCGGATGTGCTTGACCCAGCCCTGTTAAGACCGGGTCGATTTGATAGACAGGTGGTTGTGCCTTTGCCTGATATTCGAGGTCGAGAGCATATTTTACGTGTTCATATGAATAAAGTGCCTGCGGAAACAGCGGTAGATATTTTATCTATTGCAAAAGGAACTCCAGGATTTTCAGGGGCTGATTTAGCAAATCTAATTAATGAAGCGGCTTTGTTTGCAGCGCGTGCGAATAAGCGCAAGGTCAGCATGATGGAATTAGATAAAGCAAAAGACAAAATCATGATGGGTGCTGAACGACGCTCGATGGTGATGGATGAATCAGAGAAAAAATTAACAGCATTTCATGAAGCCGGTCACGCTATTGTTGGTTTGCTTGTGCCTGATCATGATCCTGTTTATAAAGTGACGATTATTCCAAGAGGGCGTGCGCTCGGTGTCACGATGTTTTTACCGGAACAAGATAGGTACAGTCATAGCCGGCAGCGCTTAGAAAGTCAGTTGGCGAGTTTATTTGGGGGGCGGGTTGCGGAAGCGTTGATATTTGGAGAGCAGCACGTTACAACCGGTGCGTCAAACGATATTATGCGTGCAACTGATATTGCACGAAAAATGGTCACAAGCTGGGGGCTGTCGTCGCTTGGCCCGGTGACTTTTGGTGATGAAGAAGAGAGCGAAGTATTTTTAGGACGTTCGATGTCTAATAATAAAAGTATGTCAGATAGCACAGCACAAAAAGTTGATGCAGAAGTGCAGGCTATTATTGACAGAAATTATAAGCGTGCGGCCGATATTTTATCTGAGAATCAAGATAAATTAACGATGATGGCAGAAGGATTGATTAAATACGAAACCATCGATGCGAAACAGATAGAAGAAATTATGCGTGGAGAAGAGCCTTCCCCACCAGATGATTGGGATGCAATGAGCACGCCACCTGCGCAAAATCAATCCTCAGATGATACCTCTCAGCCTAAGAAGAAAAAGCGTGCGAGTGTTAAAAAAGCAGCGCCTAAAGATGATCCTGCTGAGCCTTTGGCTTAGTCAGGTCTAACGACGTGAATAAAGCTGAGTTTCAAACATGGTGCGCGACGCCTAAGCCTATTTTAGCTGAACCTGCTTATCGAGGTAGGCCATTGGTGATGGGCGTTTTAAATATAACGCCTGATTCATTTTCGGATGGCGGACTATTTTTAAAACCAGAAGCAGCCATGCAGCAAGCGGAAAAGATGATACACGAAGGTGTTGATATCTTAGATATTGGCGCTGAGTCGACAAGACCTGGTGCAGAGCTATTAGCACTTGAAGAAGAGCTTCAGCGCTTGATGCCTGTGATTGAATTAATTACCTCCCAACATGACATAGCGTTATCGATTGATACTTATAAACCTGAAGTGATGCAGGCGGCCGTCCTAGCTGGGGCTGCTTGTATCAATGATGTGTTTGCATTACAAAAACCAGGGGCGCTTGAAATGGCAGCCAAGCTTGATGTGCCGGTTTGTTTAATGCATATGCAAGGCACGCCTAAAACAATGCAGGTTGGTCTCGATGAGACTCATGATGATAGCCATGAGTCTCAGCAGGATGTGATGCGTCGTGTGGAAGCTTTTTTTGAGGCGCGTGTTGCAGCATGTCTTAAAGCGGGGCTGCTCGAAACACAGCTTATTTTGGATCCTGGTTTTGGCTTTGGAAAAACGGCTGAACAAAATTTAAAGTTAGTAAAAAATACAGCAACATTTGCGAAGAGATGGGATAGATTTAATGCAATGCCTGTACTGCTTGGTGTTTCTCGCAAGAGCACAATAGGTGTTGTTTTAGATCAAGATGTTAATGATCGTTTATCAGGTGGTTTGGCATTGTCGGTTTTTGCGGCACTGCATGGCGTGGCAATGCTACGCACCCATGACGTCGCAGAAACAAAGCAGGCGCTTGATATCATAGATATTATGTTACAAGACAAATAGTTTAGATAAGGAAATAAGGATGACGCAACGTAAACATTTTGGAACAGATGGCATTCGAGGTCGAGTTGGTTCTTCTGATATTACCCCTGAATTTATTTTAAAATTAGGCTGGGCTGTTGGTCGAGTGCTTGTCAACGGTGGACGTAAGCGTGTTTTGATTGGGAAAGATACACGTGTTTCAGGGTATTTATTAGAGTCGGCATTGCAAGCAGGTTTATCTGCTGCGGGCGTTGATGTTGGTTTGCTGGGCCCCATGCCGACCCCTGCCGTCGCCTATTTGACACAAACCTTGCGTGCAACAGCAGGGATTGTGATTAGTGCATCTCATAATCCTTTTCATGATAATGGCATTAAGTTTTTTTCTGCAGATGGTTTTAAGTTGCCTGATGAAATGGAGCTATTAATAGAAGCGGAATTGAGCAAAAAAATAAAAGTAGTTGCGCCTGAGAAATTAGGTAAAGCTGTCCGTATCAATGACGCACCAGGGCGCTATATTGAGTTTTGCAAAGCAACGGTTCCGTCATTGACACGATTGACAGGTTTGAAAATAGTCGTCGATTGTGCGCATGGTGCGACCTATTATGTAGCGCCTCATGTATTCAGGGAGCTGGGTGCTGAAGTGGTGATTATTGGTAATAAACCGGACGGATTTAATATTAACCAGAATGTGGGTTCAACGGCACCTGAAGCATTACAAGCAGAAGTCTTAGCAAATGGTGCGGATATTGGGGTTGGACTCGATGGAGATGGTGATAGAATTATACTGGTCGATGCAGCAGGCAAGTTGGTCGATGGCGATCAAATCTTGTATATGATTGCGAAAGATAGACAAGAACGAGGGGTGTTGCAAGGTGGCGTGGTCGGCACTTTAATGACGAATTATGGTCTGGAAAAAGCGTTGGATGCACGTCAGATTCCTTTTGTTCGCTCGAATGTAGGTGATCGCTATGTGCTTGAAGCCCTGCATCAGCGTGATTGGCGTATAGGGGGCGAGTCTTCAGGCCATGTAGTGTGTTTAGATAAAACCACAACAGGAGATGGTATTGTTGCAGCATTGCAAGTGCTTGCATTGATGGTGAGAAAAAACAAAGCATTAGACGCTTTATGCGAAGATATTGTGTTGTTGCCACAAGCATTAGTTAATTTTAAAACGAGACAGGCCGTGTTACTTGCAAAACATCCAAAAGTTCAAGCGCGTGTAGATGCGCTTAATGTAAAACTCAAAGGAGAAGCGCGTGTCTTATTGCGTCCATCAGGTACTGAGCCTGTGCGTGGAGTGATGGTGGAAGGGCGTGATGAGCGTGATGTTGCTAAAGAGGCTCGCGTATTGTGCGATGAAATACAAACGATTGCAGCAACATTGGATACAACAGAAACTGCAGCCTAAAAAGGATAAATAACGCATGAGACAGCAATTGGTCATGGGCAATTGGAAAATGAATGGCTCTCGTGAAAGCATTAAAGCATTGTTAAATAAAATGCTTGACACCATGCCACCTAGAACAGGTAAAGCCGCTGAGCTTGTTGTGTTCCCGCCGGCTATTTATATTCCTGAAGTTTCAAATTATCTGCGTGATTCTGAGATTAAATGGGGTGCACAGACGGTTTATTTTGAAGAAAAAGGGGCTTATACTGGTGAATTGTCAGCAAGCATGCTGAAAGATTATGGGTGTACTTATGTATTGGTCGGGCACTCAGAGCGTCGTGCTTTATTTCATGAAGATGAAAAATGTGTCGCAAAGAAATTCCACCGCGTGAAAGAACATGATATGATACCCGTTCTTTGCGTAGGTGAGACTGCATTAGAGCGTGAAAAAGGCTTAACAATGTCAGTTTTAGAAGCGCAGTTGCGAGCAGTTTATCGCGATGGAACAGGCGATTTTGAAGCATCGGTTGTTGCTTATGAGCCTGTTTGGGCCATTGGCACAGGCCAAACGGCAACGCCAGAAGATGCTGCAAAAGTTCAGGCAAATATTCGAGAAATCGTTGCTGAGCTTTCGCCAGGAGATGCTGACACGTTGCCTATTGTGTATGGTGGCAGTGTGAATGAAAAAACGGCAGGTGCATTATTTGCGATGCCTGAAATTGACGGTGGGCTTGTAGGTGGAGCTTCACTGAACGCGGAACAGTTTTTGGATATAGTGACATGTATCAAGTGTTTTTAGTGCTTCATGTGTTGATTGCAATGACTCTGATTGGGTTGGTGCTGATGCAACATGGGAAGGGTGCTGATGTTGGTGCGGCTTTTGGATCAGGCGCTTCAGGCACCGTGTTTGGGAGTCAGGGTGTTGGAAGCTTCCTGTTTAAATTAACGGGAGGGCTTGCGTTAGCTTTTTTTGTGACGAGCGTGTCGTTATCTGCGATGGTTGCGAAGCAATATCAAAAAACCAACCAAGTGATGATGCCCCAAAAAACACAAGCACCGAGTTCTACTATCCCTATTCCAAAGGATATAGAGCAACAATAACGATTTACCGAAGTGGTGGAATTGGTAGACACGCCGTCTTGAGGGGGCGGTGGCGTAAGCCGTGCCGGTTCGAGTCCGGCCTTCGGTACCAAATGAGCAAAATGATATGATGCTATCACAGTATTTGCCAGTCTTGATTTTTATCTTGATTGCGCTGGTCTTAGGCGGTGTCATGCTGGGAGCGGGCGCGCTTTTATCTAATCGCCGCCCTAACGCAGTAAAAGATGCACCCTATGAATGTGGTTTTCCTGCATTTGAAAATGCACGTATACCGTTCGATGTGCGTTTTTATCTGGTTGCATTGTTATTCATTATTTTTGATTTAGAAACTGCTTTTTTCTTTCCATGGGCTCTTGTGTTGAGACAACTCGGATGGTTTGGTTTTTTTGCCATGATGTTGTTTTTAGGATTGCTTGTGATTGGTTTTATTTATGAGTGGAAACGCGGTGCGCTGGAGTGGGAGTGAGGTTTCTCAATGCTTGAAGGTGAATTAAAAAAACAAGGTTTTTTAACCACAACGGTTGAAAAGTTAGGTACATGGGCACAAAGTGGCTCAATGTGGCCGATGACTTTTGGTCTTGCTTGTTGTGCGGTTGAAATGATGCACTCAGGTGCTTCTCGCTATGATCTAGACCGATTTGGTGTTATTTTTCGACCCAGTCCAAGACAATCGGATGTGATGATAGTTGCAGGAACTTTATGTAATAAAATGGCGCCAGCATTAAGACGTGTCTATGATCAAATGTCGGAGCCACGCTGGGTTATCTCAATGGGGTCATGTGCAAACGGTGGCGGGTACTATCATTATTCTTACTCGGTTGTACGGGGGTGTGATCGTATTATTCCGGTTGATATTTATGTCCCAGGATGTCCACCAACAGCAGAAGCTTTGTTGTATGGCATTATCCAGTTACAAAATAAAATCAAACGAAAAAAAATCATTGAGGCGTCATGACAAAACAAAAAACATTGCATGATGCGCTACGTGCGGTATGGCCAGCTTCTGAGCTTGAGTTAATTGATGCATTTGGCGAATTAACAGCTGTCATTAGTACCGATGCCCTGTTGTCGGTGATGACGCAATTGCGAGATCATGCGGATTTTGAATTTAATCAACTAATAGATGTTTGCGGTGTGGACTATTTGCATTATGGTCTTGCGCAGTGGGAAACTGATGCGGCAAGTTCAAACGGTTTTTCTCGTGCGGTTGAGCGGCAGGCCTTAGACTGTGAGACATCGGAGACTCAATCAAAATCAGAAGCACAATCAAAAATGCGTTTTGCCGTGGTTTATCATTTATTATCAACCACCCAAAATCATCGTTTGCGCGTTAAAGTTTATTTGGATGAAGTGCTACCGACTGTGGCATCGATTAACGCTGTTTGGAGAAGTGCAAATTGGTTTGAGCGTGAAGCGTACGATATGTTTGGTATTTTATTTGAAGGACATCCTGATTTAAGACGCATACTGACAGATTATGGCTTTATAGGGCATCCATTTAGAAAAGATTTTCCCGTGAGTGGTCATGTTGAAATGCGTTATGACGCGGTGGCAGAAAAAGTGATTTATGAGCCCGTTGACATTGAGCCGCGCGTCTTGGTGCCTAAAGTGATTCGGCAAGCAAAAGAAGGGGCCAAGACATGATGGAATTACAGCAATACACCCTTAATTTTGGTCCACAACATCCGGCGGCGCATGGTGTGTTACGTTTGGTGTTGGAGCTTGAAGGTGAAACGATAGTCCGTGCTGATCCGCATGTGGGGTTACTGCATCGTGGCACTGAAAAACTGGTTGAAACCAAGCCATATAATCAAAGCATTGGCTATATGGATCGCCTTGATTATGTGTCTATGATGTGCAATGAACATGCCTATGTTCGTGCAATTGAGCAATGTTTAGGGGTCGAAGCACCGATTAGAGCGCAATATATACGGACCTTGTTTGATGAGGTCACACGTATCTTAAATCATTTATTATGGTTAGGGGCAACAGCACTAGATATTGGCGCCATGACGGTTTTTTTATATGCCTTTCGCGAGCGGGAAGACCTATTTGATTGCTATGAGGCCGTTTCAGGTGCGAGGATGCACGCAACGTATTATCGACCGGGTGGGGTTGCACGTGATTTACCCGATACGATGCCACAATATAAGCCTTCTCGTTGGCATACTGAGCGTGAAGTCGCTGAAATGAATGAACATCGAACAGGTAGTTTGCTTGATTTTTTAGAAGCCTTTACAAAACGTTTTCCAGGCTATATCGACGAATATGAAACGTTACTCACAGACAATCGTATTTGGAAGCAACGAACCGTTGATATTGGTGTCGTCTCTCCGGAAGATGCATTACAACTAGGTTTTAGTGGTCCGATGTTACGCGCATCAGGTGTTGCGTGGGATTTACGAAAAAAGCAAACCTATGCTGCGTACGACAAAGTTGATTTTGATATTCCGGTTGGTAAGCATGGTGATTGCTATGATCGCTATTTGGTTCGTGTTGAAGAAATGCGGCAATCTAATGCGATTATTAAACAATGTATTACCTGGCTTCGTGATAATCCAGGGCCGGTTAAGTTGGACGATCATAAAGTGACGCCGCCACCGCGTGAAACCATGAAGCATGATATGGAAGCTTTGATTCATCACTTTAAGTTATTTACAGAGGGATTTGTTTTACCTGAGGCCGAAGTTTATAGCGCGGTAGAAGCCCCTAAAGGTGAGTTTGGTATTTATTTGGTTTCAGATGGCGCAAATAAGCCGTATCGCATGAAAGTTCGTGCTCCTGGATTTTCACATTTGGCAAGCTTTGATGAAATGGTTCGGGGGCATATGCTTGCTGACGGTGTTGCCATTTTAGCAAGTCAAGATATTGTATTTGGGGAGATTGACCGGTGAATAAGATTGAATTAATGCGGCAGTTTGTCTCTGAAGATGATCTAAAAGAAATTGATAGATGGGTCAGCAAATTTCCGGACGACCAAAAGCAATCTGCAGTCATGCATGCTTTAACCGTGACGCAAGAAGCTTTAGGTTACTTAACTGAGCCTGCAATGAATGCGGTGGCAGCATATCTCGATATGCCCTGTGTTGCTGTGTATGAAGTGGCATCTTTTTATAGTATGTATCATACAAAAACTGTTGGTCGTCATACAATTAATGTGTGTACGAACATTACCTGTCAGTTACGCGATGCGCGTGTTATTTTTGATGCCTTACAAAAAAAATTAAAAATATCAGCAGGTGAAACAACAGATGATGGTCGATTTACATTATGTGCTGTTGAATGCTTAGGCGCATGTGTGAATGCCCCCATGATGCAAGTGGATAAAAATTATCATGAAAATCTAACCGTAGATGCGCTCGACAGCGTGTTAGATAAATACCTATAAAAATATAAATATATAGAAATATAGAATATATAAAGATAAATAATGAGGCCTTCTCTGTGGTTACATTGAATCAAGTATGTTATCGAACATTAGACCTAAAAACGCCCTGGGCTTTATCAACCTATGAGGGTATCGGTGGATATGGTGTTTGGCGTCGGATATTAGCGGAACAAACACCTGCTGCAGATATTATTGAAACATTAAAGCATTCTGCGTTACGTGGTCGGGGTGGTGCTGGTTTTCCGACGGGATTGAAATGGAGTTTCATGAATCGTAATTCACCCGTTCAAAAATATGTCGTTTGTAATTCAGACGAGGGTGAGCCTGGAACATGTAAAGACCGTGATATCTTACGATACAATCCACATCAACTCATAGAAGGCATGGCGATTGCAGGATATGTGATGGGCGCATCGGTCGGATATAATTATATCCGGGGTGAATTTTGGGAGCCTTATGAGCGTATGGAAGAGGCTCTGAAAGAAGCTTATGCCGCAGGTTTATTAGGTAAAAATATTTTAGGCTCTGGGTTTGATTTTGATTTATATAATCACTTAGGTGCAGGGGCATATATTTGTGGTGAAGAAACAGCGCTTTTGAATTCACTCGAAGGCAAAAAAGGTCAGCCACGATTTAAGCCGCCATTTCCAGCAAATTATGGGTTGTATGGTCAACCCACAACGATTAATAATACTGAAACATTTGCCTCTGTGCCTGTGATTATTGAGAAAGGTGGTGATTGGTTCTTAAATTTAGGGAAACCTAACAACGGTGGAACAAAATGTTTTAGTGTCAGTGGGCATGTAAATAAGCCCTTGAATGTTGAAATCCCACTAGGCACACCGTTTAAGACGTTATTAGAGCTGGCAGGTGGCTTGCGCAAAGGACGGCGTCTGAAGGCTGTTATTCCGGGTGGGACCTCGATGCCGGTTTTGCCAGGCGATGTCATGATGAAATTAGATATGGATTATGACAGCATCCAAAAAGCAGGTTCAGGGTTAGGCTCTGGCGCTGTTATTATTATGGATGATACGACCTGTATGGTTGATGTGCTTTATCGTGTGGCACATTTTTATATGGAAGAATCATGTGGTCAATGCACCCCTTGTCGTGAAGGCACAGGTTGGATGGTGCGTTTATTACATCGCATTAAATCAGGGCAAGGCATGCCTGGAGATATTGAAAAATTAGTTAACGTCGCTGATAACATCGAAGGCCGCACGATTTGTGCTTTTGGTGAAGCAGCAGCGTGGCCTGTTCAAAGCTTTGTTAAGCAGTTTTATTCAGAGTTTGATTATTTTATTAAGCATAAACATTCGAGTGTGGCGGTTTAATCATGGCAACCATTGAAATTGACGGCAAATCGTTTGACGTTGAAAACGGAAAGATGATTATTGAAGTAGCAGATGAGGCGGGGATTCATATTCCGCGATTTTGTTATCATAAAAAACTATCAGGGGCGGCGAATTGTCGCATGTGTTTAGTGGAAGTGGTGAATTCAAGAAAAACACTGCCTGCATGTGCAACACCCATTACAGATGGCATGAAAGTTTTAACGCAGTCAGAAGCTGCGCGTCGTTCACAAGAAGCAGTGATGGAATTTTTATTAATAAATCACCCGTTGGATTGCCCGATTTGCGATCAAGGCGGGGAGTGTGAGTTACAAGATGTTTCTATGGGATTCGGTGCTGATGCGTCAGAGTATGCCGAACCTAAACGTGTGGCGCATGATGATGACTTAGGTTCACTGGTTGCTACTGAAATGACGCGTTGTATCCAGTGTACACGGTGTGTTCGTTTTGGTGATGAAATAGCCGGCCTTCAAGAGCTCGGCGGTATGGGCCGTGGTGAAAACATGCAAATTGGCACTTATGTTGAGCATAGTTTACGGTCTGAAATCTCAGGCAATATTATTGATTTATGTCCTGTGGGCGCATTGACGGCAAAACCTTCTCGTTTTACGGCGCGTGCTTGGGAGTTGACTCAGCATGCAGGTGTTGCAACGCATGATTGTTTAGGGTCCAATATTTTTTACCATACGCGTCGAAATGAACTGATGCGTGTTGTGCCTAAAACACATGAAGCCATCAATGAAACCTGGCTTTCTGACCGAGATAGATTTAGCTATTTAGGCTTGAATCAGAAAGATGCGCGTTTGACAGAGCCAATGATTAAGCGCGAAGGGCAATGGGAAGTGGTTGATTGGCAAACGGCATTAAATTTTGCTGCAGAAGGTTTAAGTCGTGTGATAGAAACACATGGAGGAGAGCAGTGTGCTGCCTTTTCGCATCCATCCGCGACGCTTGAAGAGATGTATTTGCTTCAGCAGTTAATGCGTGCCATCGGCGTTCAAAACTTGGATCATCGGTTGCATGCAACAGATTATCGTGATCAAGCTTTGCAACCCATGATGCCAACGAGCTCTTTGTCGTATGAAGCTTTGGAAACGCAAGATGCAATTTTGTTGTTAGGATGTAATGTTTTACGTGAAGTGCCGCTCGCCGGCGTAAGGATTCGAAAAGCACAGCAAAATGGAGCGGATTTATATACGATAAATACAGTTGATGATGCGTTATGTGCACCGATTACTGACGCAATGATTCTTTCTCCGCATGAAATATTGCAACAGCTAGTAGCATTATTAAAATTATTAGATACAAACAAGTCAGAGTCAGCATCAGACGTAGTGCTTCCAGAGGCATTAAAGCAATTATTACCTAAAAAATCATCAAGCAACCCGTCGCTTCAAGCACTGATGGACGCTTTAAAGCAGCCGAAGGCTGTTATTGTAACGGGCGCCTTGATTGAGAATCACCCTGAAGCCGCACTGTTTCGTAGTTTAATTCAATGGATTTGTACATTAAGTGGCGCAACACATTTACGGCTAACAATGGGTGCAAATAGTGCAGGTGCTTGGCTTTCCGGTATGCTGCCTCATCGATTACCACTCGGTAAAGCATCTGAAGTACCGGGGCTGTCCGTACAAGATGCCTTATTGGCGAAACTGAAGGCATATGTGTTACTTGGGCTCGATCCAAGCCTAGACATTGCGAATCCATCCAGTACAAGACAAGCGATGCTTGCAGCTGAATTTGTTATATCTTTGACCAGCTATCAAACACCGTCAATTCTGGAATGTGCTGATGTTATTTTGCCAATGGCGCTTCCTGCTGAGACCTCAGGAACCTATATTAATATTGATCAAACCTGGCAAACAGTCTCAGGTGCTTTGGCGCCACTTGGCGATGCGCGTCCTGCATGGAAAATTTTGCGTGTACTTGGGAATATTCTGCATTGTAAAGATTTTGATTATGTGTCGAGCCAGGCAGTTTTAAAGCAAATCAAAGATAATTTAAGCTTGGCAGATGCACCAGCTGAAGCTTGTTTTTATCCGGATGCTTTACCTAAAGCACAGGATGGTTTAGTCCGTGTGGGAGAGTGGCCGCTGTATCGAATTGATGGGATGGTACGTCATGCTGATGCACTACAAACTTCTGCATCAGCAGATAAACCGGTTGTTCGTCTGCATCCCACCACGGCAAAAGCCTTTGATTTAGGTGATACAGCCACTGTATCTCAAGGTGATATTGAGATAACATTGCCGCTGGTATGTGACGCACGTATAGCACCCGATGTGGTGTGGGTGGCATGTGCCTTGTCTGAGACGGTAGACTTAGGTCACGCCTTTGCTTCTATAACGATTAAGCGCTAATTTAGGATAAATCATGTTACGGGATGTTAGCCTATTATTGTGGATTATTATTAAAATCCTCGTGATTGTGTTGCCGCTTTTAATAGCGGTTGCCTATTTAACTTATGCTGAACGAAAAGTGATTGGTTATATTCAATTGCGTATTGGGCCCAACCGTGTTGGGTTTAAAGGGTTGTTGCAGCCCTTTGCTGATTTGTTCAAATTATTGCAAAAAGAACTGATTGTCCCCTTGAGGTCAAATAAATATTTATTTATAACGGCACCTTTGTATACGCTTGGGCCTGCTCTGGCTGGATGGGCTGCTATTCCGTTCGATCAAGGCTTGGTGCTCGCGAATATGAATGCAGGGGTTTTGTATTTGTTTGCGATGAGTTCGCTTGGCGTCTACGGAATTTTGATTTCAGGTTGGGCGTCTAATTCTAAATATGCCATGCTGGGTGCACTGCGTAGTGCTGCACAAACCGTTTCTTATGAAATTGCCATGGGGTTTGCTTTGGTGGGTGTTTTGTTAGCAGCGAATAGCATGAATGTGACTGAGATTGTGATATCCCAAACAGGGGGGATTTGGCATTGGTGGGCTGTTCCATTGCTCCCTCTGTTTATGGCATTTTGGATAGCCGGTATTGCTGAGACAAATCGTGCGACAGTTGATATGGCTGACGGCGAGTCCGAAATTGTAGCCGGTTTTCATGTTGAATATGGCGCAATGGGATTCATGCTGTTTTTTATGGCTGAATATGCAAGTATGCTGCTTATTTCGGCGATGCTCACTTTATTTTTCTTGGGGGGCTGGCTATCACCTTTTCAAGGTATTCCTGTACTCAATGATATCTTTTTCTTTGTACCTGGACTGGTATGGTTTTTACTGAAAGTGTCATTTTTTATTTTTGTGTATCTGTGGCTTCGGGCAACTTTTCCTCGTTATCGTTATGACCAACTCATGCGATTAGGTTGGAAAGTCCTGATTCCTGTCACTTTAGTTTGGGTGATTGTGACGGCTGGAATGGTTGTGGCAAAAATTGGCCCTTGGTTTTCGTAAGTTTAAGAGGTTTTGGGAATGAAAAGCATTTATCGCTATGCAAAGCATTATGTAAAAAGCTTCTTATTGCTTGAGCTTTTTTCGGGGTTACGTGTGACAGGACGTTATTTTTTCAAAAAGAAAATAACGGTACAATTTCCGGAAGAAGCAACGCCGTTGTCACCTAGGTTTCGAGGGCTACTCGCGTTAAGACGCTATCCAAACGGAGAAGAACGTTGTATTGCATGTAAATTGTGTGAGGCTGTTTGCCCGGCGTTAGCTATTACGATTGATGCTGAGGCGCGAGATGATGGGTCCAGACGGACAACACGTTATGATATTGATATGTTTAAATGCATCAACTGTGGCTTGTGCGAGGAATCCTGCCCTGTGGACTCAATCGTTGTCACTCCGATTCATCATTATCATATGGATGAACGCGGCCAGAATATTATGACCAAAGAGAAATTATTGGCGGTGGGTGATTTAATGGAGCCGCAGTTGGCGGAAGACAGAGCGACGGATGCAAAGTATCGCTGATTATTTCGGATAAAAGAGGTTTTATATGCATGATGGATTACTAAATATTATTTTTTATATTTTTGCGGGATTGACAGTCGCAGCATCTTTTTTTGCGGCCATTCAACGTCATCCTGTTCGTGGCGTATTATTTTTAGTGTTGGCGTTTTTTGGCGCAGCGGCATTATGGATGCTGGCCGAGGCTGAATTTTTGGCCTTAATCTTGGTGCTTGTTTATGTTGGCGCTGTGATGACTTTGTTTTTATTTGTGGTCATGATGCTAAATATTGATACGGAAACGATGAAAACATCACTGAAACAATACTTACCCTGGGCTATTTTAGGCATTGCGTTATTTGTTGGTTTGCTCATGCAAGCTATGCCAAAGCAGGCGTTAAGCCTTGGTGCTGCGGCTTTAATTTCACCGGTTGCATCTGATGTGTCGAATACAGAAGCCTTGGGTTTGATTTTATATACCGATAATATTTTGGCCTTTGAGCTTGCGGCGATGATTTTGTTGGTTGCAATTATTGCGGCAATTACACTCACACATCGTGTGCCACGACCAGGAAAGCGGCAAGATGTGGTCAAGCAAATCATGACAAGACGAGAAGATCGCGTCACATTGGTCAGCATGAATGCAGAAAAAGCAGGGGAGAAAAAAGCATGATTCCTGTCACACATTATTTAATTTTAAGCGGCATTTTATTTGGTATTAGTCTTTTGGGGATGGTGATTAATCGTCGGCATGTGATTACCCTACTGATTTGTGTGGAGCTCATGCTGTTGGCGGTGAATACTAATTTTGTTGCGTTTTCATCAGCGCATGGTGGCCATCACGGTGAGGCATTTGTCTTCTTTATTTTAACCGTTGCGGCAGCAGAAGCAGCCATTGGGCTTGCGATTGTTTTATTACTCTATCGTCATCGTGGCAGTATTTCGGTGAATGACATGAATCATTTGAAAGGATAGCCACGTGAATTTATTAACAACCAGTTGGCTTTGTGTTTTGGCACCATTATTGGGTTCAATTATAGCCGGGTTTTTCGGAAAAAGAATTGGGAAGTGTGGTGCACATACAGTGACCATTGCAGGCCTGTTGGTTTCGTTTCTGGCAGCGCTCTATGCTGCAAAGCTCGTTTTGTTCGGTGGTATAACGCTGGATGTGAATACTTATACATGGGCGAGTGCACCGGAACCATTTGCTTATGCCTTTCATATTGGATTATTAATCGATCCACTCAGTTCAATCATGATGATAACCGTTACATTTGTTTCACTCTTGGTGCATTTGTATAGCATTGGCTACATGGCTGATGATGCGGGCTACCAACGGTTTTTTAGTTATATTTCGTTATTTACGTTTATGATGCTCATGCTTGTGACCGCCAATGGCTTTTTACAGCTCTTTTTTGGTTGGGAAGGTGTGGGGCTTGTGTCTTATCTATTAATTGGATTTTGGTTTGAGCGTGAAGCGGCGCTTCAAGGTAGTTTAAAGGCTTTTCTTGTCAATCGTGTGGGTGACTTTGGATTTCTTCTAGGGATTGCTTTGTTATTGATGTACGTGGGGCATCTTGATTATGCAACCGTCTTTTCAAAAGCATCGAGCTTATCAACTCAAACCATTCATATTTGGGGTGATAATACATGGTCTGTATTGACGGTCATCTCGTTATTATTATTTGTTGGCGCAATGGGTAAATCAGCGCAGGTGCCGCTGCATGTGTGGTTGCCTGAGTCAATGGAAGGCCCGACCCCTATTTCAGCATTAATTCATGCGGCAACCATGGTGACCGCCGGTGTTTTTATGATTGCGCGTATTTCACCGCTGATTGAATACTCAGAAACAGCGTTGAGTTTTGTTTTAGTGATAGGTGCAACAGGGGCATTATTTACGGGGCTGCTCGCGATTGTCATGAATGATATTAAGCGCGTGATTGCTTATTCAACGCTGTCACAGTTGGGCTATATGATGGTTGCAATGGGGGCATCTGCTTTTAGTGCAGGCATGTTTCATCTGCTGACACATGCATGCTTTAAAGCTTTATTATTTCTTGCAGCAGGCTCGGTGATTATGGGCATGCACCATGAACAAGATATGCGAAAAATGGGTGGGCTGTGGAAAAAAATGCCAGTGACTTATATTACGTTTCTTATTGGTAGTTTGGCACTTTGTGCTATACCTCCTTTCGCAGGATTTTATTCAAAAGACACGATTATTGAGGCCGCAAAATTAACACATATCCCAGGTGGCAGTTATGCTTATATCTGTGTTTTATTAGGCGCGATGGTTACCGCTATTTATACTTTTAGAGCTTTTTTCATGACATTTCATGGCGCGCCACGCATGACGAAAAAAGCTTACAATCATGTTCATGAGTCCCCTTGGGTTGTTTGGTTTCCTTTGGTTTTGTTGGCCATACCATCCATGATATTAGGTTATTTACTTTATCAACCTATTTTATTTAATAAGCCCGGGTTATTTGGCCCTTCTATTACAGTGTTCCCGCAGTTTGATGTCTTGGGAGCTATTGCTGAAGAAGGTGTTGTCTCACCGCTTAAAGCTGCACTGCATGCGCCTCATTCTCTGGTATTCTGGCTGACAATGACAGGTATTTTTCTGACCTGGCTTTTATATATGGTATGGCCTAAAGTACCTGCGTTTTTGGCGCGTATCTTTGCAGCACCTTATCATGTACTTGAAGCCAAATATGGATTTGATGTCTTAAATGACTGGTTGTTTGTAAAAGGAGGTAAAGCGCTCGGTTCTTTGTTTTATCGTGCGGGCGATCAAGCCTTAATTGATGGTGCAATGGTGAATGGCGCAGGACGAATGGTGCGATGGGTCGCAAAAAAAGGGCGTGGCTTTCAAAGCGGGTATGTGTACCACTATATGACGATTATGGCTTTTGGCTTGTTGGCTTTTTTGAGTTGGTTGTTGCTAGGATAATGAAGGGGTTAAGATGCAGCATATGCTGAGTTTATTAATTTGGTTTCCAATTGCAATGGGTGTTTTAATCTTTGCTGTTGGAGATGATGCACGTCCAAATATTGCGCGTGGTTTAGGGTTGTTTGCTGTGCTTGTCAGCCTACTGCTGTGTGTGCCACTGATGCTTGGGTTTGATTTTTAAAGAGGAGGCGTGGAGGGGGGGGGGGGGGGGGGGTGTGGGGGGGGTTGTGGGTGTTTTTGGGTGGGT
>JAALKW010000026.1 GCA_011087865.1 Legionellaceae bacterium
CCCCCCCCCCCCCCCCCCCCCCCCCCCCCCCCGCCCCCGCCCCCCCCCCCCCCCCGCTTCTTCCGTTGCTTCCTTCCTCATGCCTTTTTGTCTTATATTCTCAGCATAAGAGAAGAGTTGATTGAAGCTTTGGGTGTTTTTATTGTAAGCAGGGTCTAGGTCGTACCAAGGTAATTGGATAACTTTCTCTGTGCTCTGACTTGCTATTTGCATTAATTGGGCGTGTAATTTTTTATCTTTTGCAGTAATTAAAAGGTGAGACAGGGTAAATATAGGGCAGCTTTTTTGGTCGCTTTGATAGGTACTTCCTCCGACAACAATAAATTGAACACTCTCTGGTGGTATCGCGTCATATAGAGATGCATGGTAGCTCGAATAATTTCTACCCTGATAGTGATCTGAAATGAATGCAACGACCTTGCCTTTTCCGTCACAGAAAACATCCATTGCTGCATAATGGATACCTGCAGGTTCACCTTGAGAGAGAAGGCTACGAGTACCTATTTCAACAAAGAGCTGATAATGTTTTTCTTCGCCATCGGCAATTATTTTTTCAAAAAAAGCAGGAATTGATTTTTCACGCATAAACATGAGGTTAGTTAGCATGCTTTTATGCGCCTCCAGCATAAGATGAATCGCTTCTTCTGAAAAAACGGCGTCGTCTAATCCATGTGAGAAGTATCTCCTCATGCTATCTGAAATTAACTGTAGTAATCGCATAAATCACCTCTTTTGAAAATAAAAAACACATTAGTTAATCTATGAAACTCGCATTAAAGTGTATCTTTATTTGATCTAAAGGTCAATAAATGATCAAGAAAGGGCCTTTTGATTGTATAGCTGCAATACAATAAAATAGCCAACTGAAGTTCAAGCAATAGAAAAGGCTAGAAGCAATGCAAGATAGGGTTCGATGGGATTTTGTATGAAACAAGAAATATCTATTGTCTGGTTTAGACAAGACTTGAGGTTGTCTGATAATCCAGCACTTGCAGGGGGATCAATCTTTGGAGAAATACTGCCTATTTATGGGGGCCTTACGAAATATTAGAAAGTATTCACTGCATACAAATAAGCTTATAAAAAAGCTAACCAAAATCAATGCGACTAAAGATTCAAAAAATAAACTATCTATTTCAGATTTAAATCTACTTCCCGTGAATGAAACATGGCATAAAAAAATCACTTATTTATGGGATATAAGTGAGCTATCAGCGCAAAACAAACTGTCTGAATTTATTGAGGTCAAGCTATCAGAATATAAAAAAATCGTGATTATCCCATCAAGAAACAAACGTCTCTTTCATCGCCATACTTACATTTTCGTGAGATATCACCCGCGAAAATTTTGGAGAGAATCAATAATATTGCTGATTTAGAAGCCCGTGAATCAGATATCGAGCATTTTATCAGTGAACTGATATGGCGAGAGTTTTTATGCTATTTGCTGCAGCATTTTTCATTTCTGTATACAAATAATTTGAATAGGGTTGTTTTTCGAGAGATAAACACTGGCGGAGAGAGAGGGATTCGAACCCTCGATACGGGTTAACGTATACACACTTTCCAGGCGTGCGCTTTCAACCACTCAGCCACCTCTCCGAAGGAAGGCAGCGTATCGTGTGTCACAAAAAAAAGCAATAAAAATTCAACTATACTTCTGAATATATTATTCAGGAATTAAATAATGCTTAAAAAATCATCTCAGATTAGTATTATTTTAATGGTGAGCTTGTTTGCTGCAGATGTAGCAGCTTTTCCTTGCTTTATTACCATGATTAAAGGCAAATGCTGGAAAAATTACACCTTGAGTGTTGATGTGATTGATTCAGTTGAGAATAAAGTTTTAATGCGCATGAACGTACCTAAAGGAAAAGCTTGGGTAAGACAGCCTTTTGATGCGAAACCGAAACAACGATTTATACTTCAGGCGACTTATAGCCCATCTTTTTGGGCAACAGATAAAAATATTAAATATCATGCAAAGCGCTATTGGGCGTTACCTGAAACTTTAGCAAGTGGCGTGATTGCTTGGAATGTAGATGTATGTTTCCCCGATAACTTTTCCGGTGTGCCGATGCCGCCTGACGCAGGCCAAGATTGCTCATGCGATAAAAACAGTATTCCTGTTTTGACTCAAGATGATGTGGATGCTTCAAAATAGGGGTTATGGTGATTTTTTTAATATGCTATAAAAAAAGCCATCCATCCCGTGCTCACCCGGTAGAATTTGTAAGCCATGTGGGGTGGCATGCCCCCATGTTTTTGCTTCGGATAAAGCATTGCAATGCGCTTCTTGCTGAATAAAGTGTGCTATTTGTAATTCGTTTTCTTCAGGTAAAATACTACAAGTTGCATATACAAAAATACCGCCTGGTGCGAGTAGGGGCCATAATGCTTTCAGTAAGATAGCTTGTGTTTTTAAGATGTGTTCAACTTCTTTTGGTGTCCTTAATAATTTAATATCCGGATGACGTCGAATCACCCCGGTTGCTGAACAAGGGGCGTCTAATAAAATTCTGTCAAATAATAAACCATCCCACCATGTATCGGGTTTTGCTGCATCTGCTGTGATGCAGGTGGCTTGAAGCTGAAGTCGTGCTAAGTTTTCTTTTGTTCTCGACAGGCGGTTGGATTCTATATCAAGCGCAACACAGGTTTGAAGGTTAGGCTCTGCTTCTAAAATATGACAGGTTTTTCCGCCAGGGGCTGCACAGGCATCCAGCACACGCAAGTTGGGTTTTAGTGATAATAAGCTGACGGCAAGCTGTGCTGCACCATCTTGTACCGAGACATCACCTGTTTTAAAGCCCGGTAAGGCATGGACATCGATAGGCGTTTGGAGTTGTATGCCATGCGTGGTGTGCGGTATGGGTGTTGCTGGTATATTTTGCGTGGCTAATGCTGCCAAATAAGCTTCACGGGTGTGTTTCCTTGCATTAACACGCAAACTCATGGGGGGGTGTTGATTGCTTGCTTTGATTAAATCTTCCCAATGATGAGGCCATGCGATTTTCAGGCGTTTAAGTAGCCAGTCGGGATAATTATATAAATAGGCGGGTTGTGTTAAGAGTGCTGCATGAATATCAGTTTTTTCACGGCAATAACGTCTTAAAATGGCATTCACTAAGCTTTTTGCCCAGGTCAGGCTTGGTTTTTTGAGCAAACCAACGGTTTCATTGAGTACAGCATATTCTGGCAATTCAAGGACTTTAAGTTGATAGAGGCCTATCAGTAATACAAGTTGAATATTTGTTTTTTTGAGTGGTTTTTTTAATAAATAATTCGTGATGGCTGTGAGCTCAAAATAATGCCGGCAGACACCAAAGCATAGGTTTTGAGCAAAGGGGGTGAGTTGCATTTTCAGGTGAGAGAGCGCGTGTTTTTTTTCTACGAGCTTTAATAAGGCTTGAAGGGCTATCTCACGGTCGTTTGGTTGTTTTGATGCTTTGGATGTCATGTGAGCACAAGCCCAGAATAAATCGTTTTTTTGTTTGCATTGAGCCAGTCTGCGACTTGAAGTGCTTTTCCGCCTGGAAATTGAATGATTTTAACGTGTAGTATATTTTCACCTGTCGCAATCAATAATCCGGTTTTATTGATATCTAACACAGTGCCAGGTTGTGCTGCTGTGGGCTGATTTAAAGCCGTGGCTTGATGAATTTTAAGCATTTCATCCCCTGCTGTTGTACGTGCAATGGGGAATGGGTTAAAGGCACGAATTTGGTTGGCGATGGTATTTGCCGATTTTGACCAATCAATGCGGGCATCTTGCGTTGTAATTTTGGGAGCATAAGTCGCAAGCGCGTGATTTTGAGGGGTCGGGGTGATGATGGGATTGGATTCAAGTGCATCTAAAACATCTAAGAGTGGCTGTGCTGCAAGTTCAGACAATACATCATGGAGCTCACCTGCCGTCGTGCTGGGCTGAATTGGGCAGGTTGCTGTTTTAAAGACGGGGCCTGTATCCATCCCTGCATCCATTTGCATGATACTGACACCGGTGGTTGTATCGTTATTTAGAATGCTATATTGAATGGGTGCCGCGCCTCGATGGTCAGGTAACAAAGAAGCATGTACGTTAATACAGCCTAATTTAGGGATATGCAGTACTTCGGGGGGTAAAATTAAACCATATGCAATCACCACCAATACATCCGGGTTGAGGGCCTTCAGTTCATCTCGCGCTTCTTGTTGCTTGAAATTGAGAGGTTGATACACCGGAATATCATGTGCTTTAGCCCAAATTTTAGCTGCAGAGGCTTGAATACTCCGTCCGCGTCCTTTAGGCCTGTCAGGTTGCGTGTATAAGGCCGAAAGGGTGTGTTTGGATGCAAAGATTGCATCGAGTGCCGGGACGGTAAACTGAGGGGTGCCTGCAAAAACAATATTCAAAATAGTTAACCTGCTTGCTGGCGTTTGAATTTATCGAGTTTTTTCTTAGCCATTGCGCGTTTGATAGGCGATAAATAATCAACAAATAATTTACCATTGAGGTGATCAATTTCATGTTGAAAACAGTGCCCAAGTAAGCCATCAGCAGTGATTTCAATGGGTTTTCCGTTTCGGTCTTGTGCTCGCACGGTAACGGTTTTGGCTCGCATGACGCTGTCGTAAGCACCTGGTACTGAAAGACAGCCTTCATCGCATTTGATTTCGCCCTCTGTCTGAATAATTTCAGGATTAATTAAGACATACTGCTGGGTTTTATCACCGATGACATCAATCACTGTGAGTTGTAAGTTAATACCGATTTGTGGGGCTGCAAGTCCAACCCCTTTGGCATGATACATGGTTTCGAACATATCTTCGATGAGTGTGTCGAGTTTTGAATCAAATGCTTCAATTCGAGCATTGGGATGACGTAGTCGTGCATCTGGAAGATAAATAATTGAGTGTAATGCCATAAACTTAAGCTAGCTAAATTGAAAGGCTTAATTATATAATATTTGCGTGCTAATTAGCAATTATATAGCAATAACACGGATGAACCCAAGTCTTCAATCGCTTTAATATATGGAAATTAAAAATGGATAAAAAGCAAGCTTTGTTAATTTTAAACCGCGTGCCTCATGTGGGTCCTCGTACGATTAGAAAATTATGGTTGCACTGGCCTGATATAGAGAATATTTTTAAACGCTCAATCGCTGATTTTAAACACGCAGGGTTTACAGAGCGGGTTGCGAGTCAAATTCTAAAAATAGATCGCGACTGTATTTTACCTGATTTGCGTTGGCAAGAAGCCCCGACACATTATTTATTAACTTGGGCTGATGCAGCCTATCCAAAAAGCTTACAAGAGATAGCAGATGCACCACCTGTGCTTTACGCCAGTGGCGAAATCTCAGGATTGAATCAAGTAAAATTATCAATAATTGGCACCCGTCATCCCACGACAGCAGGGGCTAAAGCGGCTTTTGATTTTGCGCATGAACTCGGTGCTCATGCGATTACAATTGTGAGTGGGCTTGCGCGTGGGATTGATGGACAAGCGCATCAAGGATGTCTTTCTGGGAAAGGAAAAACAATTGCAATATTAGGTGCAGGAATTGATTGCATTTATCCGCGACAACATGCAAGATTAGCTAAAGAGATTGAAAGAGAAGGGTTGCTTTTAAGTGAGTTCCCCCTGGGAACGGCACCATTAGCTGGACATTTTCCACGCAGAAATCGTATAATAAGCGGGCTATCTTTGGCCACGCTCGTTGTAGAGGCATCTCTTAAGAGTGGCTCATTGATAACTGCGCACTTAGCTTTGGAGCAAAATCGTAGTGTGATGGCCTTGCCTGGGTCGATTTATAACGCGCAGGCAAAAGGATGTCATGCATTACTGCAACAAGGTGCGGCATTGGTTACATCGCCGCGGGAGGTGCTAGAAGAGTTGTGTGTTGAGCGGAGGTTTAGAAGTTCTGTTCAAGATCTTGATTCTCCTATGGGCGGAACAGGTTCCTTATCGACGTATATCGGTTTTGAGGTCACTACAATAGATAGCATTGTAGATCGAAGCAGTTTACCAGTTGAGGATGTAATTACTGATCTGGCAGAATTAGAACTTCAAGGACACGTGCAAGCGGTTCCTGGAGGCTACATAAGGTGTATATAATGAAAGAAAACAATTTGCTTGAGATGTTGCTTACGTTGTTCGAAAAAACATTAACACAACTAAAAGAAGCTTATGTTCCTGATGCTTCAGATCAATTAATAGTTGATCAATCATTAGAGCAGTCTACTGATCTTGAAGTGAAACCAGCAGAAGGACAAAAACGAACCTTTGAAATGATGCGGTTTCGTTCGGCAGGTGTTGGCAGTACCCGTGTTTTTACACCTGAAGAAGAATTAAAATTAACGAGAGCCAGTCATCAATTTTTAAAACGCTTAGAGCGATTAGGTGTTTTATCTTCTGATGTTATGGAATTAATTGTCAACCGTCTTTTGTTTTCCGAATCGCGTTTTATTAATCTTCAGGAAACAAAATGGACCATTCGTAGTACTCTAGCGGATAGTTTAGCGCCGGAAGAGCTTGCCTTTTTGGATTTAGTCCTTTATCAAAAAGAAGATGGGCTGCCGTTGCATTAAGCTATGACTGCTTAATATTATAAAACAAATGAGTAAGGTTAAACCTGCATGAGTAAGAACTTGGTGATTGTTGAGTCGCCAGCGAAAGCTAAAACCATTCAGAAATATTTAGGGCCGGGTTATGCTGTTTTAGCATCCTATGGACATGTACGTGATTTACCAGCAAAAAAAGGGTCGGTTGATCCTGATCATGCTTTTGCGATGACGTACACGCCCATTGAGCGTAATGCGCGTCATGTTGATAAAATTTCAAAAGCACTGAAAAAAGCAGATGTTTTGTTATTGGCAACTGACCCCGACCGCGAGGGTGAAGCGATTTCATGGCACGTTCAAGCACTCATGCAGGAATTTGGCTTACTGAAAGATAAACCTGTTCATCGTATTGTCTTTAACGAAATTACAAAAGCAGCCGTCAAAAAGTCCATCGAAAATCCACGTGAAGTCTCTATGGACATGGTGAATGCACAGCAAGCAAGGCGGGCGCTTGATTATTTGGTGGGATTTAATTTATCTCCTCTTTTATGGAAAAAAGTACGTCCTGGTTTATCGGCAGGACGGGTTCAAAGCCCCGCTTTACGCTTGATTGTTGAGCGTGAAGAAGAAATTGAAAAATTTAAAACACAAGAATATTGGCGCCTTCAGGCACTGTCTGAAAAAGAAAACATTGGTTTTGAAGCACGTCTCACGCATTATCTAAATCAAAAACTTGAGCAATTTACTGTAAAAAATACAGATGAAGCGCATGATATGCGTGATGCTTTATTAAAAACAGCAAATGGCAGTTTGTTGGTTGAAAAAATAGATAAAAAACAAAGAAAAAGACGGCCTGCACCGCCTTTTATTACCTCTACTTTGCAACAAGAAGCTGCCAGAAAGCTAGGGTTGACAGCGCGAAAAACCATGACGATTGCGCAGCAACTATATGAAGGGATTGATACTGGCTCAGGCACAGTGGGTTTAATTACTTATATGCGTACTGACTCGGTGCATTTGGCGACAGAAGCATTAGATCAAATTAGGGCTTATATTCAATCACGCTATGGTGATAAAAACTGCCCTAAAGATATTCGTGTTTACAAAACAAAATCAAAAAATGCACAAGAGGCACATGAAGCCATTCGCCCCACTGATATTAACAATGCGCCTGAGGCACTGCAGTCAGCATTAACACCCGATCAAATCAAGCTGTATGGTTTAATTTGGAAGCGTACCCTGGCCTCTCAAATGATGGATGCTTTACTGGACACCGTTGCTGTTGATTTTTCTTGTGGTGAAGGCAATCGCTTTCGTGCAAACGGTTCCGTGATTGTTTTCCCTGGGTTTTTATCTGTCTACGAAGAAGGGCTCGATGACGCTAAAAAAGATGATGGCAAAGATAAAACATTGCCTGCTTTTGAAGTGGGTGAACAAGTTAAGTTGTTAGATATTCGTGCGGATCAACATTTTACAGAGCCACCACCGCGGTACTCAGAGGCAAGCTTAGTTAAAGCACTGGAAGAATTTGATATTGGACGACCGTCGACGTATGCCTCGATTATTCATACGCTGCAACAGCGCGAGTATGTGACGGTTGAGAAAAAACGATTTACGCCAACAGATGTTGGACGTATTGTTGGGAATTTTTTAACCAAGTATTTCACACGGTATGTCGACTATCAATTTACATCAGCACTTGAAGATACGTTAGATGCGGTTGCGCGAGGCGAGAAAGAATGGATTCCTGTGCTTGAAGAATTTTGGAAACCGTTTATTAAAGAAGTGCATCAGATTGATGAGCAAGTGCAACGTAAAGATGTCACCACCGAAGAAATTGATGAGAAATGCCCAAAATGTCAAAAAGCGTTGGCGATTAGGTTGGGTAAAAGAGGTCGATTTATCGGTTGTAGCGGGTATCCTGATTGCGACTACACCAAAGATGTTGAAGGCGGCAGTGATAAACCTGCTGAACCTGAAATAGTTGAAGGCCGCCAGTGCCCGCAGTGTGAAAAAGCATTGCAAATTAAAACCAGTCGTTTTGGTCGCTTTATTGGATGCACTGGCTATCCGAGTTGTAAATTTATCGAGCCGCTTGAAAAGCCAGCTGACACAGGGGTCTCTTGTGCGAAGTGCTTAAAAGGTAAATTATTAAAACGTAAATCACGCCGCGGTAAGATATTTTATTCTTGTGGTGAATATCCGAAGTGTGATTATGCCATTTGGAATGAACCGGTCGATAAAATATGTCCTAAATGTGCTTGGCCGCATTTAACCATGAAAGAAACCAAACGTTCAGGTAAGCAGTTAGTTTGTCCTAAAGAGGGATGCGATTTTATTGAAAATGTGGAATAATGCGCTTTTTTAATCTTATTAATTAAGTTTTGAGGCGCATTATGCAGTCTAGACGCATGTTAAAATCTAAAATCCATCGCGCAACCATCACGCATGCGGATTTAAATTACGAAGGCAGCATCACGCTCTCACCCGAGTTGTTAGAGGCTGCTGATATATTGCCGCATGAAGCGGTTAGTATCTGGAATATTACTGCAGGCACACGGTTTGAAACATATACCATATTGGGTCAGCCTCATTCGAGTGCTGTCTGTGTGAATGGCGCTGCAGCGCGTTTGGTCTCACCCGGCGACTTAATTATTATTGCATCGTTTGTACAAATAGAAGAAAGTGCTTGTCGTGCACTAAAACCCACTGTTGTCTTTGTTGATGCACACAATCAAATTAGCGAGATGCGTCCCGAAGTCGCGGTTGATGTAGACGCTTTATAATTTATGAAAATTGCTGGCATGGTTTGATGTGCTTCACTTGTTTTTCAGCGGTGACGTTAACCGGCTCTTCTTCAGACCAGTGTATTAAGCGTTTACAGGGCTCAGTAATAATTTGATGTGATGCGATGGCGTCTCGCCCATTGCGATGGCAGCTGCTCAACATAAAAACCACACATAACAGGGCTATCCATTTCATGTTTTTTCCTGATGATATTGGGTGTGTATTCGTATTTAAAATTCTAGAGGATTTCGTCTCGCTTTACCAATTTTAAGGCTTTATAATTTGAAGCACTTTTTAAATAGGGACAGATAAAAATGGATGATTTACTGGTTTTAGATGAGCAGTTACAAGATGATGAGCGCTTGATTCGAGACAGTGTTGCGCGGTTTGTGACAAACGACGTGATACCAGACATGCCAGAAGCATTTGAAAAAGCTATTTTTCCTGAAAGTTTCATTCAAAAAACAGCAGAAATGGGTTTGTTAGGCTTAACTTTGCCTGTTGAATATGGTGGTTCAGCGGCCTCTTATGTTGCCTATGGTTTGGTGTGTCAAGAACTCGAACGTGGGGACAGCGGTCTTCGTAGTTTTGTTTCTGTGCAAAGTTCATTGTGTATGTATCCTATTTTCAAATACGGTTCAGAAGAACAAAAAAAATATTACTTACCTAAAATGGCTAAGGCTGAATTGATTGGCTGTTTTGCTTTAACAGAGCCGAATGCAGGCTCCGATCCATCCAGCATGCATACCTATGCTAAAAAAGTAAAAGGTGGGTATTGTCTTAACGGTTCAAAAATTTGGATTACCAATGGAAATATTGCAGATATTTCGATTGTTTGGGCTAAAACAGATGAAGGCATTCGTGGTTTTTTAGTCGAAAAAGGCATGAAAGGTTTTATTCAAAAAGAAATGCATCTCAAAATGTCACTGCGTGCCTCATTAACAGGCGAATTGTTTTTTGAAGATGTGTTTGTGCCAGAAGCAAATATATTGCCTGGCACAACACGCGGCTTAGGGGCGGCTTTAAGTTGTTTAAGTCAGGCTCGTTATGGGATTTCGTGGGGGGCGATGGGAGCAGCGGAAGCATGTTTTGATTTAACGCGTGATTATTTATTAGAGCGCAAGCAATTTAATCAAGCATTAGCTGGGTTTCAATTAATTCAAAAAGATTTGAGTTTAATGTACACCGAAATTTTAAAAGCAAAATGTATGAATATACACGTTGGTCGGCTTAAATCAGCACATCAAGAAAATCCTGCGATGATTTCACTTATAAAAGGCAATGCATGTCGCGAAGCGCTTAAAATTGCACGTACTTGTCGGAATTTACTAGGTGCAAATGGCATTAGCTTGGAATACCATGTGATTCGGCATATGTTAAACCTTGAGTCTGTTTTTACCTATGAAGGCACAGATAATGTCCATGTTTTAACACTTGGACGTCATATTACAGGGCTCAATGCTTTCGCTTCTGCTTAGGTTGGTTTAACTACCGAGTAGAGTCCCCTGTCTTTGCGAATTTAAGCTGAATATGATCAAATACTCGCATCTTGAAGTGTATTGGGTATTGAGTGGTAAAAAACACATAAGGACCCGTTGCGCGGGTGAGGGTAAAGTTTCATAGTATTAACAGATTTGACCCCATCCGTTTCTTGGAGTTAATCTTGCAGCCCAGAAAAGAGTTTCTTGGTATTAACAGACTTGACCCCCTAGGTTTCAGAGAGCCAGTTATTTCATAAGATAAACGCTTAAGTAGATGCCTCTTGATAGCATAAAGCAAGTATAAGCCAGCCAGAGACCCTGATTACCCAATGATTGAGAACAATACCAAACGGGTAAAAAGACAATAAGACTGGAAAATAGAATAGCGTTACGTAATGGCCTTGACCATGCCGCCCCAATGCAGACACCATCGAGGAGAAACCCTGGTGCCGCAATGAGCGGGAGCATTATGACCCAAGGTAAGCTTTTTAAGGCAAGGGATTGAACGTCGCTAATAGACGTCATTAAAGCAATCAAGCTCGGTCCAAATAAATAATAAATCACAACAAAGCCAAGCCCTAAAAGGCCAGACCATTTGGCTGTGGCTTTTATTTGAATAAAAAAATCTTCTTTATCTTGTTTACCAATGGCGCGACCCACCAATGTTTCAGCGGCGATGGCAAAGCCATCTAAAGCATAACTCGTTAACAATTGTAAGTTCATTAAAATCATATTAGCCGCAACAATATTTACGCCTAAATATGCACTTTGTCGGGTAAAAAATGCAGTGGTTAAAACCAAGCATAAAGTTCTAATAAATATATTTGTATTTAACGTCAATAATTGTTTGACCCGTGCCAATGCAAAGCGTGGCAAAGGGTTGGGGGATGTAGCATGTTTTAGATAGTTTTTATAAATTAAATAGCTACCTAAACTTGCACCGATGGTTTGGGTGATGAGATTAGCATAAGCAATGCCATCGGCGCCTAGATTAAACTGCCACACGAGGATGTAATCTAATATCATCGCAGCGCTATTTGTGATGAGCAATAGTATCAAAGGTGTTTTTGTGTTTTGTCGACCAAAGAAAAAGCCATAGTTGACATAATTGATAAGCGTTGGAATGGCTGAAAATATACGAATATTAAAATAGCTCACTAGCATGTTTTCAACTTGGAGATCTGTGTGAATAAAAAGTAAAATAAGTTGCT
The DNA here is from genome assembly GCA_011087865.1 of Legionellaceae bacterium. Classification (GTDB taxonomy): domain Bacteria; phylum Pseudomonadota; class Gammaproteobacteria; order Legionellales; family Legionellaceae; genus JAALKW01. The sequence goes on from JAALKW010000026.1 coordinate 12,029, forward strand.
TTAGTATTGGCGTACAGCAAATCAAGAGTAAGGCGATACCTATGCCGATAATCGTATTTTGGTAATAAATTTGGTTGCTGTTTGATTCTTGTGCGGCAAGGGCGGTTGTTGACATTCTTAAAAAGCCAAAGCACCAAAATAAGACATCAAATACCATCGTCCCTAAAGCAACAGTAGCAATATCATCTGAATGGGGCAGGTGCCCAACGACTGCAATATCTACCATGCCGAGCAAAGGAATGGATAGATTGGATAAAATAATGGGCCAAGCTAAGGCCCATACTTCTAAAGATAAGAATGATTTCATGAGGTGATGTTAACGGGCTTCGGGCAGGTGACAAAATTTTTTTAATTAGGGTGCGTTGACAATATGGTTAATCAAAACCAATTATGTCTTTATTTTTCCTCGTTCTTGGATTTTAATATTCGCCCGGTTAAGAAAGTAAGATATGAGTGTTTTGCTATAGATAACTTGTCTTGTATTAAGCTGACTTGGGGCTCTAAAATAATTGCGCCAGTGGTATTAATGCCAATGATTTTTGCAGGAAAAACAGATGGTTCATTATGCGAATTTTCCGTATCAAATAAAATAATTTTATTTTTAAAGGCAAGCATATTTGATATTTCAGCATGAAAATTTTTAACATCGTCATGGATAAAGGCTGAGAAAATGCTCGTTATATGTGAATTTAATAGATTCAAGACGTGCGGTATATGATATTCACGCCCGGTGCTCGCTTTAAGCGAGGTAACGGGCTGGTCAAGTGAGTCACAGCGTGTTTTACTCATGTTTATATTAAGCCCAATACCTAAATAAACAATAAAATGCTCTGCGTGAGCGCCGCTTTGATTTGTCTCGGAAAGAATGCCGCATATTTTTTTATGATGGACCAGTACGTCGTTGACCCATTTAATCGAAATATCTGAAATATCGAGTGCTTGTAAGGTGCGCACAACGCAATAGGCGGCGAGTTGTGGTATTAAAAGCAAATCATGTAATTTAGCGCGAGGAAATAAAAAGCCATAGGTGGCATACAAATTAGTATGAGCTGGTGCGAGCCAGGTTCTATTTTTTGTACCTCTTGCATGGGTTTGTTCATTTGCGGTACATAGCAAGCATGTTTCTTCTGTGATTTCGCTTGTATACTTTTTAATTTCATCTTGTGTTGAGGTAATCGTATCAAATTGTTTATGAATAATTTTCATGGTGAGAGATAGAAAAGTAGAGGCGTGATAGAGGGGGTATCATATTACAGCGTAGGGGGTAATGGAAGAAACCGTCTTAATTTTCCTGTTTCTTGATGGCGGCTAATATTTTCAACGCGTTTAATGACGATAACAGGATGATCTAAGCCTGATTTTTTGAGTGAATACTCTAATTTTTTTTGAATATGATTAAGCTGTAAACCCTCAGAAGCAATGATACGAATGTTAGCGCCTTGTTTCGTTTGTTCAACTTGATATTCGCTCATTAAGACCTCCCGCTCTAATACATCCCAAAAAATCATCGGATGTATTTCCACTTGATTGGGATAGACAAACCAATCATCGTTGCGGCCTGCAATATCAGGGGTAATATGATAAGCGCTGATAGGAGATGTTTTGATATGAACGATATCATCGACCACATATCTAATGAGAGGGAGCGTTTGATTGAATAAATTGGTGATCACAAGTTGTTTATCTTGTGGCTCAAATATAATCATATCTTCGGATAAAATTAAACCTTGATGGTGGTCATCTTCAATGCCTGCTATTCCCATCTCAACGCTTCCCCATGTGTTATTGGGCAATATGTTCCAGGCTTTTTGTATGCTTTCTCGTGCTCGATGATTGAGAGGTTCGGAATTGGTGGTCACGCGTTTAGGTGAAATATGAAGGGCACCGCATTGCGCTTCGCGAGCAAGACGTGAAATAACAGAAGCATATCCAATTAAATGAGTCGGTTGAATTTGGTTGAGCTCTTGGGATAAGTCGTGAAGTGAGGCGTCAACAGGAAGATGTATGATTTTATCATCTACCGCAAGTCTTGTTGTACAAAGGGGGGTGCTTGCATGAATAGGAGAAGGCGCGGTTAAAACAGCAGTAATTCTTGGCGTAAAATTTTTATTTTGTATTTCATCTCGTATTTGATAGCGAAAATCAACCGCCGTAATATTTGCAAAGTAATCTAAGTCCCAAGCGTAGAGACCTCTTAGTCCAGAAGAGCCACCGCTTGCTGTGATGTAATATTGATTTTGGAAAAATGGATTGGCTTTGGGGTTGTCGCGTAACAATTGTAAATGCGCTTCAGCCTTGGCTTTGGTTATTTCAGGGATACAAACAATATCATCCCAGTGCTCTAATAAAGTCGCTTTATTTAGCGTAGGCAGTGTCTGTAAATCTGAGATTTGCATGGACTGGATATCATATGGCTTTAGAATAGCGCGATAATAAGGGCTGTGTTTTTTTGCATGCGCGAGTAGCAGTTTTAATTTTTCTAACTGAAATTCTTCAATGTGTTCGCGAGACCAATTAAGTCGAGCTAAGTGGCTTGGCATGATGCGTTGTACGTTTTTAGAGATATTTTGATGAATTTTTTTGTAATTCATGTGTAAACTTTATTTTAAATGTGTACAAGAAAGTATAGCTTAGGTTTTTGAATCAAGCTTTTTAGGCTTGAATAGGGCAACGATCTATTAAAAAGAAAAAATAACAGCTTGCTTGTATTGATTTTTTTTAAATTAACCGTGAGAATACGCATGATTTCGGGGCGTAGCGCAGCTTGGTAGCGCACTAGCATGGGGTGCTAGGGGTCGAAGGTTCAAATCCTTCCGTCCCGACCAGGAAATGCGGGGCTATTAAGGCTTTTAACAAACATAAATTAAATTTCAGGGTACACTTAGAAGTTTTTTACTACCCACAATAAATTTTTGTAATTTCAACGCGAGAATGGCCAAGGTTTCGGCTAAGCATGCGCCGTTCCCATGGCCTTGTTACTTTTTTCTAAAATATCTTTCAGAATATCTGACTTCAGACGATTATTCTCAGCCTCCAATTCTTTCAAGCGCGTCATCATAGGAAGTTCTAGGCCTCCATATTTTGAACGCCATTTATAAAAGGCTGCTGAGCTCATGCCATGTTCTCTACAAAGCTTAGAAACAGGTACCCCTGCTTCAGCTTGTTTCAATATTGACATGATTCTACTATCACTAAATTTTGACTTTTTCATGCAGAATCTCCTCCGGCATAGATTACGAGAAAATTCTACTTTTAATATCATTTATTTTCTGGGGGGAGTAACCCATGATCGCACAATGCTGAACTTGAAATATCATGTTTAGTGTTATAAATGTTTAACTGTGGAGAATTTGTATTTTTTCAATTAAGAAGCTCAGGAGATTACAAATGAATAAGTTTACGAAAGTTTTAAGTAGCTCATGTGTTTGTGTCATGCTATTTTTTGAAAGTGTACCGAGTGCTTATGCAATCATTGGGGCTTTAACTGACGGGGCTAAGAAAGTTTTCGGAGGCAGTAAAGGTAGCGAGTGTGGTCGTGTTGGATATAAAAGCTGTCCTGCTGGTTACCTGGATCTTGGAAACTGTGATGACGTTTATATGAAAGTAAACGGTACGAAATATAACTGTAAAATGGATACTCATAAACGTTGTGTTCAGGGCGATCCATGCAGTTAAATCCGTAAGCTGCTGATTTATAGCGATAAAATGTATCTCTCGATAGCCCCATGACTTTGCAAGCTTTTGATACATTGTTTAATTCTTCTTCCAGATTCAGCAGCCCAACTTTGTGTTTAATGATTTTAGCGTTATTATCTATCATGAGAGTTTTCCTTTAAGTTTGATTTTTTTTGCACTTCTATCAAAAGCGGAAACTTTCACTATTTCAAGTAAAATGTCAGATTAAGTTCGAACTAATACAAATAAAGCTGTTAACACCAAGCGATTTTGTCGCAGTTATTAATTACCAAGGGAAATTGACGGATCTACTTAATCAGTGATTTTCTGAATGCACTGTAGTGTATTTTGGAGGTTGCTAAGGATGATTATTTGATTAAAGTGCCCCCTTAGTTAGGGGAGACCCAATATTTAGGAAAATTAGATGAGTCAATCAGTTGTTGAAGTGGTGAGAGAGCTTGATCATGCCTTTAATAACCGTGATTTGGAGGCAGTCCTGTTTTTTTATGAGGAAGGTGCTTCGGTTGTATTAGAACCTGGAATGGTGGTTTCTGATAAGGACTCTCTTCGTAAAGCACTTAAGGCTGTATTATTGCTTAATGGGAAAGCAAGGCAATTAAAAACAAAGTGGACATTTGATTGGATATCAGCAACTGGTGAGAATTGCCATAGAAAAAGCATTGCAACGACGGTGTTTCGAAAAAATTCACAGAATGAATGGAAAATAGTTATTGATAATTCATTTGGTCCGTTAGTGCTTTAGAGCACTCAGGGTCAAGTCGGTTAATGCCAAGAAACTATTTTTTTTGCTTTTTGGAATTAATGTGGCGGAATAGAAAAGCGTTTCATGGTATTAACAGACTTGACCCCAAGCGCTTTCAGCATGATACTGAAATAAATAAATCAGGTATGAGGGTGTATGAGAATTGCAGTGTCAGGCACGCATTCGGTTGGTAAGAGTACGTTTGTCCACGACTTTATTGCAAAACATCCTGAATATATCCGGGAAGAAGAACCCTATCGTGCATTATGTGATTCATATGATATTTCATTTGGAAAGGATGCGACGCGGCATCATAATGGACTTCAATTATTTTATAATATTTCTCGTATCAATCACTACCACACTTCTCGTATGTCAGTGATATTTGATCGTTCCCCCATTGATTATCTGCCTTACTCATTATACCCCGCTAAATATGGTCAAACAGATATAAATCTTGCTTTTGTTGAGAGTATGGTAGGTGCAATACGGGATAGCTTACAATTTATAGATATCATTGCTTTTGTGCCTATGACGGATAAACATCAAGTTGCAATAGAAGATGACGGGATTCGACCGGTTGATCCGAGTTATCGTAAAGCAGTCGATGGTTATTTTAAATCCATTTATCATGATAATCGATTTAATTTATTTGGCCATGCCAACTCTCCTAAACTATTAGAAGTTTGGGGGCCGCGAGAGCAGCGCATCGAGCAATTAGAAGCATGTATTGCCTCTTTTAAGTAGCATACGGATTTGTAAATTTTAAACGCTTGCCTTTTTAAATAAAAACTAGGGAAACGCCCTAGAATTAGATATAAGCGTTCAAGTCCCGGCCGATCCCAGAGTAAATTCTAGAAGCATTACATGTTGAGCGAGATGGGTTTTATAAAGAAGCTTCAAGTTTTTCATTGAGCTCGGATGATGGCGAAATTGATCAACATGCCGAAGCCGTGTGTAAAGCGTTTGAATCATATAGGTCCACCCAGGACTTGACTCTTTATATCATTGCATATGAAATATAATGTACTTAGATAGAAGTTACGCATTGACAAAGCTCCAAAAACCCAGATAATTCAAACAAAAAAA
>JAALKW010000027.1 GCA_011087865.1 Legionellaceae bacterium
CAGTGTCACACATACACCAACCCAACTTCCCAAAACGTCCCTATTTCAGCCAATCAGCACCCTTACAGACGATTACTTGCGTGACAAAATGATACCTACCCACACTATCACACCTATACGTAACTTTCCGTAACGTCAAGAAAAACCCTTACATTGTCAAGGCTGACGTAGGTTGACGTAGGCCCCAGGGTGAAAATTCACTAGGTTTACGTTGGAATTTGGGTTTATAGTACAACATTTAGCTTTTACCCAATTTCAAATTTCCCCATTTAGACCTTACCCAATCTCAGCTTTCCCCATTCATATTCCCCTTATTTAGCCCATCCCTAGTTTTGGTGTTATGCTTTAATTTTCGTTGTAGTTAGTGTGTTTTTTTATAAAAAGTAAGCCAGAAATAGGCTTGTAGATATTGACTAATAGTGATATAATATATATCTAAGAAGGAAGTTCACTTACTTCTTAGATATATATTATATCAGTATACGCTAATAGCTACCCTTTCATTTTTTTGTATATAGTTATTAATATACTGATATCGACCATATTGCCGACGTTAGCAAAATGGTATCGATCATATTGCTGATGTAAGCAAAATGATAAGGATACCCCCCCCATATCTTTAAAAACTGATATATAGAACGCTTTTAATAGGTTGATTCTAAAAATACAAAATATAGAATATAGAAGTGTATATTGTTATTGACAAAGTATAGTTGATAATGTATTATGTAATGGTATGGTAAATTGAAAGGAGACGTTTAGTGTATGGGTATGCAATTAGTTAAGGAGTTAAAAGATGGTGCAAATACCGTTTCCGAATAAAAAGTATCAGATAATCTATGCAGACCCACCTTGGAGTTATTACAACGACTCTACGGCAAAGTCGGATTGTACTACCGTAAAGGGTATGAGGCGACCTCCTTATAGTGTAATGTCTTCAAAGGACATAATGGATCTGCCTGTAAATGATATAGCAGATGATAATGCGATTTTATTCATTTGGACTACAGATTATCATATAAGGAGCTAGTACGATAATGGAACAATATCACGATAAATATGTAATAGAAACAGATTTTAATACTGCTCTTGATGGATTGATAAACACTCCTACTAATGAAGTAGAACCGATAAAAGCAAGACCTTTTATAAAATGGGTAGGCGGTAAGAATGGCATATCAAAAAAGATACTAGAACACTTACCGAACGAGATAGAAAACTATTACGAACCTTTTTTAGGCGGTGGAGCTATATTTTTTAATGCAAGAAACAGAGTAAAGAATGCGTTTTTATCTGATGTAAACGGAGAATTGATTTTAGTATATAAGATAATTAGAGATGAGATTGATACGCTGATAGAAACATTGAAATTTCACAAAGCAAGTCATAGTAAAGATTATTACTACCATATACGAAGTATGCACAATTTAGATAATCCAGTAGAAATGGCGGCAAGATTTATATACTTGAATAAAACTTGTTACAATGGGCTTTATAGAGTGAACAAGAATAATGAGTTTAATGTACCTATGGGGAGCTATAAGAACCCTGCAATACTTGACGAGGATAATTTAAGGGCGTGTAGTGAAGTCTTGCAAGATGTTAATTTAGAGTTTGGTAGTTTTGAAAATCTTGAAGTACATAAAAACTCTGTGGTATATTGTGATCCTCCATACGATGAAACCTACAATCAATACACTTCTAATAAGTTTGAAAGAGATATGCAAGAGAAATTACGAGATAAGGCGATAGAATGGAGCAAGCAAGGGGCTAAAGTGATAATCTCTAATGCAGATACAAACTATATACGAGAGCTATATTCTGATAAGATGTTTAATATTATAGAAATACAAGCCCCTAGATATTTGAGTTGTAAGAATGATGGGAGAGATGGGGTGCAGGAATTGCTTATTTTTATCTAGGAAAAACTTTTTTGGAACAATCGCTAGACATTTGAATACAAAAGTGTAGCATGTATTGTTATTGACAATATCAGATATGATAGTATAATGCTTATATGTGTTTAGATGTTTATTGATAGGAGTAATATAAAAAAATGAGAGCAAACAACATAAAACCAGGTATAGGCAAGTATACAAGTCTAAGAGAGCAGTATAAACGAGAAGCGCAAGAGAAACCGAAGCCAAAGCCACGGTATAATCCACCAAAATTCCCTTATACCTACGATAAAAACGCAAGGGTGAGCTTTTTAGATCAAATTCAAGTGCTACCGTATAAAGAGGTGGACTCGCCCAAGCCTAGTGACATTCCGATACCATATAGTTTGTTAAGCGAAATTCAATTGTTGTGGCTTTTAGGAGGTAAACGCTAATGGGAGGCGGTCCTGTAGGCCCGGGTTTTGGGCCATTCCCTCCGGCACCGTCGTCGTCGCCAAGATCAAAACCGGAAGGCGAGCCGATGCCAATTTACGAACTATCTTTAAATAACCAACCGATTGAACTCCCAGCGTATATCGCTCAGGACGTTGCCAACGCGGTGTCTCAACTACGCTTAGACCCAGAGAAGGCGAAGATATTAAGTAAAGAATTACTTTTAAACGCCGATATATTGATTGGCTTGCTTAACGAAACTAAATTCGGCTTGCAGCAGAGAAGTCCTATTTTTTTTACTGACACATGCAGGGGCAATGACCGTATTGAGCAGGCTTTTATCGAGAACAAATTTTTATCCCTGGAAGAAAAGGAATGGGTGAAGGAGACCATAGCCGATTACAAACGGCTGGTCAAATCAACGGTGTCCCAGAATACTCCGAGACCGATTACGCCTCCTCCCTCGATTATTAGTTTGCCACCCGCTGGCAAATGCTCATGTAATATACTGTGAGCCGTCATGTTTAATTTGTCGCCCAAGACGATTACAAAGGCATTGTGAAAGGGCAGCCGGTGTTTCAGCATAATGCAAAAAACAAAAATAAAGGGCTTTAAAATGTTACACTGTTGTTATTAAAATATAACAGGAGTAAAAAGAATGAAAACTATCTTTTTGTGGCTTAAAGCATTGGTTTTATGGTTGGTTGTTAAGGAAAATAGAAATATGGGGATTGCATACACCAAAAAAGCCCTTGTTGCGCTAGAGCTATTTTCAAAAATGACCAAAACCACTAAAGATGACGCAATAGCCGTCTATTTGGCCAAGCAAGTTGATAAAGTTGCTAAACTAAATGGGCAAGCTGATGCAAAAGCTATTAAATATGCTGCTGATGCAGTAACCTCAATTAGTAAGGGTGAATTGAAGGATGTTGTTGTAAAATATGAAGGTAACAAGGTTAAAGTTGGCTTTAAAAACGTGGTTGCTGGCTATAATCCTACGAATGGAAGCCTAAGCCTTGAATATAATAAATCTTTATAGAGTAAACCGTGTCTTTTTTTACTGATCCAATTAAAAAGCTAAATCTATTTAAAAAATCAGCCACCCCTACTTCACGAACCACCGGCAACAATGAAAGCATATTCTCTCTTCTTTTAAAAGGTGGTAGGCAGGATGGGTATTCATTATACAAAAATGTTGCCCCAATCGGTCATGCTGTTGATATGATTGCGGAAAAAGTATCGCAATTACAACCAGTTATTGTTGATCGAAACGGGGTTGTTGTGAATGAAGGTGAGAATATATACGAAATATTAAGAAAACCAAACTCTGTCCAACGATACGCAGAGTTTATGATGCAAATAGCAACAGATTTTTTGATATACAACAACGCCTACGTCCATTTATCAAACAATACAAACTATAAATCTAAATACATAACGCCAGTCTGTGATAGATCAGTTACAATCACAGAGACAGAGGGCGTTCGGAATTACACAGTAAATAATACAGGGTTTTATTCATCAATCAATGGCATGTACTTACAAAGACACAATGAAAACGATGGCCGAATTATTGGGGCTAACGGACTAGGGGAATTAATTCACATAAAGGGTTATTTGGGGCAAAATGAAACAAAGGCAACATCAAAGCTAATAGCCCTAGCCCAAGATGCTCAAATTGTTGAAAAATCCCTGTTACAAGTCGCTGCTTATTTGGATAGAGGGTATTCTGGCTCTGGAATATTACAAACAAACTTTAAAAACCGAGAAGAGTTTGAAATGTTTAAAAAGGATTTAGGGAATTACTATACAGGCGCACAAAATGAAGGGCGCATGATGGCTTTGAACGGAACCGATGTTGCCGTTCACATGCATAATAACCGAAGCAACAAAGATATGCAAGCCAACGAGAATAAAGAGCAGTCTAAAATGGCAATTTATCAACGATACGATATCCCAGAGCCTTTGGTAAATTCAGGATCACAAACTTACAATAACTATCAAACCGCCCTATACGCTTTATACGAAAACGCAGTATTCCCAACATTCAACGCAATTTTTGACGGCATCTCCGAATCGTTTATAAGCAGAGGGCTTTTAAAAAAAGAACACCGAATTGTATGTGACGCTTCAAAAGTTTCTGCAATGAAACTAAGAGAAGCCGAGGAAGTCCGTATGCTTAAACTAGCAAACGTACTTACTGTAAACGAAATGAGAAGCAGATTAGGGTACCAGCCATTGCCAGATCATGGGGATGAAGTATACCGGCCTATGTCTGAAATACCAATCAGCCAAGACCCCTACCAAGACCAAGGCGCAAAAAGCCAATGGGTAGATCAAATAAAGTCTTTAAGCGGTGAATATTCAGAAGACTACCTAAACAATTTGTGGAATGACTACATCGGAAAGAAATAAAAGAGCAAAGCGAAACTTAACGCTTAAACTTGCATTAGAAAAAACATTTAACCGTGATCTAGTGTCTTATTTTAACGAGATCAAAAAGGATGTTGTGTCGTTCTATACTGCTACTGGGCTGTTAATTAACGCAGATATATATCAAAAGCAAACAGAAACGCTACTTGAAAGGCATTATAAGCGTGTTATACGCAATTTTATCAATGAGGGCAAGTATTCGTATAGAAAAAGTTTGGAAGCTAAAGGAATTGAGTATAAACAGGAGCAACAAGAGGAAGACGAAAAAATTGAGGCTACGTCTGTATTAATTGCATTAGCGTTTGTTGATAGCATTGTTCAACGAAGGGCATCGCAATTAATAGAAACTACCAATGATAACATTAAAGATACTGCTGCTAAAGCACCAAAAAAGGCTAAGGAGTCTGGAACTAAGGTTCATGATGAAATAAATAAAGGTTTGGATAGAGCTTTTAAGGGAAGGCAGGCCATGATAGCATTAACAGAAACCCAGTTTATGGCTGAACGGTCTAAAAATATTGAGGCAGCGGTAATATCTAGGAATGGGAATGTTGACCCTAGCAGTATTAATGATGGCGTTGTTACTGGGAAACCTGATATCAAGAAAGGATGGTCAGCTATCTTAGATAGTGAAACACGAGAGGGGCATGCAATGGCTGATGGGCAAACACAAAATATGAATGACCCATTTATTGTTAATGGTGAATATTTGATGCATCCTGGCGATACAAGCATGGGGGCATCGCTTGGAAATATTATAAATTGTCGGTGTAGTAGTCTATATGGTGTATAATGGAGTGAAAATGGAAAACAAAAACTTAGAATATAAAAATCTTGCGTTTGAAATAAAAGAGTTTAACAATGATGATCCTGATTATTTTTATTTTGAAGGATACGGATCAACATTTGGGAATATCGACCGTGGGAATGATGTTGTCGTAAAAGGGGCTTTTGTTGAAAGTTTAAAAGGGCAAATGCCTAAGTTGTTATGGCAGCACAAAATGTCTGAGCCATTAGGGGTATTTGTTGATGCGTATGAGGACGAGAAAGGCCTTTATGTTAAAGGGAAGATGCCAAGGGATGATAAATTTGTTGCTGAGCGTGTTATTCCACAAATGAAAGTAGGGTCTATCAATGACATGTCTATTGGTTTTTCAATTAAAGACGCTGATTATGAAAAATACAATGGGTCTAATGTCCGAATGATTAAGTCTGTTGATTTGTATGAGGTATCATTGGTTACTATACCCATGAACCCAGAAGCGGCTATTACAAGTAAGGCATTTACACCATTTCAAGACAGCTTGCCTATTTATGAAAAAGAATATGCATGGGTACCGTCTGAAGCATTGGAGCGTGTGCAAAAGGAATTGCCAATAGATCAACAAAAAACAGCGTTCTTATTCTATGACGAAAAAAAACAAGAAGGGGCGTACCAGATTGCTGATATTGTTGACGGTGAATTGCAAATAATCCCTAAGGCGTTGTTTTTGGCTAGTGCAGCAATTAAAGGGCGTAAGTCAATAGATGGCATTGATGATATTAGCATGGCTGTGGAGTCAATTAATAAATATTATGACAAGATTGATGGCGTTGATAGCCCGTTGCAAAAAAACATGGTTCAACAGTTTGAGCAATTTGGGCATATCAAGGATGCATCTGACTTTTTAAAAGCCTACGGATTAAGCAACCAAGAAGCAACTGCTTTTTTAGCCTGTGTTAAAAAAATCCAAGACAAAAAAGATATTGCCGACAAAATTATTGATGCTGAAAAGAAAGCAGCAGAAACTTTGTTGTCAGAAATAAAATCGAGTTTACAAAATATACAAGCAAAACTGTGATATATTAAATATCATAGATTTGTCAACACTCGAAATGAGTTATCTATCGCAATGAATAGAGCATAATCAATTTATTTATTGTTTTATTAGATAATTACAGGAGTGTAAAAAAAATGAGTGTAGAAGTAAAAACTACCGAGCAAGGAGCTAATGCTGAGTTAGGTGCGGTATTAGAAGGGTTGAAAAGTATTGAGGGTGCTACTGGTGAGCAAAAGTCTAAAATTGAAGCGATTCAAAAAGATATTGACGCTTACGAAGAAAAAAACAAAGAGTTGACGCTAAAATCTGTTGAATCAGCTAACGAGTTGAAAGCAGCCCAGGAGCGTTTAGAAACTTTGGAGCTTGCTATTGCTCAAAAATCTGTTGAAGCCCCAAAAAACTACAAAGAGTCTGCCGAGTACAAGGCTTTTAATTCTTTGGTTAAATCTTGGGATGTAGCTGCTTTGTCCGAAGCTGAGCAAAAAACATTGCGAACAGATGTTGGTGCAAACGGTGGATACTTGGTTCCTGAGGTTTTGTCAACTGAAATTATTCGACAAATTGAGGAAATTTCAGATGTTCGCCGATTAGCTCGTGTTCAATCTGTGGCTGGCGTTAAAACGCTAAATGTGCCAGTCCGAACTGGGATTCCATCCGCTTTATTTGAAGGTGAGCTTGAAGAAGGTGGGGACAGCCAATCTGCATACGGATCAGAAGCGTTGACCGCTCACGCTTTGCAAGTGACTACCCCTGTTACCCGTGACCAACTTAACTTTGCTGGTTTTGATATGGCTAGTGAAATTCAACGTGACGCTGTACTAGCATTTGCACAAGCCGAAGGCCGAAGTTTTTTGACAGGTACAGGCGTTAAATCTCCAGAAGGTGTTTTGGTAAATTCTTCCGTTCCTTCTTTTGACACTGCCACTGCTGGTGAAATTTCATTTACTGATGTTGTTTTACTTTCAGCTAGAGTAAAGGCTGCATATAACCCAGTTTACTTCCTAAGCCGTGAAACATTGGCGTACCTAAAAACTGAGCGTGAAGGGACTGACAATGGTTATTTGTGGAAAGCTGGTATGGGTGATGCCCCTAACACTATCAATGAGTTCCCTTACGTCATCATGCAAGACATGGACAAACTAACTGGACTAACTGGCCAAACTGCTGGCGACATTGTTGTTGGTTTTGGTGACTTTTTCTCAGGATACAACATTCTTGACAGTGTAGACCTTGAGCTTGTTCAAGACCCCTACCGATTAAAGAAACAACGTGTTATTGAATACACTTGGTTCCGATACTTAACTGGTAAAGTTGTATTGCCAGAAGCATTTGCATTGTTAAAAATCAAAGCTTAATAGAATTATTGTTATGCCCCACGTTTGATCGTGGGGTAATCTAGGAGAATTAAAAAAATGGATTATGATTTAAAGAGTTCAATTTCAACCGATGTTGGCCTAAACTTTGGTTCTATTGCCACAAACACCACAACTGTTGGGAATATTATTGATTCAGCTGGGTTTGGATCATTGGTTTTTAGCTTGGTCACTGGAACAGTAAGTGACGGGGACTACACCCTTGTTATCGAGCATGGTGATGATTCTGGTTTGTCTGACGCAGCTACTGTTGCATCTACAGATCTTGTCGGTGGATTGCCATCATTTACTGCTGACACTGACGACAACTTGTCCAAAGATGTTGGTTATGTAGGGAAGAAGCGATATGTTCGAGCTAGTATCGTGTCAGCTAATACTGCTAGTGGTGCTGTTATTGGTGTGGTTGCTATCAAAGGCCATGCTGTAACCAAGCCTACTGCTTAATAACATTAAATGTTATAATAGAGGGGAATATAATCGGTGGCTGTAAAAGGCCACCATTTTATTATTAGGAGTAAATTAACCATGAAAGTAAAAATTCTACAAGACTGCAAATTTAATGTTAATGGTGAAAACATAGCATTTACAAAAGGGGCAATTATCAATTCGTCTCAAAAACTAACTAGTATTGGGCAAGCAATGTTTATGCTTGGGTATGCCGAGATTATAGAAGAAGACAAGCCAACAAAAAAAACACTAGTAAAAGAAAACAAGGCTGTAAAATCAGAGGGGTTAGAAACAAAAGCTGAAAAGGTAAAAAAGGTCGTTAAAAAGGCAATTAAAAAATGACTATAGAATACAAGCGGATTGGTAAGGTTGAGAAAAATATAATATCACTGGATCAAGTCAAGGATTTTATACGATTATCTGGCGATGACGAAAACTCAATGATCCAATTATTTATTGATGCAGCGGTAAAACACGCCGAGGGTATCATAAATAGGGATTTGCTAACAACTACCTATGAATGCTACAGGCCATCGTTTAATGGAGACTTAACTTTACGCCGTGCGCCCTATCAATCCCTTGTATGTATTGAATATTTAAAAGATAGCACATACTCAACGCTCCCATTATCTGAATATAAGCTATCAGAAGGGGGCGTTTATGGCATTGTTGAGCAAATTGAAATACCTACTGTAGATGATGATGTAAAGGGGGTTAAAATCACGTTTAGATCTGGCTATGGAGATAACGTATCAGATGTCCCTGCGGATATTGTTATGGCGTTGTTGCAAACCGTTCATTATTGGTATGATAACCGTGGAATATGCGGTTGTCCTGATGTTGTTAATGATATTTATGATCGATACAAAGTGGTTGATATATCTTATGAGTTGTAAGTCTAGCATCCCAGTTAAGAGCCTGAATCAAAAAGCTACTGTGCAAACACGGGCAATGGTTGGTTCTCATTTTGGGGTAACGGATTTAACCGAGCAATTTATTGATCTAAGTGTTTTGTGGGGCAAGTTTGAAACGGATGGGAAAGGTTATCGGTCATTTGGCGGTGCTGGGGTGTCAGAATCTATAACGCATGTATTTACTACACGATATACAAGCGTTGTTACAGTTACGGATCAAGAATGGCTGTTGTATGATGGGGTTCGTTATAAAGTGGATAGGATAGAAAATATTAACGAGGAAAAGAAGTTCTTGCGTTTATATTTAATCAAACAGGGGAGTTCAGGGTTACTGGCTAACGATGGCTAGTATCAAATTAGATCGAAAAAGCAAAAGGGTGGTGTTTGGAATTAAGCAAATGCCAAAAAAGAGCAGGCGAGCTATGCGTAATGCTTTGTATTTGTCAGGAAAATTATTGCGTAAAAGTGCGAGCGATGCGATTTTGAAAAAGAAATTCGGGCGTACCTACAGATATAAAGGGCGAAGGGTTAAAGCTAGTCAAGACGGTGAAGCATGGGCGAATAGAAGCGGTACAGCGCGAAGGGGATTATCATTTAGGGTTCAAGGTCAGAATCGTTTATATTTTGAAAACAGCGTTGATTACGTCCAGTATTTGGAAGACCCAAAATCTTTAAATCGTCCGGCAATGTGGCTGGCTATAGAGAGCAATGTTGGGAAAATTGAACGATATATCGAACAAGAAATCGATAGGATGTTTGGTGTTTAATAAGCATGCTCTGTTTTCCTTGTTTTTGTTTTTAATACTGCTTTTTGGCTGCACAAGATTTGTTGGTATATTCTTTGCCCTAATACTTTCTATTTTGATTAATTTTTATGGTGTTTTGGCAATTTTGGCTTTAGCCTATGTAGTATTTAGTGTCTTTTTTAAAAAATGGAAGCGGTCTGGTAATTGTAATTATTACATGCTTGACTAATTGTTATTGACAATATATAATAGATATAGATTAATTGTTTAAAATAGGATTTACCTATGGATTTGTATGATATTTCTATTATTTCTATTCTTATTTCTTTAACAGCGATATTTATATCACTTATGCCGTTCTTGATAGATTTTTGTGAGGACTATGGTTTGCCAGATTGGAAGATTTTTGAGACCGCTGAGGAAAGAGAGGCACGGGAGAAAAAAGAAAAAGAGAAAAGTATTTTTGAGGGATGGATAAAAAAATACAACGTGCCAACAGATATCGAAAAGAATTTAGGGGCTGTTACTGATAAGTATTTTTTAATTGAGGGGTTCTTTGATAGGTTTGAAGATTGTCATTATTACTGGATTTATAGTCGTCAACCTGATGGTGGATTAGGTGAAAAAAAGGGCAGAATAACACTCTGTTCCTTAAGATTCCGCCCTCTTACTTCTTATGAATCGGATGAATTAAATGAAATGTGCGATGCAGAAGTTCAAGCTGAGCCGTTAAAAAGAAGAGGGCGTGTTATGCAAGATAGATTTTGTCGGTGAATTTATGAGTTACGGAAAAGAAAGAAGCCTTTTTGAAATACAAAAAGACATAGAAAGCATTAAGGGGAATAACCCAGAAAAAACGATAGAAGTTTCTCAATCAGTTTTTAAACGATTAGATATTATTGCAGAGTCTATATTTTTGCCGGATTATATGTTGGATGAATCTGAGGCTCATTTTAAGGCGTTTCAGTTTTTTACAGAATATTGGGGAGGCTTGGGAGCTGATTTTATAATCAGGCTTTGCGATGTTTTTTGCCAGCCACAATATACAGAGTTGCACAAAGACATTACATATTTATTTTTAATTAAGTATATTGATGACAGACCTTGCTTTATTCGAGACAGTAGCATTTGGAAAAGTTTAAGGATTTTTCATGCGAAGCGGATGCTATTTGTGGCTAATTGGTTTGTTAGAGAGCATGTTCGTTCTACTGATAGGGATTTTAAAAATGGAGTGTCAGCATCACATTTGGAGATGAAATTAGAGGTGATGGAATGCCTTTATAAAAAACGTGTTTCAAAAGCTAAACAGGGGGTTGGTATACATGGGCGTGAATTAATTTGTCCTTATGATCTTGGATGGTTGATTCAAACACAAAAAAACGAAGGGTTTGTTAAGTTTGGTATTGAGACTGGACTTTCTTTTATGGAAAATGAATTAAAGCCATTTTTAGATGAGGTTAAGGATTGGCATGATATGATTGAAAGCCCTGCTTACGGAAGCAATGGTGTTTGTATAGAAAAATACGATATTTTGTATAAAGAATATTTTATTCAAAAATGCTTAAAAATTGTTCGGGAGTGGGATTGGAGTCGTTTTGAAGACTGTCCAGACTTAAACTTTGGCATGAGTGATCGGCCTGACAATCCATACCCTTCACGCTCTAAATTGCGAGACCCTGACTCTATGCTTCCCCTATAAATTATTAAAGTACTTGAATAGTTGTTATTAACATTATATAATATCTATAGCTTGATTGCTTAACACAAGGAGTTAATTATGTATGCTTATTTCTATATCGATAAAGATGATAATTTGGTAGAATGTGATCGTGCTACTTATAAAGAGTGGGAATTTTCGCTTAAACAAACGTGGGAGCCTTGTTTTTTTTATATAAAGGACAGGAATGTTTGTGTTGAATGTCCTAATGATGAGCTATATGACCGTTTGGAAGGTAAGTATGATGATGGGGCTTTAGTTATGGATTCTGAATTTTCAGTAAAAGACAAATACTACACTATACTTACTGGGATATGTGACGTTTCTTATATTGAAGATGATGATGACGGACACAGGGGATTTTATGGTTATTACCCCACTTTTTCAACAGGTGTTCAATGTTCTTCTAATGACGGGGATTATGCTGGGGAGTCAGTCAAACTCCTAGATTGCCCAAACTATGGACTAGAAAAAGCAATAGAGTATCACGAGTCTAATATTTTGGATATTGTTTCTGGTAAGGATTTGAAATATGTCTAAGATTGAATTGATACAAGGTGATTGTGTAGAGAGAATGAAAGACTTGCCAGATAGTAGTGTTGATGCAATTATTGCCGACCCCCCGTATGGCACTACTGCTTGCAAATGGGACACTATCATTCCGTTTGAACCGATGTGGGATCAGCTAAAGCGAGTTATTAAGCCTAACAGAGCGATTGTAATGACAGCAAGCCAGCCGTTCACAAGTTTTTTAGTCAATAGTAATATTAAAATGTTTAAATACGAGTGGATATGGGAAAAAGCAGTTGGGTCTAATTTTGCCTGTTTAAAATACCAACCGATGAAAGAACATGAAAATGTGCTTGTTTTTGGGAAAGGAAAGGTTCAGTACAACCCTATTAAACAACCAAGAAAAGGATCGGGGGCGAAACGCCTTGAAACGCCGTATTTGACTAACAGTAAAAAAGGCGGTGATATATATGGGAACTTATTTAGTAATAGGGTTGGGAAAGAATATGACAAAAATCTACGCTGCCCATCAACTGTTCAATTTTTTAATAATAGGGCTTCTGGGGATAGAGGTAAACACCCCACACAAAAACCAGTAGCCCTAATGGAATATTTAATAAAAACTTACACAAACGAAGGAGAAATTGTGTTGGATTTCACAATGGGGAGCGGAACCACTGGTGTTGCTTGCGCAAACTTAAATCGTAATTTCATAGGGATTGAATTAGACGAAAAATACTTTAAAATTGCAGAAAAACGAATATCTGGTAAGGATTTGAAATAAATATAATAACGCTGTTATAATGTAGTATTATATAGGCATGAACCTAAGTGAATTAGTCACTCATGTACAAAGCATACTGCCTTTATACAACAGCAACCTTAGCGCATCTAAACCAATAACAGATTTAACAAAGTCTGGCAATGACGTTACGGTTTCGTGCATACAACACGGATTATCAGCTGGCGATAATTTGTTGCTATCTGGAATAAAAACAGATATTCAAATAACAGATATAACAACCGTAAATGGTGTTGCTACAGCCACTTGCGCTACAGATCACGACTTGTCATACCCATACATAAACAAAGTCAATATATCGTCAACTGAGGGTGAGTACAATGGTGATAAGAAAATAACAAGTGTCCCAAATTCAACTACATTTACATTTAATGTCACAGGAACGCCAGCGCAATCTACAGGAACACTGCACACCTTTCACTCTGTTGGTTTTAATGGTTGGCACAAGGTTAGCGCAGTTTTAGATGCAAACAAATTTCAGTTCGTATTTAATAACGACCGATTGACGGCTGGGTCTGGTTCTGATATGAAACTTGTAACAGGCTTGCAAATATCGTCAGTAGCAACGCTTGATCGTGCTATAAAGCTATATACAGATAAGCAAATTAACACCCCATTCCTATTTATAGTCCCAGAAGGGTCAGACGCATCCGCAGACCGAAATACGCAGAATGATGCGAATAGCGAAGCAACGTCAACAGAGCAGTTTTATTTAAAACTTATTAATAATTTTTCGTTTTATCTATTTATCCCAACAGTTAATGAGCTTACAGGCAGCAAAGCAATAGATTTGGCTTTTAATGTTTTGCCTTCGTTGTATAAAACTGTAGCAGGATACAGACCAAGCACGTTTTTTGCGAATACAAGCAACACGTTAATGGTTCCATTAGGTCACGGCGTAATTAGCTATAATGATGCATACCTTGTTTATTCATACAGCTTTGAAACAACCGAAACGATATTAAGCACACAAACAGCAAACTATGTGCAGGATACAAGCCAGTTTATGTATAACGCTGGGGATATATACACAAATACTGAAACTGTAGCATTTAGGAGTTTTGGGAATGTATTTCAAAATAATGATTGTGAAAATGTAAAAGATAATAATTTTAATTTGTTGTGATATAATCGATTATATGAAACTAAAATTAAATAGTAATCTAGCATTTCATGAAGCAGGTGATATTGTAGAGGTTGAAGCGGTAGATGGCGTAACAGTTAATAGCTACTGGCGAAAACGATTAAAAGACTCTCAATTTGATAATTGTGTAGAAATAATTGAAGAAAAAAAAGTTGTTCGTAAGAAAATTGCAAAAGATGAAAAAAGTGAGGTATTAAATGACAGTCAGTAACCCTATTATTAATATAACTAAGGCACCAGCCGAGCAGTCAATTAGCAATGCACCACAAAAGGTGTTAATTGTTGGCCAGCAAACTGGATCAGTTTATACAAGCGGTTCTTTAGTTGAGAATATTGGTAACGCTAATGTTGAAATTGGCAATTTTGGGAAAGGGTCTCAAATTGCTGAAATGGTTAAAGCGTTTAAGTCAGTAAACCAAGTTACTCGATTAGATGCTATTGCGCTAGATGATAATGGGTCAGGTGTTCAGGCTGCTGGTTCTGTTGCTTTTTCTGGCACTGCCCCAGAGGCTGGGTCATTGGTTGTTTCTATCGGTTCGAGAATTAACCATAAATACAGCATTTCTATTCCTTCTGGATACACTGAAACACAAATTGGGGATGCATTAGTTGCTTTAATTAACGCTGACGCACATAAAATTGTTTCAGCATCTAACACAACTGGGACTGTAACACTAACAGCCAACAATGCTGGCACATACGGCAATGGGATTGGTTTAGAGGTAAAAGGAATTGTGGGGGGGGTTACGCCAAGCGTCACGGCCATGACAGGCGGTGCGACTGACCCAGTATTGACTGGATTGTTTGATGTAATTGGTGAAACACGATACCAAACTATTGTTTTCCCTGGAAACTACGATGTAACCGTTGTTGCGGATTCTCATACAAGCACAACTTCATTGCTAGACCCACGTTGGAATGAAGACAATGCAATCCTTGATGGTGTTTGTGTAATATCTAAAACAGATACATTGGCTAACCTAAAAACATTTTTAAACGCTAGGAATTCACAATCATTGGTCGTCAATGCTCAGGGCATTGTAAATGATACTTTGTACAAGGGTTCCTCTATATTTGAGTTAGATGATGTCATTGCTGCTCAAATTGGTGCTGTTAGGGCGTTAAGGCTTACAGATGGTGCGAATATAGCACAGTTTGTTATTGCTTCAAATTTAGACGCAAGGGGTGGTACTCACACAGCATCACTGCCTTACATGAACACGCCTTTAACATTGCCGGTTCTTGATACTGGTAAAGGGTGGGCTAAGTCTGAGCAGGCTGAAATTAATGTTGCTGGTGGTTTTGTAATTGGGAATAACGTTGCTGGCAATGGTGTTGTCTTGGGGCAAGTCTATACAACTTACAAAACTGATGCTGCTGGCAATGTAGATAAAACATACCAATTCTTAAACAACGTGGATGTGACATCTGCTGGTGCTGAGTTTATTTTTAACAATTTGAAATCAGCTTACAGTCAAAGCCGATTAACTGACGGTTCGTTAGTTACTGGGTATAACATGGTAAATGAAAACGCAATTCGGGGCAAGCTGGTAGAATTGTATAATATTTTGTCTGGTGAAGGATACTTGTTGTACCGAGCAGGTGAGGACAATGTTAAATACTTTGTGGACAACTTAACAATTAACCTAGACTTGTTAAATGGAAAGGCTACTAGCACGGCTAAAGTACCGCTTGTTGCTCAGCTGCGAAGACTTGATTTAGTATTACAAGCAGTGTTTAACATATAGGAGTAAGATATGGCAACATCATTAGTCGGTGGACAATTATTTATCAATGACCAATCAATAGCTATTCAAGGGAATAGTTTGCGTATGAAAGATGGTTCTGGGGACAAGGTTATTACCCCACAAGTAGCCGGAACGTCTGTGGATGTAATTGAAGCAGTGGATTATACAACAGCTAAAAGTATGGTTTCTTTTGATCTATTATCAACTGTTGAGAATGAATCATTGGTTCGTGGCTGGAAATCTAATGGCCTTGGAAACGTGATTAAATATGTTGCATCCACTGGGGTCACTAAAGTATTCCAAAAAATGTGCATGTATGTTGACCCTGAAATCAATGTTTCATCTGACGGGGTAATATCTGTAGAATTTGAAGGTTCGCAAGCGGTTACAGCTTAATGCGAGCCTTACAACGCATACTAGATTCAGCAGTATTTAAATTGTCTAGTATTATTATTGATATTATACTAATTATTATGCTATACTTGAATCTAACGTTATGAAAGAATTTTTTGAATATACTTTAAAAACACCAATAAAAATATCCAAAGATGGTGAGTATGTAGATGCATCAGATATTGTTGTTTATGCCCCACGACCACGAGATAAGTATAAAGTGTTAAAGTTGGAAGCAGATTTAAACAACGCTTTTTTAGGTGTTTTCCCAAAAATTAATACCATGATAGATGGGGTGGGTAAGCAAAGTGATGTGAAATCTAATACGGATGACCAAGTTGGTATAGGGAGTTTGATTATTCAGTTTGCTGATGGCGATGCGGTTGGTTCTATTATGTATAACTTGGAACAAATATTTCTTGCTGGGACAGAAGATAAGCCAACGATAACTATTGATGGTGTTCAAATGAAAAAAGCTCATTTTGATGATGGTTTGCATTTGGCTGATTTAAAAGCGTTGGCTGGGGGGTATGCTGACCATTTTTTGTCGCTGGGCTTGTAGAAGATAAACCATTATTTTTATTTACAGATTTTAAATCTATTAACAACACAACTATTGAGGGGTTTATAGTTTACATGATGGAACACGGTTTTAGTTATTCTGAATTAATGAATATGAATATGGGGGAGTTGTTGTTGTATAATAAAGAAGTAAGCAATATTGTGGCGCAAAAAAATCGAGAAATTGAAAAGCAACAAAGGAAACGATGAAATCAGTTAGTTATTTAATTGAAGTTAGAGACAAATTTAGCCGTAATATGGGCAAGTTTGCAGAGCAAGCAGATAAGTCACGGTCTAAGATTGAAAAACTAAATAAAAAGCTAAAATCAATGGGGAATACAGCTGTTGAATTTGGAAAGAAAATGTCAACACGCTTTACTTTGCCTGTTGCTGCTGGGTTTGGTATATTGTTGCGAAACGCTGCAAAAATGGAAACTATGCGTACTGGTTTTTTAGGTATACTAGGCGATGCTGAAAAAGCTGCTGAAATGGTTGCTAAATTGAATGAGTTTACAGCCAAAACACCGTTTCAGTTCGAGCAAGTGGCTACAGTAGGCAGGCAGTTGTTGGCTGCTGGGGTTCCTGTTGAA
>JAALKW010000028.1 GCA_011087865.1 Legionellaceae bacterium
ATTTTAAAACGGGTTACACACTCCAACAAGCCATGCCGCATGATGGCCCCTCTAACCCCCTGTATAAATCTGTACTCAGTGAGCCACATGCATGGTTTTCAAATTACGCCACCTACCCTTGGCTCATCACAGCACCGATCTTAGGATTATGTATGCCACTGCTTGCAAGCTTTTTTGTGAAGCGCTCGGCACCGATTGCTTTTGTTTGCAGTGCCATGAGCTTAATTGCAATGATTAGTACCGTAGGACTTGCCATGTTCCCTTTTATTTTGCCATCCTCATCGCATCCAAGCCAAAGTTTAATGCTTTGGGATAGCTCATCGAGCCAGCTCACTTTATTTATCATGCTCATTGCAACCCTCATTTTCTTCCCACTCATTATTGCTTATACCGCTTGGGCCTATCGAGTCCTACGTGGCAAAGTGACTGAGTCTAGTATTAAAAATAACCCCCAATCTTATTAATTATTCGGCTTAATCAAACAGATAGGAGCGCCCATGTGGTATTTTTCTTGGATTTTAGGTACAGGTCTTGCCTGCACACTGGCTATTGTCAATGCCGTTTGGTTTGAGCTACGCGAGAAAGATCAATAAATTTGCCACCATGAGTCATTCGAAACAAATTATGTGATCGCATTTGACACAATGTGTTTTTAAGTATACAATTCGCCTATTATTTTATTTTTAAATAGGGTCTGTATGTATCAAGCAACATATCATGCTACACCTGAAGCAGCTATTAAGCGCGAAAGACTCGATGACGTCCTATTTGAAATTTTAGAAGCTCACCTAACTGGCGCAAAGAGTGCCGGCTTAAAAATAACATTAGAAATGCTTTGTGAGCATGAAAACGGCACAAGTGCGATGGCACTGTATAGCGAAGCCGGGCTATCCTACATCAATCAAAAAAAACTGACTGAATTACTTCATCTTTCAGACACAGCCAACCCGCCAAAAACCTTACTCGGCTGGATTGAAAAACTTACTCAAGAAAATGCCGGATATGGGCACCTTCAAGATTTTCATTACTTCATTAAAAAAATAAAAACAACACAAGACAGTATGTCTGTTATAAAAAAGGTCGCATTAATCAGTACGCTCATCAATCTATCGCTGAAATGTCTACAGGCCCTTGAATCGTTTATTCCAGATCTTAAAACCAAGATGCCGGGTGCTTTAAGTACTATCGCGACGACTTTACGAGAACTGCCATTGATCGCATTAGTCACGAATTGCTGCTATATTCTAAATCAAACATATCAGACCATTTATAACGATACTTTTATGACACCCGCCAAGCGCTTCCAAAGGTGGACAGCAGGAACACTACGCCCAGCATTAAGTTTAACCGCTTATGCATTATGTATTGCTCAACAAGGCATCTCCACGACCCTTTCAACGGCCTTTCTCATTACATCAAGCCTTGTGAGTGTTGTGAATAGCACATGGAACTTTTACCATCTGCCTCCAAAAATAACAGACCCTCTGAAGACAGCCAGTGAAGGTGAAAAGCTCAACTATATTCGGCAACAAGACCGTTTTGATCGCACTATAAAAAGCACTGTCGCTAATTTATCTGTCGCTGTTTTAGTCTCTGGGCTCGCCATTTTCTTACGCGTTTTTCCACCCACGACGCTCCTCTCGATCAGCATTCCTATTTGTATGCAGATCATTAATTTCGTAAAAGATAAGATACACACATATATCCATACTGAAAGTGCTAAAGCACTTCAAATTAACCTCAATGCCGTACAAGCATCCCACGAAAAAGACGATAATCCGATGGATACAGAGCTTGATACACCTGATGTGCCGTATCAAGTTTCAGAATGCAGCACCTCTACTTTTTTCAAGCCCGTTTCACCGTTGATAGCAATGGACATGCCAAGCGAGCCAAGGTTTGCTTGCGTCTCAGCAGCCTAACTTAAAACACCCTGCTATAATTCTCTTCGCATGATTGTCTTTTATGCTCATAATAGTTACACTAACTCCGCTTAATCGAACATCGGAGTTCTCATGGCCATACACAATGATACCTTATTTAAAATTTTAGAAGACCACCTAATGGGTGAAGAGCGAGGTATCTTACATGCAAGACTTCAAAAAATGTGTGACCATGAAAAAGATGGCGGAAAAAGTGCCTTAGCCCTGTATAACGAAGCAGCTGTATCAGAAACAGAACTTGCACGACTCACCCAATTATTATGTATCTCCGAAACCTTTAATCAAACCGACAACTTATTTGGCTGGGTCAAAACTTTCTCTCAAAAAAACTATGGCCATCGGCACCTCGAAGATTTTCATCATCTGATTAAACATATTACACCACAGCAAAGTTGGGCCATGACCCTCGTGTTTCTCACCTTAGGAACCGCCATAAGTGGTATTTATTTAACCCTCATTCCAGAGCACATGCGTGCGCTTGAAACGCTTGTTATTGAGCTCATGCCCATTATCACGAGCTTTTTACAAACCACGTTTTCTGTTTTAAGAAACATACCCTTGCTCTTGATTATTTATAATGCAATTTGCATTCCTTTACGCACATACCACAGTATTTTTAATGATACTTTTCGATCGCCTGAAAAACGCTTGCAAAAATGGGCTGCTGCCGTCTTGCCTCCCATATTTAGCCTAACATCTTATTATTTATGCTATGCGGCCAATGGTGTCTTTACGCCTCTAGCCGTGGTATTTTTTATTGCCTCAAGCTTTATTGGTGTTGTTGATGGCCTCTTTAATTTTTATCAATTAAAAGAGCTCGGTCACCAACCAGCAGAAACCGAACCACTTGAAATCAAGCTCGATTTTATTCGACAAGAAGCACGCCTTGGTCGCACCAAGCAAACCATTACGGTGAACCTGATTGCATCCATCTTAATTTCTGTCAATGTCATTCTTTGGGCGCTCTTGCCTCCGAGCTTTTTCACCATGATCAGCTCCATTATATTTATTAACCTTGTCGGATTCACAAAAAGCGCGATGCTAAACCGCATTCACAGAAAAGATGCTGAGCACTTACAAAGAAAGCTAGAAGAAGAATCACTGGAAAACTTATCAAGTTTTGAACAAAGACCAAGCCAAGTACCACAGACGCTTTTTGCCGCCTCAAGCGCAGAAGAAATAAGGCGCATCCGCTCAGCCCCTGTATTCACGCAACAATCATCACGCCATACGATACATGAATCGATCTCTGATACCGAATACTTCTCTGACGAAAACGCAGATACAGACAATAGTGCCTCTACCTCTCATGCTGCTTCAAACGCGTTCTTTTAATCTTGTTTTCGTCTCATCATCGACAAAAGCGGCATTCAAAGCCATCAATGTAATCGCTTTCATTTGTGCCTCATCATATTGATATGCAGCCTGCACCCGTGCATATTCTCGAGCAACAGAAGTATCAAAAAATGGCGGATCATCCGAATTTAAACTCACTTGCAATCCTGCTTCTAACAATTGAGGAAAGGGATGCGCTGATAAATCATCAAACAATCCTAAACATACATTACTAGATGGACAGGACTCAATCGCAATCTGTCTCTCTTTCATCAGTGCTGTCAGTGCGGTTGAATGCAAAGCATATACCCCATGACCAACCCGTTGAATGGGCAAATATTCAAGCGCCTCCATCATGCCTTTTTCATCAGCAAACTCACCTGTATGCACCGTGCAACCAAGCCCTGCCTCTGCTGCAATATGATACGCTTTTTCAAATAATTTAGGTGGAAAACCTGCTTCATCACCACCAAGCCCAAGCCCAACGATATAGGGCGAGCTTGATTTTACCGCCTCTTCTGCCACTTTGATGACTGACTCTGCACCAAAATGTCGAACACCCGTCATTAGAATGCGACCCGTAATATGATGCTTCGCTTCAGCATCTTCAATGGCCTGCCCAATGGCCGCTAAATGCTCCCGAGAAGGAATACCAGACACTTTTTCTGCATGCTCGGGTGAATACATCATCTCGACATAAATCACATCATCCGCTGCATTCCGCGCCAAATAATCAAACGTTAAATCATAATAATCTTGCGGAACACAAATTAAATCCGCCACCGTGTCATAGACATTTAAAAAATGTAAAAAATCATTAAATAAATATTTTGTGTTGTCACTCGCTATTAAACCATCCGGTAAATTCAGCTGATTGCGTTTGGCAAGCTGACGTGCCAAATCAGGGCTTATTGTACCTTCTAGATGAACATGTAATTCTGCTTTTTTTACCATGACCAATAAATCCTTTATATAAATAGCAACTTTATCCAAAATTAGGTAAAATTTCTAGCTTGATAAACACGAATTAAATTTAACTCAAATAAATAACCGAGAAATCAACATGAGTAAACCACCAGACATCGATAAAGCCTATGTCAGCCCTTATGATAAATTTTTACGTGCCTTTGACGCAAAGCATGCCCCAAGCGCTTCACAACAACAAGAAAAAGCAAAGCATAATAAAATTTTTAAGCAACGCGACAAAAAAATAACATGAGCATTTGGTTTCAACCGATTACACAAGATAGCTTGAACAAGCGCAGCGAAAATACCCTCGCAGCGTGGCTTGATATTCAATTTACAACAATCACTGATGATACACTAACAGCCACCATGCCTGCGACTGCTCGCACAAAACAACCGCTTGGCATTGTTCATGGTGGTGCAAATGTCGTATTGGCTGAAACACTTGCAAGTACGGCTGCAAATGCAGTGGTTGATCAAAGCCTATCGTATTGTGTTGGCCTTGAGATTAATGCCAACCATTTAAGGCCTGTTAAAGAAGGGCTCATTACTGCGACAACACGCCCCATTCACTTGGGTCGAACCACACAGGTTTGGCTCGTCGAACTCTACAACGACGCCGGTAAACCCACCTGTGTGTCTCGTATGACAGCTTCAGTGGTAAAACGTATTTAGCGCGGTTAAGGTCTATTATCTACATCCTCATCAAGCTCATCTTCAGATTCACCATCGTACCCTTCAGCATCGTGTTCCGCTTGGAACATACTCTGACCACTCACAGGGTGATTTGATTGTCCACAAAGCGCTTTTATTGCATTTACGATACCCACAAAAAGATCTTTTATCATATCAACAATCCCTTTGACGGCCTCTTCATCCAGTACTGGGGCAAGTGCCTCTTCCGCAGCTTTAGTTTCTTCTTGTTCAGTCATTCGCTCTGATTCAAAATCAAGCACCTTTATGCCTGTAATAGATGTCACTAGGTTAAGTAATTCTTCTCTATTCTTAAAAGAATGAAGTTTATCTAGATATTTTTCTTTAAATTCACTCAATAAAACCCCAAGCTCTCTCTCAAACTTTTCTTTCTTCTCAGATATTGTTGCCCTTTCAGCAGGAGTCATTTCAAAGCTTACACTAGACATCAATAGGGGCAATTGAATGCCAGTCTCTCTTTCTATGTCTTCATATACTACATTTATGAAAGCTGTTAAATACGCCTCATCCTCGACAACCTCCGAACACGTTTGATGAAAAGCCGCCGTTAAGTCCTTTAGTTGTTCTGCAATATCTTCTACACCTTTAAGCCTTGCCGCTTTTCTATCAATTGGATCAACCATTTTGTTCTCCCCATAGATAAAAGTATTAAATACACATTAAAGGTATAGAACAAAAAAATAATAGTCAAGTTGTTATCAGTATGACTCAAGTCAGAACATATTTAATTAACTTATAGGCCAGTATGGTCAAGATAGATGCTGCGGGAAGCGTTAAAATCCAAGAGGTAAAAATATTACGAATCACAATGAGGTTCAAAGCACCAATACCACGGGCAAGTCCCACCCCAAGAACAGAGCCAACAAGAGTTTGTGTGGCCGATACGGGAATACCCATGCTGGTTGCAACCACAACGGTCGTGGCAGCGGAAAGGGTCGCTGCAAAAGCGCGACTAGGTGTCAATGCGGTAATAGAGCTACCCACGGTTTCAATCACGCGGCGACCTTGTACTAAAAAACCAACCACAACCCCAACAACCCCTAATAAAACTATCCATGACGGATAGCCTGTTGCACGCAAGGGCTCCCCCACATGTGTAATTAAGCTATAGACCATACTCATAGGCGCCACAGCCAACGCAACATCATTTGCACCATGCGCGAAAACCATAGCACATGCGGTCATTGCCATTAAGACTGCAAAATATTTTTCAACCTGTAAAAAACGCTCACGACGTCGTAAATTCGGTTTCTCAGGAATTCGACGAATGACAAACATCCCAAGTAACGTAATCACGACACTTGTACCGAGCGTTACCCATAAACTTTGTTTGAAATTTAACTCAATTTCAAAGTGAGACAAGCCTTTAAAGACCGTAATAAACGACAAGATTGAACCCACTAAAAATAAATAAATAGGAACAAATTTTTTGGCACGCTCTAATAAATCAGGTTTAGCAAAAATGGTCTGTTGAATACTTAAAAATAAAGCGAAAGCTGTGGTACCTGCAATCAGGGGTGATGTTATCCAACCCACTGCAATATGGGATACTTGTTCCCAGTGCACCGCTTCAGTACCCAGTACAAGCCACCCAAAACCAACCATTGAACCCACCAATGCATTGGTAATTGAGACAGGCACGCCAATAAAACTAGCCAGATGCATCCAAATCGTGCAGGCTGTTAAAACAGCCAGCATGCCTTGGATGAGTACCAAAGGATTATCTGAGAGTAATTGCACATCAATAATGCCATCCCGCAGTGTTTCTGTTACATCCGTCCCCCCAAGAAAGGCACCTGCAAACTCAAAAATAACAGCCACACAAAGCGCTTGTTTGACCGTAATGGCTTTTGAACCCATCGTGGTACTCATGACATTCGCAAGATCGTTAGCCCCAACGCCCCACGTCATCATGAAACAAAGAAAAATAGCCAGAGAAAAATAGAGAACAGATGCGTCCATAGAATAAATTACCGAGCAATCAAAATTTGCAGCCGTCCACCCACTGTTTGTGCGTGATCAGCCAAGTCCCCAATCCATTGAACCAATTTATAGAGAAACATCACTTCCAATGCCGGTAGCGTCTCTTCAATATCAAAAATACGGTGACGAATCTCCGCCAATTTATCATCGCTATCATGCTCGATTTCATCCAAAGTCACAATCATTTCTTCAACAACTGTTACTTCGCTGCCACGAAATCCACTTTCGAGCAATTGATCAAGCTCATTAATCGCCTTACATGCCTGCTTTGCCGCATTCAAGGAACATTGTAAAAAAGGAATTAATAACGTCGATAATGCCTCAGGAATATGCATGCGACGGCTGACAATCAGTCCGGATATATCTTGTGCCTTATTTGCGATTCTATCTTGAACGCTTAAAAGCTCTAATACATCCGTGCGACCCACAGGAAGAAATAATCCAGTTGGTAAGTGCAAACGTAAATCACGTTTGATTAAATCAGCTTCTTTCTCTAGTTTTGAGATATTTGCATGTAAATCAAGCGCTTCATCCCACTTTCTTTCCCATACAGCATGAAAAAAAGGGAGTAATAATTTAGCGCATTGGTACACTTGATACATATGTTGCTCAATAGGCTTGATTGGCGAAGGGCCAAACATGTTGAACAAATTTCCCATCATCTCAAAATAGCCCTCAAAAAAAAGCTTAGGCTGAAGTATAACCAACCACGTATAAAATTTAAATCACTTCTTAAAAAAAACTCTCAGCTTGACAAACATCAAATATACTTTTTTGCAAAGCAACGATAACCATGTTACAAAAGTCGAAATGGAAGACCCTTTTGCGGTTTAGACGTTGTAGGAGCAACATCACGGTGATTGAATATATTTATAAAGGATTTAAACTGTCATACACTGTCAGCGAAGTCAGCTGTGCTTTATCCCCCGATGAGCCTTGCGTATATGAAGCACACGGCAATGCCATCTATTTATTAAATTCGCCCACGTGGTTTACACAAACGCATTTACATGCCGAGGATGAATCGCATCTAGGTGCCGAACATGAAATTAAGCGTTCACTTGAGAACTATGTCGATTTTGAACTCAAAAATTTCTATGCCATGCAGGCCAAAGAAACATCTTCTTAATTGAAGCGTGATATAAAACAAGTTGGTACCGAGAAGAGGACTCGAACCTCCACGGGGTTGCCCCCACTAGCACCTGAAGCTAGCGTGTCTACCAATTCCACCACCTCGGCAATCGGGGCTAAATTACCGTATCTGTCTTATGATTGTCAACTGTTCTTGTGTGCCGTTACGCCTTGGGTGCTATCATATTGGCCGGCTGCACATATTTTTTGAATTCTTCGCTGGTCAAATAACCCAGTTGAATCGCCGCTTCCTCCAGTGATAAATCTTTTTCATGTGCTATTTTTGCGATTTTAGCCGCTTTATCATAACCAACATGTTGATTTAATGCTGTGACTAGCATCAAAGAACGCTCTAAATAACCTGCAATCACACTTTGATTTGCTTTCAGACCATCAACACAAAATACTTGAAAGCTATGACAAGTATCCGTTAGCAACCGAATGGAGTGTAAAACATTAAAAATAATCACGGGTTTAAAAACATTAAGCTCAAAATTGCCCTGGCTTGCCGCAACCGTTACCGCGACGTCATTGCCCATAATCTGTGTGCATACCATGGTCATGGCTTCGGCCTGTGTTGGATTAACTTTACCTGGCATAATAGAAGAGCCAGGTTCATTTTCAGGCAACTGTAGCTCACCTATACCACACCTTGGGCCTGAAGCTAACCATCGAATATCATTCGCAATTTTCATTAAAGCGCAGCTTAATGTTTTTAACACACTGTGCAACATCACCAAAGGCTCATGAGAGGCTAAAGCTTCAAATTTATTCGGTGCCGAAACAAAAGGAAGCTTCGTAATATCAGCTATATGTGCTGCAACTTTTTCAGCAAATTGAGGATGGGTATTTAATCCCGTTCCAACGGCTGTGCCCCCTAGCGCTAAGGCATACACTTCTGGCAAGACCGCCTCAACACGCGCAATACATGCATCCAATTGCGCGACATAACCTGAAAATTCTTGCCCAAGCGTTAAAGGCACTGCATCTTGCAAATGTGTTCGGCCAATTTTAATAATATTTTTAAAATCTGCCATTTTTTCAGCCAATCCATCACGTAAACTTTTCAATGCGGGTAAAAGCTGCTGATGCACTGCTGATGCTGCTGCAATATGCATCGCGGTTGGAAAGGTGTCGTTTGAAGACTGTGAACGATTCACATCATCGTTCGGATGAACAGGCACTTTACTGCCGAGGACACCGCCAGCGATTTCGATGGCACGATTCGAAATGACTTCGTTTGCATTCATATTGGATTGCGTCCCACTGCCTGTTTGCCATACATGCAATGGAAAGTGAGCATCTAATTGACCTTCCAGGACTTCTGTTGCCGCTTCAACAATCAATGTCTGCTTGGCCGCATCTAAATTGCCTAATTCATGATTCGTCAGGGCAGCTGCCTTTTTTAAAACACCAAATGCATGCACGACCTCAATAGGAATTAAATCTTTACCAATATTAAAATGATGTAACGACCGCTCAGTTTGCGCGCCCCAATATTTATCAGCAGATACAGCAATCTCACCCATGCTGTCAGTTTCAATACGTTTTTTAGTCATGATTTAATCAATCCTGTTTAATTTAACTCATCTCAATATAAAATTAAGCGCAATAATTAAGCCCAATAGGATAACGGATTGGAAGAACTTGGTATACACTGTTAAAAGCACTGACTTAAATCTTATAACGAGTGATGCCATGCGAACAGTTCGTATTTATCAATCTGGTACCTATAAATTACATGATTTGGTTTTACTTTCAGAGCCTGCAAGCCACCATGTTTTTCGTGTGCTGCGTATGCCTAAAAGTGAGTCATTGACTTTGTTTTGTGGTGATCATCAGGAATATTGTGCGCGTATTATAACCATAAAAAAACACCTGGTCACCGTTCGCATTGAAGGCGTGCAACCTGTCAACCGCGAATCGCCTTGTGTCATTCATCTTGCCCAAGGCATTGCCAAAAAAGAACATATGCCCTTTATTATTCAAAAAGCGGTTGAGCTGGGTGTTGCCAGTATTACCCCACTCATTACTACACATTGTTCAATCAAGCATAATGCGAAACAACTCAGCAAAAAGCACGCGCAATGGGAGAGCATTGCCATTGGCGCATGTGAGCAGTCTGGGCGTAATAGGCTGCCGACTATCCACCCACCTTGCAGTTTAGATAGCTATTTAAAAAATAATATTTCACCGCATAAATACTTATTAGACCCAAAGGCTGATACCAGTTGGCGCGACTTTGCTACATCCGATAGACCAGATGAAATTAGCTTATTAATTGGGCCTGAAGGTGGCTTGCATCCGCAGGAAATCTCCGAGGCACGTGCATTAGAATTTCAAGGTATATCACTCGGCCCTCGTATTTTACGAACCGAAACAGCAACATTAACTGCACTTAGCGTCTTGCAAGCGTTTCTAGGTGATCTATAATGGGGCTGACTCAACTAACGAATCATTGTCGTTAATCATTGAGTCAGCGTTATTCAACCAACTGAGGTTTATTCATGAGCAAGCACGTGAACCAAGTTACTGACGAAAGGTTTGCAGCAGAAGTACTCACAGCAACACAGCCTGTCATTATTGATTTTTGGGCAGAATGGTGCGGGCCTTGCCGAGCACTCGCTCCTATTTTTGAAGAAGCAGCTGAAAATCATCACGACAAAGTAACTTTTGCAAAAATCAATATCGACGATAATCCTCAAACACCATCAAAATATGGCGTTATGAGCATTCCAACTTTATTATTAATAAAAAATGGACAAGTCAAAGCAACAAAAATGGGATTACTTTCTAAATCTCAACTCACAGCTTTTATTGACAGTAATATTTAAAAATAAATGCACCAGGACCCACTGATAAAACACGGGTTCTGGTTCACTTTAAGTTCGTTTTATGGCGTGACAATCCCGTTTACTTTAGATACAATCTACCTCTATTTTATTTGTCTTTTTGATTAACCAGACTATGCTGAAATATTTACCTAATGCATTCAGCTTGACGCGACTCTTATTGATTGCACCTTTTTTAATATATCTGCACGATGAGCAATATACTGCGGCATTGTATATTTTTATTTTCGCAGGCATCACCGATGGTCTAGATGGCTGGCTTGCTAGACTCTTTAACTGGCAAACACGATTCGGCTCATTTATCGACCCTGTTGCAGATAAGCTGCTCATTGCTTCTAGTTTTATCTCGCTTGCACTCATCGGACAATTACCTTGGTGGCTGGTTAGCCTCGTTTTTTTTCGTGACTTAACCATCTCTCTAGGTGTCATGGCATGGCAGCGCTTTATTCCGAAACGACTAGACTTTAAACCCACTTGGCTGAGTAAAATTAATACCTGCCTACAGCTAGCGCTTATTATTTTTTGTCTCATTGAGCTTGCTTTCGGAAAAAATACGCCGAACTTAACGTATTTACTCATTGCACTCACAGCCATCACAACCAGTGCAACCTATATTGACTATGTTTGGACAGGTGCGAAAAAAGCATATGATAGCACCCCTGTACCCCAATGAACCATCAACTCGCTTTAGCCATTCAACGCAATGATGAAGCCACTTTTAAAGACTACTGCTGGGGTGAAAACGTACAGCTCCAAAAAGAACTCTACGCAGCGTTATCCAACACAGGAGAACGCTTTATTTACCTATGGGGCGCAATGGGCGCTGGCAAGTCACACCTTTTACAAGCCTGTTGCCAACATCTTGGCCCGCACCAACCGAGTATTTATCTGCCTTTAGATACCTTAAAAACATGGGATCCAAGCATTTTAAGTGAATTAGAAACGCACAACTTATTTTGCATTGATGAACTCGATGTTATTGCAGGCCTCCCTGACTGGGAAGAAGCCCTTTTTCATCTATATAACCGTATTCGAGATGATGAGAAAAGTACGCTGATTATTGCGAGCCGTACGTCTCCACGACACACCGACATTGCATTGCCCGACCTTCAATCACGTCTAAGTTCAGGTTTAATCATGCATGTAGAAGAACTGAGTGACGCAGACAAAGCACGAACGCTTTCGTTAGAAGCCAATCGTCGAGGCTTTGAATTATCTCAGAGCGTTGCACAGTTTTTAGTTCATCGAAGCGCGCGGAATATGCATGATTTACACAATTTGCTCGACCAGCTTGATCATGCCTCGCTTGTCGCGCAACGTAAAATTACCATCCCATTTGTTAAAACAACACTAAATTGGTGAATCACTTGAAATATCCCTACAAGCTCAACTATAGTTCCTAGTATTATCGAAGAAAATAAACGGCGTAATATGCCTGAAACAGCACTTTATTTAGCGGGCGGTGGTGCCAGAGGGGCCTACCAGGTAGGCGTACTCAAAGCCCTGCATCAAATTTTTCAACCCAAAAAATCTCCCTTTAGCATGATTAGTGGTGTCAGCATCGGCAGCGTCAATGCTGCGATTCTTGCAGAAAATGCAGATGACTTTGGTTTAGGTGTCGAGAAACTTGAAGCTTTATGGCAAAACATTCACTGCCAACAAGTTTATAATGCTAGCAACTATGCTTTAAGTAAATCGGTCTTACGTAATTTGAGTCGTTTCATGTTCAAACCGCGTAACTCAGGTTATTTGCTAGATACAACGCCTTTACAGCTTTTTTTTCAAGATCATATTAATTTCGATAAAATTCATCAAAATATCGAACAAAGCATTTTAAAAACATTTGAAGTCATTAGTAATTGCTAC
This sequence comes from Legionellaceae bacterium, assembly GCA_011087865.1. GTDB lineage: Bacteria > Pseudomonadota > Gammaproteobacteria > Legionellales > Legionellaceae > JAALKW01. The sequence goes on from JAALKW010000028.1 coordinate 12,791, forward strand.
GAAACACAGCAAACCATCTCTTTCTATGAACATCATGCCCCCAATTTTGATGATTGGTCTTACCCAAGACATACCAGTCAACGTACAACATTACGCGCTGAGCATATTCTTTCATCTAGTGCACTGCCTCTTTTTTTCCCTGCCATTCCTATTCGTGGTCGTCATTACGGTGATGGTAGCATGGGATTGGTTTCACCGTTACGCGGCCCCATTCGATTTCATGTCGAAAAAATTCTAATCGTTGGGACACGCCCAACACCTGGGACCATTCAACCTGAAAAACTTCAAACGGCTGATATTGGATTCGCACACATATTAGGTAATATGCTAAACAGCTTATTTCTAGATAATCTTGATCGCGACATTGAAAATGTTAATCGTATGAACGACATTGCGCATTTGCTTTCTATTTGGAAAAAACGACATTCACCTTGGCGGCCTATTGATATGTTTTGCCTAAGACCAAGCATGGATGTTGCCAAACTCGCGCAAAACAAATACCACAGCATGCCAAGCTTTTTACGCATGTGCTTGAATTGCCTTGGCGCACAACAGCACTCGGGTGATTTATTAAGTTTTCTTTTATTCGAAAAAGAGTTCACTCGCGATTTAATTAAACTGGGTTACGAAGACACACTGGCCCAAGAAGCAGCGCTACAGCCTTTGTTTCGTTAAAGAGCAGGCCGCACGCCATGCCAAACCCAAAAAGCTTCACCCGCTTGTTGCGTTAACATACCAAATCCATCAACCGCCTCACAACCAAGGTGACGTGCCCATGCAACAAAAGGCGTTAAACCTGATTCATCGTAACTTAAATCATAACAAAATGGTTGATTGGCTAAAAACGCTGGATGATTTGGATGAATTAAACCGGTTGTATTTATCACTACATCATATGTTTCGGGGTGTCTCGGACACGAAACATACTGCACGCGATGATCTTGTACTGTGTTAATCCATGCCTGTGCACGTGAGGCCGTACGATTATAAATACTGATGCTTTGAGGCTTTTCGGCCAATAGCACATGCAATATAGCACGTGCAGCGCCACCGGCACCCAAACATAAAATACGCGCACCTCGAAGTGAGACACGCTGCTTTAAATCCATTAAAAAACCGACCCCATCTGTATTATCTGCACATAAACGCTGATGTACATCGACCCAAAGCATATTTGCAGCACCCGCCTTCAAACAACGACTGGTTTTTATCTCTGCTAAATTAAACGCACGTAATTTACCCGGCGCTGTAATATTTAAGCCATATCCACCGGCAGAAAAAAAAGCCTCTACTTGCTGCTCAAAACCAAGCTCATCCAACAAAATAGCATCATAGGCCAGTGCTATCCCCATTTTTTTTGCAAACTGCTGATGCAATATCGGTGATAAACTGTGTGTAATCGGCGAACCCATTACCGCATAACGCGCTAACACGATACACTTTTATCGACAAGCTCCCGCAAATCTGCGGATAATGTTTTAGCCGACAACCGCTTTAATTGTGCCTGCATTGCCGATTGTCTTGTTGCATCCAATCGCTGCCAACGTGTAAATGGCGTTGCGAGACGCGCTGCAATTTGTGGATTCAAGCTATCGATCGCTAATATTTTATCTGCAAGAAAAGCATAGCCACTGCCATCTTCTGCATGGAAATATCTCGGATTATTTTGACAAAAAGCACCAATAACTGCTCGCACTTTGTTTGGATTTTTTAAATCAAATGCTTCATGCAAAAGCAGTGCCTCAACACGTGCTAGAGCGCCCTCAGGAGATGCGCTCGCTTGTAACGCAAGCCATTTATCTAACACCAAATCATCTGTTTTCCAATCAGCATAAAATGCATCGATTGCCGCCGTGCGACAAGCTGCATCGGGATGATTCACTAACAAATTAAAACTCGCGATTTGGTCCGTCATGGTTTTTGCTGCTTGAAATTGTGCATCACACACGGCACGCGCATCAAGTGGTCTTGCTTTCATCATAAAAAACAAACAAATATTACGGAGACGCCGCCGCGCATACGCATCCCCCTGCATGGCATGATCTTCTCTATCCCAAAGCTTAGTATACATCGCCTGAAATACATCCCAAAGCGCTTCTCCAAGAGCTATACAGTACGCATCACGCGCATTTTCAATGTGTGTTACATCAATATCAGATAATCCGCTCACAACCTCTTCAAAGCTTGGCGGCGTTAGAATAACCGCACGAAGCGCTTCATCCAATGACTCATCAAGCAATACTAATTTAAAGGCTTCAATCACCAGGATATCTAGCACGCCTTTAAGCACCTGCTCTCGCACCACCCGCATTGCTGCATCCCACTTAGCAAAGCCATCGGTTTCGACTTGTAAAATGCCCAAATAATCAGATTGTGTTTGATTGTCTTCTAATATCACGGGCGCAGAAAAACCGCGCAACAAAGATATATGCTGAGGGAGCTGACTTAAATCATCAAATTGAAACACTTGCTCTGCTTTCTCAAGCAATAACACTGTTTCTTCAAGCACGATAGCTTGACCTGTCGCATCAAATAAAGCGATTTCAATGGGAATAGGGCAGGTTTTTTCAACACCGCTTTGTTTGAATTTTAAGCTCAAGCAGTTGCCTTGATATTTTTTTTCTACTAATTCAACGCGCGGTGTTCCCGGTTGCGTATACCATCGAAAAAATTGATCTAATTTTTTCTCATTTGAATCAGCCATTGCTGCCACAAAATCTTCTATCGTAACAGCCTCACCATCATGCCGCTCAAAATATAAATCCATGCCGCGTCTAAATCCTGCTTTTCCAAGCAAAGTATGCAACATACGAATCACTTCGGCGCCTTTGTTATATACTGTTGCGGTATAAAAATTATTAATTTCTTGATACGAATCAGGCCTGACGGGGTGTGCCATTCGACCTGCATCTTCAGGAAATTGAGCTTGTCGCAATACTTTCACATCTTCAATACGGTTCACATCCCGCGAATTCATATCACGCGAGAACTCTTGATCACGAAACACCGTTAAACCTTCTTTAAGGCTCAACTGAAACCAATCTCGGCAAGTCACGCGATTACCCGTCCAATTATGAAAGTATTCATGCGCAACAACGCTTTCTATGCCGGCATAATCATAGTCCGTCGCTGTATCAGGTCTTGCTAAAATATATTTTGCATTAAATATATTCAGGCCTTTGTTCTCCATCGCCCCCATATTAAATTCACTAACGGCGACAATCATATATATATCTAAATCATATTCACGCCCATACTCGCGCTCATCCCAAGCCATCGCGGCTTTCAATGAAGCCAATGCATGCAAGGCCTTATCTTCTTGTCCTGGCTCAACATACAATTTTAAATCAATCACACGTTTTGACAGGGTCTCAAATGTACCTTGAACACAGGCTAAATCACCTGCGACCAATGCAAATAAATAAGCTGGTTTTTTAAAGGGATCTTTCCATAAAGCCCAGTGTCGACCTGCTTCGGCCTCCCCTGAGGCTAATAAATTACCATTTGAAAGCAATAGAGGATATTTTGCTTTATCTGCTGAAACACGGGTTGTATATACAGCAAGTACATCGGGCCTATCTAAAAAATAAGTGATACGCCGAAACCCTTCCGCTTCACATTGCGTACAAAAAAATCCGTTCGAGCGATATAAACCCGATAGAGCCGTGTTATTTTGTGGGAAAACACGTGTGATAATTTCAAGCTGAAATTGATCAGGCGTATGATTTAAAATCAATTGCTTTGATTGCAGCGTATACTCAGCTTCTGATAATTTTTTACCATCTAATGCGATGCTTTCAAGTGTTAACTCATCGCCATCAAGGCAGAGTGCACCTGACTGTATCCGCTTTAGTTGCATGGTATTTTTAATCAGAGCATGTGTTTCAAATAAATCAATTTCTAAATCTACCGTGGTGATATTAAAAATGGGTGCCACATAATCGCTTAAATAAATCGTTTGATTGACTTGATTAGACATCATTGCTCCTATTTTATTTCATTTACATATAAAGCATTCACCGAGGCAATATCCCCAGCACTTAAATGCGTACGTTGCCCAATATGAATGCCTTTAATCCGGGGTACAAGCGTTGGCAGCCCATTTCGGCTAAACGCATATTCTGAATAATGCATAATCGAGTCATAATCATATGCACCTTGATTATGCCCCTCGCCTGCCCGTTGCTGAAAATTCTTCTCATGCATTTTAGCAATATTTTCCCATCTGACTTCAAGATATAAATTTCTATCCAGGCGCGTTTGTTCATGCCAAAGCCCGAGCAAGTGCCCTATTTCATGTGCAATCAAAAAGGTATGGCAGCGCGGCGCTAAACGAAGCAATTGCATCCCACCTTGTCGGCCAACCGAAGACGCACATGTTTTTCCTGGTGCAGGCTGAAACAATACATAGTCAGGATAATTATCTAGCATCTCAGGCGTTAACTTTAAAAATCGAACCACTGTTTCTGCTTCCCAGAGGACGATTGCTTCTGAAATTTCTATCTGTTTTTCAAGAGGCATTGTTTCATCGATAATATAGGGCACAATGGCATGAGACCAACGCGCATGCTGAGACTCAATAATCATGCGTTTTGAAGGCGCGGCTGCAAAAGCAGCATACGCCAATAAATAT
>JAALKW010000101.1 GCA_011087865.1 Legionellaceae bacterium
TGTTTCGCCGCTGTGAGTAACAAAACTTTTCTAGCTTGCGCCCCATACAACCTGACGCTGTCATAGTAGCCACTAACTGCAGAACTACCCAAAGTCAGCATAATTCCATGTATCCAGGAGGTTGGGTTTTTAAAATTGAAATCATCTGCTGGCGAAAACTCTATGCTGACCTGATTCCAATCAGCATCGAGCTCTTCTGCAAATATCATTGGAATGGCGGTCATTGATCCTTGACCCATTTCAGCAGCTGGAGAAAAGATGGTGATTTTGTTGTCAATATCGATTTTGACCCATGCAGTAATACGTGAGCTGTCCACTGTAGATTTGACGGATGCACTAACAGGGACAATAAAACCGAAACAAACCCCGGATGTAGCAAATAAAAACTGTCGACGATTAATTGAGATTTTTCCCATGCTATTCGATCTCTTTGCGGATCATTTTTGCTGCTTTCTCGATAGCTTTGATAATTCTGGGATAGGTTCCACAACGACACAGATTGGTATTCATATGAGTAACAATCTCTTCTCTGGATGGGTTTTTATTATATGTAAGAAGCTCAGATGCACGCATGATCTGACCTGACTGACAATAACCGCATTGAGGAACCTGTTCATCAACCCATGCTTGTTGCACAGGTTTTTTATGCTTTTTTGACAGGCCTTCGATGGTGGTTACACTTTTCCCAGCAACTGCACTTGCTGGCATTTGACATGAGAATACAGACTTTCCATCGACATGTACCATACATGCACCACAAGCTGCAATCCCACAGGCGTATTTCGTTCCATAGAGCTTCAGATAATCTCTAATAACCCACAATAAGCTTGTATCCGAATCTACATCGATTAAGCGATTGACGCCATTTACTTCAAATTCCAGTTTCATGTAAATTTCTTTTTTCGAGAATTAATCAAAAATAAGTATATGTCAAAAAAACAAACTAATCCGCCTTACAGACAAAAGATTAAGGCAATCATACATATACTACTAACTGTCTCCCATATATTGTTTTGTTCACTTATCAGACAGCCTATTTAAATGAGAAAGATCGCTAAAGCGCAGTTATAGATATTTTTCGTGTAGAAAATAGCAAAACTGATGAGCATTTGGATGTAATACAAACAATCCCTGAAAAAGATTACAGCGGCAATACTATGTTTTAAATCTGTGCATTGCAGAAAGACACTGGACTATCCTTGTCCAGAATGATGTGTTTATTAATATACCTTGAAAGCACCTGTCAACATTTCTGAATAGTTACCTGTAATTCACCTGGTTTTTTCCAGGGTTTCTGCAAGAGCATCATTCAGGACCTTTATTGCACCATCCAAATCACCTGACTCTTTTAAGACATCCGCCATCCGATGATAAGCAATGTTTCGGACTGTAGAATTGCTGCTTTTCTTTAACACTTGCTGATATACAGAAACGGCTTCTTTATGTTTACCCTGGTTTTTATAGATTTCCTCTATTTCATGCATCTGCAATAGAGCTGCTTTTTCATTATCTGCATTCATGTCATAAACAGAATCCATTAAGCCAAAAAAACTATCCATTAAATTCACCATTTTTGCCATGGACTCAAAATCTTCTTCTGCTTTCAAGCTAACTGAACTACCGAGCAGAAAAACGAACATGAATGAAATAAGCACTTTAGGGCTTCGAATTACACTGGTTAACATATCTTTTCTCCTATATTTAAATAAACACAAAAATCTCCTGCACTATCCAGAGAAGTTGCGGGTGTGTGAAAATGATTTAAGGACGGGACGCTACTCAATGAAGAAAGACCGGGTACGCCGAGACTCGTACTTGAGTAAGCTGGCATCACAACTGTTGGCAAGCGCAAAGAAATCACAAGGGATGTTTCTCTCAGCTGAGGCTCTTGATATTCAGTTTTTCTTTCAAATGTTATCAACATGACAATGCACATCGACGTAAAGACAGCACATGCCAATTTCAAACCTGATGAAAGATTTCGTTTCCTGTTATTAACATTCGCAATGACGCAAGAAGATAGAAAGGGAGAAACGCTGGTGTTGCGATAGACGTTATACAAACTTCGCTTTAACTTGATCTTTTCATCTATATTAGTCATTTTCGAGTATCATAATATTTTTTGATTTAAGTTTTTTTAAGCCTCTATGCAAAAGAGTCTTCACGCTACCTTTCCTAAGACCCAATACCATGGCAGTTTCTTTTTCATTAAATTCCTCAAAAACTCTCAGTACTACCACATCGCGCTCCCTTCGGGATAATTCAAATAGTCTTTCAAATACCAGATCTAATTCCTGCTTATGTTCTAATTGGACAGATTCATCGGCTTGATGAGTTTCAAATTCACCTAACTCGACTGTGTATACCTGCTTCTTGTTAAACTCGGAGCATAAGTTTTGTAATGTTCTGTAAAGCCAACTAAATGGCTTACTTCGAAATTGAAATCGAGGCATTCCTTTGTAGGCCCTGATAAAAACTTCTTGCACAGCATCATCGCAAAACGAAAAATCATTTAAAAATACCCTTGCCAGTCTGTGCAAACGCACCTGATTTCTCTGAATAAACTCCTCAAATGCAGGAATATCACCAGCTTGAAATCTCTTTACTAAAACTTTATCAATATCGTCTATCAAGTATCACTTAACCTGTTTATAGTATTAGTGGCCTTAAACGAGATTTGGTTTACAAATTAATTGGGATTTTGATGTGATTCTAGTGTTAGAACTAATAAAGAGCGTACCGGCTTCACGCTTCTTAAATTATTGATCCTGTTGATTAGATTATGAAAACTTTAGTCATTTCCGCCTGGCTTATCGTCACCATTTTAATATTGGGCAGCTTTAGTGGCTTTTT
>JAALKW010000029.1 GCA_011087865.1 Legionellaceae bacterium
ACATTAATTGATGGCGGTTTGTTTTTATACAGAGATGTGTCCACAGAGTAGCCTAAGTAGGTAGGTTATATCTAAAATTAAGATATAAAATATGATTGGCTTGTGTCAGTGGCTCTTTTCGGAATAAAAACTGGTTCATATAGCCAATCGCAAAGGCATAATTTTCAGAAAATGTTTGTACGATTGCAAGATAAGCACGGTTTTGATCTAATGCTGTCGTATCAATCCAAGGGACGGCATTGAGGTTATATAATATTTCATCGCTGATTTCATAAGTTAAATGCTGTGTGAGTGGAAAGTTGAGTGTTAAGCGCTCACGTAGTCTAAAAGCCCACTCTGAAAAATCCAGTGATTTTCGTTGTTCAGCACGAAACCGCGAATTAATGTTTATGTTTTTCTCTGTGTGATGTTCCCAAATGATTTGCTCCCAAGCACGATATTCTTCACGACTGAGGGCAACGGCATCCTGTGCGATGGTACTGATGGCTTGGCCGAACCAAAGCGTCCATTCAGGATACACTTCAAACCCACCGGCAATATTGCCTAAAAATTGGTTAAAAACACTGTTTTTTTTGTTAAATTCCGGTGTTTCAGGCTCGACAAAACGCCATTGTGGTTCAACAAAATATAAGAACTGTCCGTAATTACCATTAAGCGTAATAGGCACCCAAAACTTATTGGTGCTCACAATGGACCACGCAGATGTGGTGGTCAGAAAAAAGAGCAGGCCAAGTAAAGCAAGATGTTTTTTTTGATGGTTCACATGATATTAAAATTAAATATTTTGGTTAGTGTGCCTCGGAAACGCATATAGAACAAGCAAATGATATAGGGTTATTGCTAAAATAGTTATTTCTGGAGCTTCAATATAGTTAACGCCTGAAAGAGGTGTTGGCTTAGATGACCATGTGCCGTCAGTACCACAGTTTATATAACCAGCCAGCGCGATTGACCGTGTATTTAAATTGACTGTTATTGTTGGCGCAGATCATCTTGATACGCATACTTTAACTCTTTTTTAAGCAAGCCAAGTGTTAGTGCATTAAGGTAAGTGCCTTAATTTTAAAGATTGCAATTTCCACGGAAATAGCGTACACTCGTAAAGTGTACTTCAAAAGGATTAACATGGATGTTTTTGAGGTGAAGCTTTCAAGTAAAGCTGAGCATGACTTAAGAAAAATACCTGCGCATATCGTCTTTAAATTACAAGTTTGGGTGGATGGTGTTAGAAAATATGGTCTTAGGGAAATGAGGAAGCGATCCGGATTTCATGATGAGCCATTAAAAGGTGATAGAAACAAACAGCGATTGATACGCTTAAATAAAGCGTATCGTGCTTTTTATATAATGGATGCATATGGAACAATAAACTTTATTGAAATCATTGAGGTGAATAAACATGACTATTAATAGAGAAACACCAACCAGTGATAAAAGCATTTCTTTTCTTGAAAACTTAACAAGAAGAAAAGTGACCATAGGACATTTGCTTTGGTCTATTCGTGAAAGTGAAGAAATGACACAAGTTAAATTTGCAAAAAAGCTAGAGGTATCCCGTCAGTATTTGTGTGATCTTGAGCATAACCGTCGTATTGTAAGCGCAAAAGCTGCTGCAGACTTTGCATTAAGGTTAGGTTATTCGCCAATACATTTTATACAAATAGCGATGCAAGACGAACTCAATAAATATGGATTTAATTTAGATGTGCAAATTACAGAGCATAAAGATGCAGCATGAATATGCAAGCTCTCCTGTTTCATATTCTACATAAGCCATGAAAGCGACAAGTTTGACAAGTACTTGTTTTTTTGGGGGTGGGTGGACAATGGCCTTGGTAGAATTCATCTGCAAGGATATTCAGGCGTTCATGCCATAGGTGTTGATGAGTTGTCCAATTATCCTCTGACTTCAAAGCCTTGATACCCGGAATATCTTTGGCATCTTCAGCAAAGCCACGGCAAGCGACATGGCCTTTTTTGAGTTCAATAAATAATAAGCCTCGAATGTGATTATCTAATAAAGCATAGAGTAATAATTGTGGTGCTTCAGGCCTATCTTCATCAAAAGGAAGGGGAGATGGAATACGACTTTTATAATCAATTAACCATTTTTCACCCGAAGCTAAGCTATCTAGCCTATCAAGGCGCATGCGAAATTCAAGTTCTCCGAGTGTGAGTGTAAAGCTTGCTTCAAGCGCTTCTATGTTAAAAGCATCACGTGCTTTATCCCATTCGAGTGCTGCATGCACCAAGCGTTTTAATCGGTGTTGCTCAATGGTTTGAATCAGCATGGGAAAAGAGTGTGGTTTATTTTTTTGAAGCGGCATTAAAGCGTTTTGTATTGCATGATTGATATGGGTTTCAAGTGCGCTTGTACTGCAGTTCAAAAGTGCTTTTTGGGAACCAAGTGTTCGCCATAGCTGCTCTAATACATGATGAATGACCTGCCCTCGAAGACTGGCGTCAGGACTATCAGTGACATCAGGCGGTTCAGTTGCATGAAGGCGATGGGCCGCAAAGGCTCGAAAAGGGCAAAGCGCTTGATTTGCGAGTCGCGCACTGCCGCCTGTACAGTTGTCCAATGCCGTAAAAGGCAAGTGATATATTTCATCGTCTTGAAGCAATGCCGTTTGTGTTTGTCTGTGATTAGAAGCTATGTTGGGATATTTAGGTAAGTCTATAATCAGTGGGCTTGGCAGGGTTGGGATATCGTTTAGACGTGCAGGATAACTAAAAACAAGGGTTGGAGCGGCTTGTTTTAAGCGATGGATACGTTTTTCAGCCAGTGCGTATTCACGCTTTGCATGCGCGTAAGGCATGTTTGCTTCACGTTGCAATGCAATCGGAATAAAAGCATTTAAATGTGCTTTGCTGGGTAGGTTTTGATGGGTTGTACTGCACATCCAAATGGCATCAAATGCACAGCCAGATGCTTCAAGAAGGCCTAATATATTAACGGGCGAATCGGGTTTTTCTGGTTGAAATATGCAGAATTTAGTTAAATCCTGAAATGCATCGAGAGCTGATTTTGCTGTCATTACGGGATGAATAATAGAGAGTGTCAGCAGTTCATCGAGTAAAATAATAAACCGTTCAAAGCACTGATACTGTATCGAATTAAGGCTTTGTTCGCCTGGAAATCCGAGCTGTTTCAAGCGCTTTAAAAAAAGAGCGCTCCATTCGCGTGGTGTGGCGCTTTTAGGATAAGGGGTTAGGGCGTCCAGTGCTTGATATAAAACAGGTGTTGCTTGCTTTAAAGCATATTTAAATCGCTTAAAAGGCAAAGTCCGTTCTTGTAATACAGGAATATCATCGAGCGCTTTAGCACGTGCTTCGTAAGTTTCATCAGCATGACTTAAATAAGGGGAGTGCAGTAATAATTTGATTTCATGATGGTTGATTTCAAATAAGTTCAGTTTGAGCCACTGCAGGGCGTGTGCAATCATGGGATAATCTGCCAGTGGTTTTCCAAGCGAAAAGCTATAGATATCATCGCTGAAGTGCTTTTTTAGTTCTCGGTGTAGTTGGGGGGCTTCTTGATTTAAATTCGGCACAATAATGCCAATGCGCTTAGACTGCTGATTTAAAGCCGTTTCGATAAAATTTAAAATGCGTGAGTACTCGTCTTGTTTATCGTCGGCGGCATATTGATAACTGGTGCTTGGAATATCTGTGAGCTCTAGATGCTCTTGTTTTATGCCTAACTGTTCAAAATGCAAATGAAGTGCTGTTTGTATGGGGGTGTAGTCATCAAAGCAAACCCATAAAATGTGTTTTGTTTTTGAGGTCTTGAGATGGGTTAAAAAATATTGCGCGAGTTGATGCTCAGTGATGGCGTGTAGGGTATTAAGTTGTGCAATAAATTCAAGTCGAAAGGATTCAAACTGTTGCGTTTGTGGGGTGGATTGAAAGTCTGGGTGAGGGAGTGGTACTTGCCAGTTTTCACAAATCACAAAAGCTTGTTGAATCGTATTTAAAAGATTTTGGCTGGTATCGAGCCCTGATTCAGGGCTTAAAATATGACGCCATAACGCTTGTATGTGTGCGGCAGATAAAAGGGTTGGGTGTTTCTGCTCGGGGGTTGTGTGTATGAGCTGTTTAAAGGTTTCTCTTAAGAAGGCAGGGTAGGCAAAACAGGTTGGTTTGGCACAGGTTCTTTTAGCGTGATGATTTAAATAATAAGCGAATAACTGTTCACTTAAGCGGTTATTGGGCGTGATAATGGTTGCCCCGTTTTGCATGGCTTGTAAGATATGTTTTGGCAGCATGGTTTGGTCTATTGCAGTCTTTGTTGTTTTGTCTTATCGTGAACCTAAGACATCTGATTGTCCTCTTGATGATAAAAAATGCAAGCGTTTTGTTTTTTTATATGCTCATCTTTTCTATCCTGTCGGGTTGTGCGTTGTATGGCCCTATTTATAAGAAGCCAAAAGTAAATCAACCTGATAAATGGACCAGCAAAGATAGCTTATCTACAGAAACAAATATGAACTTACCCACCTTGCCTTGGTGGCAGCAATTTCATGATAAACAGCTCATCACTCTTATCGATAAAGCCGTGCAAAATAATAATATTCAAGTGGCTGTGGGACATGTATTAGAAGCACAAGGTGAGTTATTACAAGTCCAATATTCCCTCTGTGAATGCACTGTTACTGGGTTATGCAAATACAAAAGTTAATATTTTTAGACCGGGTTATAGTGCAGGTGTATTGCCTGATTATGCCTTAAATTTATTTCAGTACTTGCGTTCAAGTGAACGCACTAAAGCAACGCTTTTTGCAGCAGCAACCACGCGAGATACAGTCGTGTTATCTGTGATTAGTCAAACGGCATCGGGTTATTTTTCCTATGCAGGCCAGTCACTTTTATTAGAACAGCAACAGCAATTGGTTTCAGATTTAAAAGCACTGTTATTTTTAGCGAACAAAAAATATACAGAAGGTTTAATTTCATTGTATAGCTTACAAGCTTATGAGCAGCAATATGATAAAGCGAAAGCAGAACTGCCAGTGATTCAAAATAATGTGGTCGTCTCTCGAAATGCATTAAGGCTATTGCTCAATGAAAACCCAGGTCATATTGGCATTGGATCGCAATTTATGCGATTGAAGAGTAATGGCGTGATGCCGACCAATGTGCCGTCACAAGTTTTAAAAAATAGACCGGATGTGAGAGGGGCAGAGCAAAAACTCATTGCATCCAATGCGGAAGTTGGGGTGGTAACCTCAACTTTTTTTCCAACGATTAGTTTAATCGGTGTTGCAGGTTCAGGTACAAAAGAGCTGGCACGCTTATTTTCATCTAATACAGATTATTGGAATCACTTAACGCTGTTTACCATGCCTTTGGTGGCACCTGAGTATCCGGGACAAATTAAATCAGCCAAAGGCCTACGTTATGCCGCTTATCGTGAATACATTCAAGTGGTTCGCTCGGCATTTAAATCAGTCGATGACGACTTATCTGCGCACCAAGCATATTATGCTAGCTTGGTTGCACAGAATAAAAATTTCTCAAGCAGCAAAAAAGCATATACATTAGCTGAAGACAGTTATGAAAAAGGTTTATATAGCTATCCAACATTATTGGTGAATAAAATTAATCTAGACAATGCAGCGATTGCTTTAACGCTGTCTAAAATCGCGCAGCTTACAACGATTGTGAAATTGTACCAAGACTTAGGGGCTGGGTATGCTTATCAATGTAATAAAAATATAAACCAAAATATAAATCAAAATAATAAGATAAAAACATGAAAAAATGTTTATGGATTTATTGTGTATGCATCGCATTGCTTTTTGGCTGCTCAGGCAAGAAAAAAGCAGATGATCCTTTATCTCATGTGAACGCTGAGAAAGTCACGCCGCATAAGATTGAGTATGTTTTAAATTATCCAGCATTTGTGCAAGGCGTTGTGGATTATAAAGTGATTTCCCGTATTAGTGGCGTTATTTATAAAAAATATTATACAGAGGGCACGTTTGTTAAGAAAAACCAGGCGCTGTATCAAGTGGATCCAAGGCCTTATGCATGGCAACTCAAAAAATATGAGGGGCAATTAATTAAAGATAAAGCCGCGCGTGATAATTATAAAATTATCTATGAGCGTTATCAGGACTTATATAAAGCACGGGCTGTGTCAAAGCAGGATTTAGAATTACAGCGTATTAATTATTTTGCAGCAGTCGGTGATGTCACGACGGATGAAGCCGAGATTGGACGAGCGAAGCTCAATTTAAGATATTGCCTCGTACGCTCGCCAGCGGATGGTTATATTGCTGAGCGTGTTGTGACGGTCGGTACAATGGTCACGGCTTTTGAAACGGTGTTGAATAAAATTAACTCAGTGAACGAGATGTACTTGCTATTTTCTATGCCTGACAATCAGCGTTTAGATATTGAAGAAGGCTTACTGAAGCATACAATCGCTATTCCTAAAGATGCAAAATTTCCAATTGATATGGAACTGGCCAGTGGAAAAATCATTCAAGATGCAGGTTATGTTGAGTTTACAGATACACGGATTGCGTTGACCAATGGTTCATGGAATATGCGTGCCTATGTTGATAACGAGCACTTAAAAAATAAACTATTAGCCGGGCAATATGTGACGGTTTTTATTAAAAAAATTAATTATTTAAACATGCTGAGCCTGCCACAAGCGGCCATCATGCAAGATGATACAGGGCAATATGTGTATGTAGTTGAAGCAGAAAAAGCAGTCAAACGTTATGTTAAAACAGGAAAAATGTACGGTAAAGCGAGATGGATGATTTCAGACGGCTTAAAAAAAGATGAGGTTGTTGTCACAAAATGTAATATTCGTATTCGTGAGGGACAAACCCTTGTGGTTGATAAGCTAAAGGAAGCTTAAGTTATGTTTTGTCGTTTTTTTATATTACGACCTGTATTATCTAGCGTCATTGCAATTGTCCTGATGATTGCAGGGCTTGTTGCTATGTATGCATCGCCGCTTGAGCAATATCCTAATATTGTGCCGCCAACGCTCACAGTGACGGCTATTTTTCCGGGTGCAAGCAGTGCGGCTATTGCTGATGCTGTTGCAGCACCCATTGAATTTCAAATGTCTGGGGTTGCGCATATGATTTATATGCAGTCATCTTCGTCAACAGGCAATAGCACCTATGTGTTAAATATTTATTTTGAAGTCGGTACAAATCTAGAGTTAGTCGAGGCAGACGTGCTCAATCGTATCAGCACAGCGATGCCACAATTACCGTTTCAGGTACAGCAGCAAGGTATTACGGTTCGGATGATGAATCCCGATTTATTTTTAGTGATCCCGTTTTATTCTAAATCAGGTGCATTAGATAGTAATTATATTAGTAATTATTTAGTACGTTATGTTTATCCGATTATTTCACAGGTGCGTGGGGTTGGTGTTGCACTGTTACATGGTGAAAGAATCTTTGCGATGCGAGCCCTTTTAGACACAAATAAGATGAATTATTACAACGTCAATACCAAAGATATTGTGAATGCGGTGAATGACCAGAATATGCAGTATGCAGTCGGTCAGAATGCGATGGAGCCCATGAAATCACATGAAAAATTTAATTTTGTGATTAATCCGCCCGGTTTTTATAAAAAAATCGATCAACTTAAAAAAACAGTGATTCGGGCAACGCAAGATGGCGTTCAAGTGGTCACTGTCGGTGATGTTGCAGATGTCAAAATGGAGGCACAAAGCTATACGACTTATTTTTATTTCATGAAAAAAGACAAAAAAAATAAAATTCATGAGTATCGCGGAACCGCGTTGCTGGTGTATCTCATTCCTGGCTCAAATCAAATTTTTGTTAAAAATGAAATTACAAAAGCATTGAAAAAAATTAAAGCGCATATGCCAAAAGGCATCGACTTTTTTAACTTATATGATTCATCACAATTTATTTTATTATCGGTTCAGGCAGTTATTTCTAATTTATTGATTGCATTTGCATTGGTCTTTGTCGTGGTCATGCTGTTTATTCAAAATTTTCGCGGTACCATGATTCCTATTTTGGCTATTCCTGTCTCTATTATTGGTGCCTTTGCGTTTACGTATATTTTGGGTTTTTCGATTAATACCATGACCTTATTTGGCATGGTTTTGGCAATTGGTATGGTGGTTGATGATGCTATTGTCGTTTTAGAATGTACAGAACGCATCATGAAAGAAACCAAATGTAGCTCGGTTGATGCAGCGATTGGCGCGATGAAAGAAGTGGCAGCACCTGTCATGGCGATTGTACTGGTGTTAAACGCCGTATTTATACCGGTCACTTTTTTGGGGGGCTTTAGTGGTGTCCTCATGAAACAATTTTCCGTGACCATTGCCATTTCAGTCACACTGTCAGGTTTAGTCGCGTTAACTTTAACACCTATGCTTTGCGGTGTTTTCTTAAAAAATATTGATTACACAAAAGAAAAACAAAAAAATCTATTTTTCAGACGGTTTGATTCAGGTTTTCAATATATCACAGAGCAATACCTTCGGTTTGTAACATGGACCATGACACACATCCAAAAAACATTGATGATGTGGGGCGGTATTTGTGTACTTTTAATTTTATTGTTTATTAAAATTCCAACGTCACTGATTCCATTAGAAGACATGGGATATTTTTATAATCGCTTGCAAGTGGCGTCAGCAGGATCGCTTGATTATACGTCGACTCAGGCGAAAAAAATTGCAAGAAAAATGTTGCAACTACCTTATATGGATAGAATCGGCATTATGGTGGGTCGAGATATTGCAGATAATAACAGCAATAAAACAAATACAGCCACTTTGAATTCACTTTTAAAATCTTATGATAAAAGACCTGGGAAAAAGCAGGATGTGGATGCTGCAATCGCTGCAACGACTGCGATTAATCAACAAGACAAAGACATCAATGGCCTGGCTTTCAATCAGCCGCCGATTCGCGGTATGAGCCCACTTGGGGGCGTTACGTTTTATCTGCAAGCCAGACAACCTGTGAGTGTCAAAGCGATGTATCGTGATTCGGTTAAGTTGGTTGAATACTTAGAAAAAAATTATCCTGCTGTGGCGAGCGCGCAGCAGTTTTATGAGGTGGATGTACCGCAGTTATATATTGACGTAGATGCTCGAAAAACCTATTTGTATGGCGTCAAATATGAAGATATTTTTCATGCCTTGCAATCGGGTTATGGTAATTTTTATATTAACTTTTTTACAAAATGGAATAATCTATACTGGGTCATTTTACAAGGCGAGTATAAATACAGAAGTGTGCCTGAATTAATGGATACGATTTATGTAAAAGCAAAAGATGGTGCAATGATTCCGATTGGAAGCCTTGCATCGGTACAATATAAAACAGGCCCTGAAGTGGTGACGCGCTTGAATGATTTCTTGGCGAGTCAGATTGTTGTGAACCCAGATGTGGCGCATGGCCATACGCAAGGCGAGGTGATGGATGCTATCCGAGATGCAGCACCTAAAATAGTCGGTAAAAAATACTCCGTGCAATGGTCTGGCCCGTCTTATCAAGAAAACCTTGCAGGGAGTAAATCCATTGCGGCCATTGTGTTTGGGTTGATCATGGTGTTCTTAATTCTAAGTGCTTTATATGAGCGCTGGTCTTTGCCTTGTGTTGTATTGTTTGCCTTGCCTTGTGCCTTATTTGGGGCGATGCTCGCGTTATTTATTTTTCAAAAACCTAATAATATTTATTTTCAGATTAGTTTATTGGCTTTAATTGGCCTCTCAGCCAAAAATGTTATTTTAATTGTAGAAGCAGCATACGATAAATTGCGTGCGGGAGAAATGCCTGCGATTGAGGCGGCACTTTATGCCGCTAAAATTAGATTTAGACCCATCATTATGACGTCACTGGCATTTATATTTGGCAGTATTCCATTGGTTACAGCAACAGGTGCTGGTGCACATGCACAGCACTCAGTCGGAACGGGAATTATTGGGGGTATGCTCGGCTCTACGTGCCTTGCAACTTTATTCACACCTTTGTTTTTTGTGTTGGTGATGCGAAATGATAAAGCCAAAAAGCTTTGAATCAGGTGAAATATTTAAGATTTAACGATTAAGTTTTGTTAAAACATATAGGGCTGTTGGTAAATCTTGATTTTTCTGTTTTCTCACAGAGCATGAAGCTTGGTGTATAATTTTAAAGTGATATTTTGTTGCAAGTGCTTGAATATAATCGGGGTGGTGTGCAAAGCGTGCGGTTTTTTGTAATATCCAGTCGGTTGAATGACTTATTTCAGTGCTAAAAATAAAGCGTCCTGATGATGTGAGTGCACTTTTTGTGAGTTTAAATAAGGTATCGAGTTCACCTAAATAAGGCAGGACATCTGCAGCTGTGATTAGTGAAAATTGCTGGTTATTTTGAGATAGGAACTGGAGTGCATCTAGATGCACCAGTTGGTCATAAATATCTTTTTGTTCGGCTTCAAAAAGCATTTTAGATGAGAGATCGACGCCTGTAAGCTGCTGGCTCACTTCGCGAAGGACGCTACCTGTTAATCCTGTGCCGCAACCAAGGTCGAGTGTATGGGGGCTGATATCTGGCATGTGTTGATGTAAGTACTTTGCGATGTATTGTGGGAGCTTATAATCAAGTGTGTCGCATAAGTGTTTTTCATAATGCAGGGCATAATTATCAAATAAATTTTGTGTATAGTCGTTAGATGCTTCTCGCATGGGTGTTTTTTCAGTGAGGGCATCCAGCATAAATGCACTACTGGTATCATTGGGGTTCGCTGCTTTGGCACGCTTTAAATAGTGAATGGCATCAGTCGTTTGTTGAAGGCGTGATGCAATGCTTGCAAGGTTGGTGAGAGAGGCGCCGTGATTTGGATTTTGTTTTAAAATGGCTTTAAAATGAGTACGTGCTTCATCAAGGTGTCCCAAGGCCATTTCAGCAACTCCCGCATTATAGTGGTATTCAGCGTTATCAGGATGCGCTTTAAGGAGTACTTGATAGTGCGTGCGTGCATTTTCGAAACGATTATGGTGAATAAACGTTGCGGCAAGGTTGTTACGTGCATTTTCATGCGTTTCATCAAAGCCTAATGCTTCGCTGAAATACATAATGGCTTGTTGCGGTTTATTTTTTTTAAGCGCGATAACCCCTAAGTTTGTACGTGCTTCGGCATGTGTACGGTCTTCTGAGAGTACATCTAGAAAATGTGTTTCAGCAGCATCTAAATCTTCTTGTAACAAAGCCAGCACGCCCTGATAAAATAATTTATTAAGCGCACTTTTTGTATGTGATATTTGATGCAATAGTGCATGAACTGCTGGGTTGTCTTGATTAGATTGCGTCATAAATTAAAAATTATAATTTTAAAGGGATCTCTGCTTTTTCAACGGCCGCGAGTACTTTAGCATTAATATCACTGTTAATGCGATATCGGTCATCAGCATTTTTAATAATACACCATAAAGTTAATACAATATGCATCGCACTTCTATCTGGACGTAAGTCGACAATGACCAGTGGTTTGTTTTTTTTGTCTTGATGGACTTCAGTGTGCCTTTTCGCCACATCAAGCATGATTTTTTTTGTGCGCTTTACGTCTGCGGCATCTTTTATCATGATATAGGTTGTGCTGCGCGTGAGTTTATTTTTGTAAGTATAGTTTGTGACGGATTGACTGAGTAGTGATGAATTAGGAAGAATAATATTGGTTTGAGAGAGTGTTTTGATTTCAGTTGAGAGCAATCTAATTTTAGAAATAAAGCCTTCTACACCTTTGATTTCGATATAATCACCTGGGCGCAGGGGCTTACTTAAGAGTAAAATAAGACCGCTGATTAAATCGGCTGCAATGCCCTTTAAGCCAAATCCAATTCCGACAGATAGCGCACTTGCAACCAAGGCAAAGCCACTTAAATTAATACCAATGACCATAAGAGAAATTAAAACGCCGACAATAAAAGAGACGTAATTGGTGAGTGTAATGATGGTTGTCCGCGTGTTTTTTTGATCAAAGTTTGTGTTCTTGCGTGTGAGAAAAGCACCGAGTAATCGACCTGAAATAATAATAAAACAAAAAACAGTAAAACCTCTAAAAATAGCCAGCAGGTTAATTTGCATATTAAAAAGATATAGGCCATTTTCAAGGAAATCGAGGCTGCTACCTAAGTAGTATCCGGGTAACTCCCAAAGGATGACAGATACCTGAAAAAAATAATGCGTTAGCATAATAATTAATAAGTACTTTAAAATAGACATTTCAACCAGTGTTTTCTGTGGTTTAATGCCTGCCCAACGATGAAAACGAATAGACAAAGGATCTTCTTTGTTGCTTAGAATACGAGCGTAGGTCCATATAAAATAAGCCAACTCAAGAAACACAAAAATAATCAGGCAGAATTTCATGAGGTGCTCAGTAAAAAAGAGCGAAAAATCACTGTAACCCAAGCATGCCACAAGCACTAAACTCATAAAAAGTAGTATGCTCGCTCCCTGGGTTAGTTGAGATTGTATGGGGGTGAGGTATTTATATTTTTGTGCGAGCTGTAGTCCAACATGCATCGTCCATAAAAAAAGGATAGAAATAAACGTTAGGTAGATGAGCGTATAAGCGCTTAAATTTGATGTTGCATGGATGATAGTAGGACTGATGAGCTGAATAATTTTATTGGATAGCAGCGAACAGATAAGAATAACGGCACCATATGTTATTTTTGTAATAAGGTGTTTTTTTTCTGGCTTTTTTCTGTACGAAAAGAAAATTTGATTGAGTGCAGCAAATAAGAGAAAAATAAAAAAGCTATTTAAATGTGCGGTGATATCACAAATTAAAGGGGGTGGGTAAATATTTTTTAATAGGGTATTAAAAGACATCAAGGCCATAGAGAAAACAAAAATAAAAGGTAAATAAAGACGTAGTGGCTTAATAAATTGCTTGGTGAGCGCATTGGTTTTTAAATAATGAGAACAAATGCGATACGCGAGATAAACCAACACAAGATAAAAAAATATTTTAATCAGTACATCCGAAATCATTTGCTTTGATTCAAACGTTTCTAGTCCGGTGAGGTGATACAGTTTTTTGAGATCATACTGCGGAAGTGTAAACAGCGATGAGATATCTTTTGTTTCCCATAAAGCGGGTGTTTTTAAAAAAGTATAAGCTGTTCTATTCGTACTTGTTTCATGTTCAATTTTTTTATTAAGTTTTTCTGCTTCGTAGAGCAATAGGTTGCAGTCAGAAAGGTTTTTATTGGCTTTAATTTTTTCTTGCTCTAAATAATCGTCTGTTTGATCATCGGATTTTGAAAACAGGGGTGCATTGTTTGAGGATGATAAAGCTTCTAATTGTGAGCGTTCCTTCGCGTTTTTTTTAATACAGGCTTTTGCTTGATCGGCTAAGGTCGAGACAGTATCTGCTACTTGATCTAAGTCTGTATATTTAATGGTATGCTGTTTAAGATGCAGTTTAATCGTTTCTATTTGGGTACGCGCTTTGTTAAAATCAAAGTCATTGTTGCTATTGTCTTCGGTCGATGCAACCGTTGCAAAGCATAGAAAAAAAATAAAAT
Source organism: Legionellaceae bacterium (assembly GCA_011087865.1). Lineage (GTDB taxonomy): Bacteria > Pseudomonadota > Gammaproteobacteria > Legionellales > Legionellaceae > JAALKW01. The sequence goes on from JAALKW010000029.1 coordinate 13,544, forward strand.
AAAATAGCTTGATACATCCTTTCAAGCGACATCTCCAATTTTATGATTAATTATTATTGTGACGTATGTTATGCCTATTTCGCAAGTTTGTTGATGTGGGCTATAGTTGAGTCTCAGAATATCAAAGGTTTTATTTTTTAGGATGCTCGAATCATATGTATAAACATGCCAAAGAACTTGCGTCTCATTTTTGTCAGGTGGTTGAAAATGCTGAGATAGACAATATTAAACGGTATATAGAGCTTGCCTATTTAGATGAAGCAAAGGCAATGCTCGCTTATGATGAGTATGCTGTTTTTCGTTTGTTTGTTAGAACGGGCGATGAGGGCTATGCGAATTATTTAATTAAGTTACAACTTGAAGCTTTGAAATCGCCAGAAGAGCGTAAAGATGCGGTCCTGAAAATGATAGGGGCTATGAACTATCATTCGCCTCGTACAGCGGCAGCAGCAGGCAATTTGAACCTTTTAAAATTATTACTTGAGACTTTGTCGACATATTCAAAGCAACAACTTCCTGAACTCATGAAAGACAATTGGCTCGCCATGTTACGTATGACGGTTAATTTTCAATATAAAGACATCATGCTTTATTTGCTGCCATTTTTCCCCGAAGATGCGGGCTTAGAAGCGTGTGTACTCCGTATTTTTTATCCGTTTGTTGTTCAGCAATGCAATTTATTTGAAGAAGCAAAAGCAGATGATTCACGGTTAATGTTTGACCCTAAAACGTTGGATGGCAGTCAATTTTATTTTTATATGTTACGCCACTTTCTTTGGGCAAATCATGCAATGTTACGGGGGGATAGCCGTTTCTGTAGTCCAGATCAAAACCTGGATGTATATATTTTAAATTGGATAGCAATGCCGACACTTCAAGTCTTATTCACGAAGCCAAAAGAAATAGAAGCATTGGTGTTAAATAAGCAATATTTAGACGCGTTTGATTTATTGCCGTCATCATTCCCCATACCTGAAACATTGCGGGCTCCCGAAGATGAGGCAGGTGTCAGTACGTTAACACGCCCGGCAAGTTTTAATTGGGATGAGTCAGCGGTGGAATTAACGCATATATCTATGTTTCGGTCTGTCCAGTCAAATCATGCGCATCAAGCATTAGGTCAGGCAGCTGAGGAGGATGCAGGACATGATGGCAGAAGACTGTACTCATAAGATAAGGCGTTTTTTGGCCGATATTTTTATGCGCCAAAGCGGTCTATTAGTGCTGCTGTTGCTTTATTCATACCAATAATATCAATATCAGTGCCTTCTTTTTGAAATTTTTGAATGATTTTATCTAGCGAGGAAACAGCGGTAATATCCCAAAAGTGGGCATGGCTCACATCAATAATAATTTTATCAATGGCTTCTTTAAAATCAAATGATTGTATGAATTTTTCTGATGAGGCAAAGAAAATTTGGCCTAATACCTGATAGGTACGGCAAGTATGATTCGCATTGGTGGTGGCATGAACGGTAATCAATCGCCCCACTTTATTTGCAAAAAAGAGTGAGGCCAGTAAGACGCCAATAAACACACCATAGGCGAGATTATGGGTTTTGACGACCACAATGACGGTGGCTATCATGACAATATTAGATGACAGTGGGTGTTTTTTTAAGTTTTTTAGTGAGTCCCAGGAAAAAGTACTGATTGATACCATAATCATCACAGCAACGAGGGCGGCCATAGGGATACATGAAACCCATTCGCTCAAAAAAACAACCATGAGCAGGAGGACAACACCAGCTGTTAAGGTGGACAAACGACCTCGTCCACCCGATTTGATATTAATCACGGATTGACCAATCATAGCGCAGCCCGCCATACCTCCCAGAAATCCCGTGACAATATTCGCAATCCCTTGTCCTTTGCATTCTCGATTTTTATTGCTAGGCGTGTCTGTTAAGTCATCAATAATAGTGGCTGTCATCATGGACTCTAAAAGGCCCACAATGGCAAGTGCTAAGGCGTAAGGGAGTATAATTGTGAATGTTTCAATCGTGAGTGGAATGTGTGGCCAAAGAAATACGGGTAAGGTATCAGGCAGTTGCCCCATATCACCGACTGTGCGAATGGGGAGGTCAAAGCCTACAAAAAGTATGGTCAAGACAATAATACAAACCAGCGGGGATGGAATGGTTTTATTCAGATAAGGAAACAGATAAATAATTGCGAGGCCGAGAGCAGTCATGGCATAGACATGCCAGGTTACGCCGGTTAACTCGGGTAACTGCGCTAAAAAAATAAGAATGGCGAGTGCATTCACAAAGCCTGTGACCACGGAACGTGAGACAAAACGCATTAAGCTGCCAAGCTTTAGATATCCTGCAATGACTTGGAAAACACCCGTCAGTAATGTTGCTGCGAGTAAATATTGTAAGCCGTGTGATTTAACTAAGGTAAGCATTAAGAGCGACATGGCCCCAGTAGCGGCTGATATCATCCCAGGTCGCCCGCCGAGAAAAGCACTGACCACAGCGATAGAAAATGAAGTATATAGGCCAATTTTGGGTGCGACACCGGCAATGATTGAGAAGGCGATGGCTTCAGGAATGAGTGCTAATGCCACAACGATACCAGCTAATAGGTCTGCACGAATATTGCCAAACCAGTCCTTGTGCGTAGAGTGAAATAACATCTTGTGTTTTATCCTGTTAATTAAATTGGCTCATTAAATCTTTGACAGTAAAAAAGGAGATATACTGACGGCGCGAAGCGCATAAATTATACAGGTTTGGTGGTTAAAATACAAGAGGCATTCTTTTTTTATGTCAAAACATGTAGCGTGTGGCGTGTTGCACACGATGTCTGTACAGTCATTTTGTTTAGGGCATATGCTACTGAAATACCTATTGCCGTTAGCGCATTTAGAGTAAAATGATTAAGTTGATAGAACAAGGATTGATTTATGCGAGAATCATTACAACAGCAATATGCGGCAAAGAGTATTTGTTACGGATGTGGGCCTGCAAACGCGCAGGGTTTTAAAATCGAAAGTTTTGTTGAAGGCGATATCGTTGTAGCAGATTACGTGCCTAAGCCGCATCACGCTGCGTTTCCGAATGTGTTGAATGGCGGGGTGATTGGGACTTTACTGGATTGTCATTGTAATTGGGCTGCGTGTTGGTTTTTAATGCAAGCACAGCAATTATCTGAACCGCCCTGTACAGTCACGGCAAAATATGAGGTGACATTACTGAAGCCGACGCCAATGGAGGTTCAGTTAAGGCTTGAAGCAACATGTGTTGACATCAAAGACAATAAAGCCGTGATAGAAGGCCGTCTGATGGCGAAGGACAAGGTTTGCGATATTTTTCTAGGTACTTTTGTAAGGGTTCCAGAGAGTCATCCGGGTTATCATCGTTGGTGATAAAGTATTCCTAACCTAAGCCCAAACCTTGAGGATTATGGGGTAATTAATTTGAGTTTATAAAAAGTAAACATTTATGTGTCAGGTAATAGTATGGACCCCGCCACTTTAATAAGGCTTCTAAGTGAGCCAGAATGA
>JAALKW010000102.1 GCA_011087865.1 Legionellaceae bacterium
AAACAGTGGTTTTGTTGAAGGCCTCAATAATAAAATTAAAGTGGCGAAAAGACGCTGCTACGGTTTCTTTAAAATTGAAACCATTTTTCAACGCTTGTTTCTTGATTTTCAAGGCTTTGAAATTTATGCGGCCTGATTTCTACAGATGCGCAGAAGAGCCCAGAACCTACACAACTTGACGGTGCCGGCCAAAAGCCTTCTCTAAGCTTCAAAAACCAAGAGGATCATATAAAAATGCAGCTTAACTTAGTGCCATTGGCCGTAACGGTAGTGATCACAATGGCAAAAACCGTAGCTTAAATTTCTAATTCAAACACCTGATTTCTACAGATGCGCAGAAGAGCCGATAATCACCAGTATTAGTGCTGTCGTCCTTAGTACCCTTCGAGTGAAATACATATAGCTAACCCGATTATGTTCTCCTGATGATTTATTATCTGCAGCGGCATGTGTCTCGTCATTCACTTCTTCTAGCGGATTCTTGCCAGATAAGTCTATCGGGCCAGCTATAAGCACTTGAATTAATCAAAAAAAATACTATGCTGTTAATTACAGACCAAATTAAACAGAGCATATTCTTTATGGCCCTAGTTAACTTGATGCTTAAATCGAAAGTCCAATGCACAGCACATGAAAGCGTACATGATGGGCTAACTGTAATACAAGTAGCTTCAGAGGATACACTCGAAACCGCATATCAATGGGTCTGCACCATAAGAGAGTCGAGCAGTCATAATAACAGTGTCTGGCATTTACGTCATAATAAAGAAAAAACGTTATGCAATATTCGGCAACAACTCCTACACGGTCAATATAAATTAAGCCCTCTTCAAAGCTATCATATTAATGGTGAACACCTCAGTAGTTGGGATGTGACTGACGCTCTTGTATTAAAAGCGATTAGCATCACCTTACAGCCCTTATTCTCTCCTGAAAATAATCAACACTGTACCCATCTAAAAAATGCAGGCGGGATTCATGGTGCAATCAAACAGGTGTCTGCCAATAAATCTCATTATCAGAAGATATTAAAAAGTGATGTATGGCATTATTATGAATCTATTGACCACGATATTTTACTTTCCCATGTAGCGAAATTAACTGATTGTAAAATATTGCTTAATTTAGTGATGCAATACTGCCAGCGTTTAGAAATACGTGATGGTGAATATTATCATTTTACGCGCGGCATCCCGAAAGGTTGCCCTTTATCCCCATTGATGGGCGCACTGTATTTAAAACCCTTAGACGATGCACTGAGCACGCATGGCTTCTATTTCCGCTATATGGACGACTGGGTTGTGATGGTTAAAACAAAGCGACAGCTGCGTAAGGTCATTAAACTGACCTACAAGATTTTAAAACAACTGAAATTAAAAATGCATCCTGATAAAACATTTTTAGGATGTATAAAAAAAGGATTTGATTTTTTAGGGGTGCATTTTGCTGATACCCCTGAAATATCAAAGCCCAGCTTGGAAAAGCATCGTGACAATATAGCCCGGCGTTACGCGCAAGGTGCAAGTAATCTTTGCATTGGACGCTATATCAAACGATGGACATCTTGGTGTAATGGTTTATTGAAGTGTTGTCATGATGTCTCCAAGCTGGAAATTCACGTGATGGAGCCTGTCTTTCTGCAGGATCACCACATAAATAACCATATGGAGAGATATCATGAGAAAAGCAGCTTTTAATACCGCCGGTTGGATTCTCGGCCTGCTTCTGGCAGGCTCAGCCTTCGCCACCGAACTAAAGTGCGCTGGTAACACCAAATGCACTTCACATTGTAACAAAGGCTCTTCATCTGAAAGCGCTAACAAATGTCCGAACTATTACACAGTCGAGGGGGCATGCTCAGATGGCGAACAGGGGACTCCCTGCACGACGTGTTCTTGGGAACAAGGGGGGACAACCGCAGTTGGGGACGGGGACTGCCATAAAAAGGGGATGGAAAGTCATCTACAATATTAACTACCAACCGTACTGTCCCTTGCTTCATACATGAATCCATTCGCTGTACGCGGATGTGCAGACGGTCGTGGGACTATGCCCCGACCGTCTGCACTACTAATACTAACGGGTGTCGTGGAAATGCATTATGCTGGCCTTGAATTATATGTACAACATTTTACCTGCAAGTCGTTGCTAGGGCGTGTCCCTAAAGTTTATTTTCAATAAAAATTATGTTAAAAACGCCTGCTTAACCAGGGAGAAAAGGATGTCACGGTTTGTCATTGATGATGTTATGTGGGATAAATTAGAACAGCTGTTACCTGCTCCGAAAGGAAGGCATGGAAAAGATGATCGTTTATTTTTAGAGGCAGTATGGCTCTTTTGCGTATCTGTAGGGAGTAGAACCCAGGCTACATCAGGGTTATAATGAACCCCCTAAAACAAAGATGTCGCGTAAATCATGAGCCAAATCACCCTTCCTTTAGATATAAAATCGCTAGAAGTAATATCCCAACGTATTGATACGAAAGGAAATATTGTCTTTAAAGTGAAGAGTAAAAATGACCGAAGCACCTGTCATAAGTGCGGAAAACCCGCGACAAAAATGAATGGCCACGCGCCAGAAAGAAAAATTAGGCATCTCCCTATATTCGATCAACCGGTCTATTTAGAAATAGTTCCTATCCGTTATATTTGTGAAAGTTGTGGGCTCTCTTGCGCATCTGTAGGTAGTAGAACGCAGGCCAAATCGGGGTTATAATGCAACCCCCAAAACAAATATGTCGCGTAAATCATGAGCCAA
>JAALKW010000103.1:0-1329 GCA_011087865.1 Legionellaceae bacterium
TAGCTGCCTCTACGTGGTTCGACGTCAAGCCGGTTATTCACTATTCGCAAGATCGCAGCGTAGAACACAACGATCCAAAAATCCGCGCACAAGCTCATTCCGATTCGTATTGGACTCCTGTGAATACACACGACCTAGACGTCGACGTTATGTTAGAGTGCAAACACAAAGAGATTGGTTTATTTAAAATGCGTGAACTTTTGTCTTGACAAAGGTTCAAATACCATATAAGATGTAAATACAAATCAGATCAGTGGCGAAGTTGCCACTAACAAACAAAAAAAAGGAGATAAACAGCATGTTTAACGCAGAAAGAGGCTTGGTGGATTATTGTAAAAAAATGAGCCGGAAGCCAACAAAAAAGATTCAAGCCGAAATAACAAAGGAAGACTGGGAAAAGGTTCGCGAGCTTGCAACTCATATGAAATGTCCTATTGCAAAAATTGAGCAAACACTGGTAAATTTTGCTGTGGATGTGGCTTTAAAAGAGTATGAACTCATGGAAGGGGAAATTAAACACCCCTTTGGGAGAACCACAGCACCTCCCCTCCCCGGCCGTGATTAATTAAAAAGATTATGTTTGAAAAAGAAAAGATAGGCTTTTGGAATGGGTTGACGCTGGTTGTCCTGTATTTGGTAGCCAAGAGAGATACTGAGCATCGCCGCTTGCTTGGGTGGGCAGTTTTTGTTCGTATTCTTTTGCCGGTGGCTTTGCCTGTTTTATTATTCATGCTTTGTTTATTATAAGCTTGACAAAAGATGGTAAATACAATAGTATTATAAGGAAGGAGGGTTGTAGTTGAATTATACAGAACAAGAAGATTTTTCCCAATTCGGAAAAGCTTTTCAAGAAAATTTGTGCCAACTAGTTTTTAGTAGTCGCACCTTTTCAGATCAAATGAGAGAGGTGTTGGACATTAATTTTTTGGAGTTTAAATATCTTCAAGTTTTTGTAAAATTAATTTTCAGCTACAAGGACAAGTATTCTCGGCAGCCGTCAGAATCTACAATGGCGACGATCCTCCGCACAGAATTGGCAAGTGAGAATGAACTTATCATAAAGCAGATTCGCGACTTCTATGCGCGAATGTCTCGCACTGCGGTTCAAGACGAAGAATATATAAAAGACGTTGCTGTAGATTTCTGCAAAAAGCAGGTCCTCAAAGAGGCCATCCTGAAATCTGTGCCACTGCTTAAGAAGTCATCTTTTGACGACATTCAGAAATTGATTAATGACGCCATGAAGCTTGGCAACGACAATGATAGTGGCTACTATTATATTGAGGACTTCGATCGCAGGTTTGAAATTAAAGCAAGAGATCCCGTCAC
>JAALKW010000103.1:1429-2752 GCA_011087865.1 Legionellaceae bacterium
GAGATTTATGATGAAATTAAGGATATTTCTGGAAAATTAATTGTAAAAGAATATCCTACAAAATCTGCACGAGTTGACACACTTCGTAATCATTTAGATAAGTTACAGCAGCAAGAAATTTCTGTTGATATGATTATTGTGGATTATGGAGATTTATTACGATCAAATTCAAAAAATGATGAGAAAAGACACCAATTGGAATCTATTTATGAAGAGCTAAGAGGATTAGCTCAAGAAAATTCATGTCCAATTTGGACGGCTTCTCAAACAAACCGATCAGGCTTAAATGCCGAAGTTATCACAATGGAGGCAATATCGGAAGCTTTTAATAAATGCTTTGTAGCAGATTTTATCTTTTCAATTTCTAGGACCATCCAACATAAGAACAGTAATGGTGGTCGCGTCTTTGTGGCCAAGAATCGTAATGGTCCGGATGGATTAGTTTATCCCATCTTTATGGATACTTCAAATGTTAAGATTGATGTACTACCTCAGATTGAAACTTTTGATGAAGTGAGAAAAAATGAAGTAAAAAAGCAAGAACAAACCTTGCAAGAAAAATACAAAAATTATAGAAAACAAAGAGGGAAATAACAATGACATCAAACATCGCCAATCAGATCTTATCAGACATCACCGTGCATATGAAATATGCACGTTACTTGCCATCCAAGAGTAGAAGAGAAACTTGGAAAGAGCTTGTTACAAGAAACCGCAAGATGCATATGAAGAGGTACCCAGAACTCAAAGAAGAGATTCGGGAAGCATATAAGTATGTTTATAGCAAGAAGGTCTTACCATCGATGCGGTCGATGCAGTTTGGCGGCAAGCCGATTGAAGTTGCACCAAACCGCATATTTAACTGTGCCTATCTCCCAATCGATGACTTTAGGGGGTTTGGGGAAGTGATGTTCTTGTTGCTGGGCGGCACTGGTGTTGGCTATAGTGTTCAGCGCCACCATGTAGAGGCGCTCCCTGAGATAAAAAAACCAAATAAAAATCGCACACGCAGGTATCTGATTGGGGACTCCATTGAAGGGTGGGCTGATGCTGTTAAAAACCTAATGAAAAGCTACTTCTTTGGAGGTTCGCGACTACGCTTTGATTATAGCGACATTAGACCAAAAGGCGCCCAGCTTGTCACTTCTGGAGGCCAAGCTCCAGGCCCACAACCTCTTAGAGAGTGTCTGGTGAAGGTCGAGGGAATCCTTCAGCTAAAGGAGGACGGAGATCAACTAGAGCCAATCGAGGTGCATGATATCATTTGCCACATTGCAGATGCCGTTTTGGCAGGGGGCATCGGAAGGGCAGCGTTAATTTCTC
>JAALKW010000104.1 GCA_011087865.1 Legionellaceae bacterium
ACTGCTAAAAATTCTAAATTATCTCTTGCAATAACGGCGGGGTCCATACATGAGTAAATCAATGGGTGTTTCTAAACTGCATGGCCTACGACATGCTTATGCTCAACAGCGTTATCATGAATTAACACAAACACTTGATCCAAGAAAAAAAGGATTAATCTGTCCGATAGCGGGAGGAGTAATTTCTAAAAATTTGAAAGGCCTTGAAAAAGATTTAGATCGTCAAGCACGAATGATTCTTAGTAGAGAACTTGGACATTCAAGAATTAATATTACAAAAATTTATTTGGGCTAAGTTGGCTTTTAAAATGAAATATTTTGTTAGCAGGAAATTACTAAGTGCACCCCGAAGTGTACCCCGGGATTTATTTTCAGAGAACTTATTATCGTAAGCGCTTGATTTTACTGGTGCCGTTGAGACGAATCGAACGCCCGACCTATTGATTACGAGTCAATTGCTCTACCAACTGAGCTACAACGGCAAATAGCGATGCAAATTATATCCCGAGGTCTAGTAATGATGCAAGGCCACACAGAGCGTTCATTCAATACTTTTGCGACGCGGCTAGGCCTTTTCTATATACTGATCTGATTTCAGCTTCGCAAGGCCTCATTCAATTTAAATCTTTTCATCCAATTGTGCAGAATCAGGCAAATTATTTTTTAACGGTGCTGTTTAGAAAAATTGGGCGCTAAACATAGATCACAAAATAGTTATATTAGATATAATTTACCAGCATAACAAACAAAGCTTAATCCACTTCACGGAACAAAATATGAGAAGGAAACTCAACACTGTTGCTTTTTAAACATGTCTCTAAATTAACTGCTATTAACTGATTTTCATCATTCAAACAACCATCAACCTCCTTCACTAAGTTTAAATGATTTTGAATAACAATCAGTTGATGGCGAGAAAATACTGTAGGCTTTCCTAAATCAAAACATCCTGCTAACCAAATTAGAAACTCTTCATTCGTCATTTTTTTTCCCATCATGGATATTTTGCAGGATCTCTTTACTATGACCTTCTGCCTCATAAGTATCATCTATCACATGCAAAAAGATAAGATTCAGTTCTTCTTTAATAATAGGCGTAAACCGTTGCATAATAGAAACATCAAAATTACTCAACACAACTTCATCGACCACCAAACGTAGCCAATTTGTATATAACCCTAAATCTTCGGTAATACGATTTAACTCACGATCAATAATTTTATACTGCCAAGCCTCAAGGTTATCTTGATTCAATATTTCAAAGTAACCTTGTAGCCAATAACAAAATAATTGATTTGTCATTTGATTAGCATTTCATATTGTTTTTTCGTGCATTAGGATTAAAATACCTTAGTTCATCATCACTATCTTCATCATCACTATCAGCGGCTGATGCTGCTGAAGCTACTGATACTGAAGGGCGCCATGAACCAGCTAATAGGTCATATCTCTCACATGCTTCAGATTCGCCTTCCTGTTTTTCAAGTTTTGCCTTAGCGCTATTAAATGCCTGATATGCTTGCTTAGCTAATACCTCAAACTGCTTTGACTTTACTTCCGCCTTTGCCACTAAGGCAAGTACTTGTATTCGATCATCAGTATCACTTTCATCATCTGATAGTGTCAGTTGCTTAAGGTCCTGAAATTCTTTTTTAGCTTCATCATATATCAGACGTGCTGCCTCAGCCTTTTCTCCTGCTTCCCTAGCTAACCTTGCTCGCTCTTCTGTTTTCTCTTTCAATTTTTTCAATAATACAACACGAGCATCTGGTTGGGTGCTTGCGCTTATATCAGAACCTTGAACTGCTGCAGCTCCAGCTCCAGCAGCAGCTTTTTTCTCTTCTGCTAGATATATATCAATTATATTTTTAATTGCTCTGTTTGGAAATAATTTCGTGCTACTCATCGTCTCATTAGTCAATGGACTGCAAGCACTTTTTTTTCTCCACTCAGTAATTGCTGTTCTTTCATAAGTGTTCCCATCACTTGCTGTGACTGGATCTGACATGATGCTAAGTGTAATAGGACACCGTAAGAGTGCTAAATCAACCTTTAACATAGCTGCTTCTACTTTAAACATAAATAAAAACTCTAATAAAAAACGCTTAAATCATAACACATTTATATAATAAAAAAACAGAGTGTTCTTTATTTTCAACACAGGGTATCCCCTACTAACTGAGCAACAACGACAAATAAGAATGCGAAGTGTATCCCGAGATTTAATAATGATGCAAAGCCACACCCAGTGTCCAATCAATACTTTGCTGCGTATTAGACACTAAATGAATAGGCTCTTTCGGTGAAATCTCATAGGCGCGCATGAGCGCATAATAATAAGAAGCAGCAAGACAAGCACGTGATAAATATTTTTCTTCAGGATAAGCATTTTTGACAGCTTCCCATGGACGCTGACAAACCGCTTTGTTCGCTTGTTCAAGTAAAGCATCATTTGTAATTTCATGCTGATATTGACTAAATGGCGCTTCTTCAATTAGATAAGAAAGACCTGCCATAACATACCACGTTTTTGATTGTTCAGTATCTAATGCTGGATGAAGGGTATGGTTGACTTCATGTACCCCTTCGATAAGTTTTGAAATATGCTCTACACAACGTACAGCATTTCCAGCCCCTACCGAACCATCAGGCAAAGGATATCCT
>JAALKW010000105.1 GCA_011087865.1 Legionellaceae bacterium
TAGGATAAGCATGAAAGATTACAACAATAAAAATTGAAACGCCTCTCAAAAAATCGACGTCTGGTCGGTAATGTTTTTTCTCTATCATGATAATTTTACTGTTTTGGCTTGGATTAGAAGCGATGGATTATAATTTAATTCGCGAATATTGTTAACCCATCTTTGATCGCCCACTGAGTTTAATTAATACATTTTTCTGGAAAATTAATGGCGTGGAAAATCAAGTGAACCTGCCCCTGACCAATCCCCACAAACATGAAGAAAATAACTTTAAAAAGCATAGTGAAGTAATCAATGGGGTCGGGTTTAATTGATAATTTAAATGCAATAAAATCAAGTGAACCTGACCCTATTTATCATTTACAATAAAATCAAGTGAACCTGACCCTATTTATCATTTAAAATTAACGAGCTAATCAATTGATTTTATTGATGATATGGTGCGCTCGGAGGGACTCGAACCCCCGACACCTTGGTTCGAAGCCATATAATTAAAGCATTATTATTAATAAAATCAGTTACTTGCGATGTGACGATTATATTACATACGGCCCGAAGCCACCTGAATAAGCCACGTTTCAGCTGGACCTGTTACAAATCTGCTACACCATTAATTTGCTCAAACAGAGCCTTAATGATTTTTAACCTTCAAGCCAATTGAAAAAATCCGGCAATTCATCCCAAAATGATTCAAAGGATGGCAACGCCCGCACTTGATGCGCTAATTGAATATTCCAGCCAGCAAGACACGTATCTTTATGCCCAAGCAAATCATGATACTGAGGGACCTTTATTCCCTTGAATGAACATTTTTTTTCTAGCACACGCATTACCTGTATTGCTAAACCATTGGATTCAGGCCGACGATAAAAATTAATCACATCATATAAGTCTCTTGGGCGGGTGCGCTCAACTAAGGCTCGGATTTTTTCAGCAAAAACTTCTACGTAAGCGTAACAATAAACCTGCATCCCCTCTGTTGGAAGATCTGAATACGGGTGCTTAACAAAATTGAGAACTGGTGAATCTACCAGTATTTCTGCCACGGTCAAATCAAGTTTTATTTTTGGCATTTGACGTGATGAAGTCGGTGCAATAGGGCCACGATAATAGATACGTCCCTGACATGTACCGTCCTTGTAACAATCAAATACCATTTTTTCAGTGGGCAACTCCATACCCGTCATATCATAGATCCAATCAGCTATTTCTGAAAACGTGCTTTTAAGAAACTCAATATCTAAATGAGCGTTATTTTGCAGCGTAAAATCCAGATCTTCAGAAAAACGATACGTCTCAAAATAACACTTTTTCAAGCAGGTACCGCCTTTGAACACCCACGACTTACCCAATACTTCATGCTGACCTATCCCGGCAAGTAGCCAGCCAAGTAAATAGTCCTTCTCAATCACTTGGGCTGAAAGATGATTTTCTGTTGCCATTTGCAATAGCTCTTGTTTTGGTATCACAGCTTAATCCTATAGTTGTAATTGTGCTGGTATTTTTATTCGCCACCGAGTCATAATGCTCCCTTCCTTAATGGATGGGTCTAGGTGCGCTATGCCTTGCGTTAAATGTTGTCGACATAATTCCGTAAGCTCATTTTCTTCTCCTATGATTTTTGAGCACAAAAAACCGAGCCTTTTAAACACCGCTCCATTCCCCAGCTGTATTGCATACGCAGCCAATTTTTCCGGTGAATAATGCGGACTTTTTATATACTCTTTAAAACAATCAATAACATGTTGGATACCACCACCCAGTTGAGGATTGTAAAACATATCTATCATCGTCTTGTGTGGATCTGAGATAAGTATTTTTTTATTTTTTTTCCAAATAACTTTCGTGCCAAAATTTATTTTTTGAGATATATGAGTCAGTGAAAACGAAATATTATGGATAGCTTGCTTCTTATGTATCACCACCTGTTCTGTAAGCACGCAAACATCACGAAATAGTTGCTCGGTAAGATCCCAGTATTCAGTGGCAGACCAACCACCAATATAACAAGGAGCATATAACTCCGGAACCAGCACCCATTCGTCCTCTAATGCTTGCTGATTATTAACAGCATCAATAGGTACAATAGCGTAAAGCCCACGACGAATACGTGTTAGCCAACCCTGTGTAACCCAGCGCGAGAGCATCTTAGATGCATCGGTTTTCGAGACACCAAGGGTTTCTGCAGCAGAAGTAACCGTAAAAAGCTCTCCCACGTCCCGCATTAGCTTTCCTATCTGTTCTTTTGATCTGGACATATGGCTCCACTTTAATATAATACAACATAAAAAATTCATCTTTAAAGTGAACTTTCAATATTGTATTATATCACAGGTTAAGCAAAACACCATATACTTTAAATCCAATAGTTCATTTTTATAGTGAATTATTTACATTGGAATATATCTCACTAGAGAACAGTTTAGACTTAATGCTTCAGGCTGCTCTTTTTATGCGTCACTGCAGGTGCTTTTTATCTGCAGTGACGCATAAATATAGACAAAAAATTAAAACTTAAAATCAACAAGTTATACATTAAAGTTCAAACGCGTTTCACGCGAATGAACAGAAAAATATAGCCAAGGCACATAAAGAGCTCTGTTCAAAAC
>JAALKW010000106.1 GCA_011087865.1 Legionellaceae bacterium
TTTCGGGCCCATAGCTCAGTTGGTTAGAGCAGCGGACTCATAATCCGTTGGTCCTAGGTTCAAGTCCTAGTGGGCCCACCAATAAAATCAACAACTTACGGTGTTTTTGAAAAATCTAGAAAATCTCATGTAGACGCAATGTAGACACTTAAAACAACGTTTCATCTAAATTTTAAAATCATCATCTTATTTGAAAAATGAAAAACACCTCCGACCCTGATAGAACTTTCTGTTATTATTAAAACAGGGCTATAAGAAAATTGCTGACGTTTACCATAAAAAACTGGAAATATTTAGCTATCGTAGGCACAACACCTTATAGGAGGATTTTATGACTATCATTTACCCCAAGCCATTAAAGCCCGGAGATACAATTGGTCTCGTAACGCCATCAAGTCCTATGTTTCCAGGACGATTGGAAGCCGGTTCTGCCTACTTAAAAGAAAAGGGCTACAAAATAAAAGTGGGTCGACATGTACATGATAATGATCGCTTTCTCGCTGGAAAAGATACGGATCGTGCAGAAGACATCAATCATTTTTTTCAAGATCCAGAGATAAGCGCAATTATGGCAACAGGTGGTGGATATGGTGCTCAGCGTATTTTACCCCATTTAGATTACGACCTCATTCGCGCTAACCCCAAATGGATAACTGGTTTTAGTGATACGACCGCTCTGCAATTAGGCTTGTTAAGCCAAGCAGGTCTTGCATCCTGTACTGGATTTATTTTTAACAACTTAGATGATGGCCCACCGGAAGCACTCACTGAAAAAACCTTAATGACCTGTCTATCAGGTGAGTCCTACGAAATTAGCGAAGGAAAATCAGTCCATCCTGGTACTGCAAAAGGAGCATTAGTTGGGGGTAATTTAGAATGCATGACTTCGCTCATGGGCACACCCTATCAACCAGATTTCAATCAAACTATTTTGTTGATTGAAGAAGTTGGCGCTGAACCATACATTGTTGATATGAAATTATCACAACTCGACTTAGCTGGCGTATTTGAGCAAGTGTCTGCCGTTATTTGGGGGGAATTTGAGCGTTGTGATGCTAAACACTCTCCTGAACGTGATGGCACTGTTGAAGATGTCATTCATGAGTGGTCTAAAAAGATTAAAAAACCGTCGATTAAAAACTTCCCTTATGGACATATGAAGCGACGCTGTGTTTTACCCATTGGAAAAGAAGTCATTTTAAATGCAGATACATGTACATTGTTCATTTCATGAATTCATATTTCAGCGACCTATGATTTTATCTGGAGCATGTTATAGCAGCACAAAATAATATTGATATTAAGATAGATATAAACCCCTCAAAAGATAACGATGAATTGATTCGCAATGCATTACATGCATTTAACGTAGCCGCAATCGGTAAAGAAGACCACTACTCGGTATTTGCTTTTGATGCTTCCAACGAGATCATTGGTGGCGCATTAATCTACGCAGAGAAAAATTCTATTTTTATTGATAATTTGTGGATATATGAACTTTATAGAGGCAAGGGCATTGGCAGCAAGCTTATTGCAGCAGCAGAACAGGAAGGAATACGCCGTGAAATTCCTTACTCGACAACAGATACCTTCACATTTCAAGCAGTCGATTTTTATTTAAAACAAGGCTACGATAAAATAGGTGTGATTAAAAATTATATGGAAGGACATGACAAAGTTTACTTTAGGAAAAAGATTTTTAACAATAATTAGGTTTGTTATTGACTGACATGATAAATAAAAAATATCTGGAAATAATTTGTTCAGCATACCAACTCAGTTGCCCTTCTGAATCAATCACTAAGAGATTTGCCAAATGATGAGTATTTCAAAACCAACAGTATATCAATATGTTCGTGAGATTAATGATAAATGAAAATATTTGCTAATAAACTGCTGCGGGGAGATGAAGTAAGGGTGGTTGCTCCATCCCGTAGTCTAAAAATCGTATCTCCAGACAACATAGCTAGTGCGATCCAAACACTTGAATCTTTAGGGTTAAAGATCACTTTTGGGGAGCATGTTAATGAAGAGGATATATTTCAATCTTCTTCTATTCAATCTCGGGTAGATGATTTACATGCTGCTTTCTTAGACAAAAACGTGAAAGCTATTCTTGCGGTTATTGGAGGATCGAATTCAAATCAACTATTAAATTACATGGATTATGATTTAATAAAGAAAAATCCTAAAATTTTTTGTGGATTTTCTGATATTACAGCCTTACAAAATGCTATCTATCATAAAACAGGATTAGTGACATATTCAGGCCCACAATTCAGTTCTTTTGCAATGAAACAGGGACTTGAGTATACGATTGAATTTTTTAAACAAATTTTCTTTGACAAATCCCCCATTTTTTTAACTTCTTGCTCAACTTGGTCAGACGATGCTTGGTTTTTGAATCAAGCAAACAGAGTTTTTCACAAGAATAAGGGGTACTGGGTTATCCAGCCTGGAGAAGCAAAAGGTACGCTTATTGGCGGAAACATAAGTACAATTCAACTACTCCATGGCACTTCCTATATGCCCTCGTTGCCAAGTCGTTGCTAGTTATTTATTTGAAGAAACGCCTTTATTTATAAGCAGTTAG
>JAALKW010000030.1 GCA_011087865.1 Legionellaceae bacterium
ATTAACGCTGGTAAGCATTTTACTTTGGTTGAAACTTTAGGGACACGCCCTAGATTGTAAGCACGACCAAACGCGGCATACCCATCAATATTAGCCTGTCTTGTCAACGCCATAAACGCATCCGGAAAATGAAGCGCTAATTTTTCTTCCCAAAATTTACGCTGTCTTGCTTCAGCCAGTGCAGCACTATCTGCAACTGAAACAGCAGATCTATTGCCAAAGCTTAAATAATCATAAATTGCTTGTTGTATTTCTGAGGGCGCAGCACTAAATAATTGAAACGGCATAAGGTCAGCATCACATGATTAACTTAATTGGCTTTATATTTTAACATAAAGATAATTAAAAATTTATGTAGATCCTGTGAAAATTCTTCACAGGCTAAAAGTATTTTAGTTTTAACTGAATTTAGCGCATAATCAAACCCAAAAAATATAATCAGTATTATCACCACTATGACCACTATGACCATAAGGACTAAGAAAAATATGTATCGTATATTGTTTTCAATCGGCTTGCTCTTCAGCTCACTGACATACTCAGCGTCAGATATATGCCCCGACAATCGATGTGTTGCTGTTGTCAATGCTGGGAACTCAGGTTCAAGACTACATATTTATAGTTATGACTTAGATGCAACCAACACACCGATTAAAATAAAAACAGTATTTTATAAAAAAATAGAACCTGGTCTTTCGTCTACAGCTTTAAATCAAACATCGATCAATCAATATTTATCATCTCTTTTTTCAGGCGCACCCAAGCTCAATATGCCCATCTATTTTTATGCAACTTCTGGAATGCGCATGTTAAATTTTTCAAGACAGCAAGCGTATTATGCGAAAATAAGATTATGGTTTTCAAGGCAATCGCAGTTTAAACTCGTACTCGCAAAAACGCTAAAAAGTCGAGAAGAAGCATTATATGGCTGGCTCGCTGTTAACTATGAACTCGACACCTTAACCTCACCCTCAAAGCCTTTCGTAGGCGTAGTTGATACAGGGAGTGCTTCACTTCAAGTGGCCTTTCCTTTAAAAAACATACAAAACATGAACCCAGATGACTATTTAAATCTTAATATATATGGTCAACAAGTTTCATTATTCATACATGGTTTTTTAGGGCTTGGACAAGATGAAATTGAACATCAATACCTTGATAACGGTGTTTGTTTCCCAACGCATTACCCCCTCCCCAACGGCTCATCAGCAACAGGCGACTTTCAATCCTGCACAAAGCTCTTAGATCCCCTGGTTAATGGGGTGCATCAAGTCAATAATACAGTGAATCCTGTGTTCGAAAATAACGCCGATCAAACCTGGTATATTATTGGTGGTGTCAGCTCAATGCTACAAGAAAAACCTTTTATTTTCCAAGACAATAACTTTACAAATCAAGAACTTGCTGAAAAAGCAAATCGGCAGGTCTGCCAGCAAAACTGGGCAATATTAGGGACGCTTTACCCTGAAGATAAACACCTATATTCCAGCTGTTTAAGCGCTTCTTATTTTTATGCTTTGTTTGTCGATGGTATTGGCGTTAGCCCCTCTCAGTCTATTCATTATATTCCTAAAAAAGGCAGCACAAATGATTGGACACTCGGTGTTATTTTATCTATGAATCAGAAAATATTCTAAAAACGTTTCAGAATCCAGGTTTGCATTTTACACTGAAACGACAAATGGATTCCTCAGGGTCAGGCTTACTTGATTTAAATCAAGTAAGCCTGACCCTATTGATTTCACTTTATTATCTTTCACAGCCCAATTAGCCTGCTGAAGTAACATAGGATCTTGCCTCACTGTAGCAAGTGCTTCTTCTCTAGTTGAAAACATAAATTGAGTCTCTAAAGTATCCGCATATTGAGGCAAATACAAAAAATTGGCGGGCTAAAATTATACAGAAATTGATGTTTTATGTAAGCTTTTTTGGCTTTTTGGTTTTTTTTAGTCTACCCGTTTTTTTAGAGAAAAAAACCCAGCGTTTGAATTATTCAAACACTGGGTTATCAAGCTCGAGTCTTAGACTCAAAAAAATGACTTAAACCTGAAGACCAGGTTTAAGTTTTACAAAGTACAAACAATTACTTTTCTTTAACAACAACTTCAATTTGTAATTTTGCAGTGACTTCACTGTGCAACTGAAGATCGAGTGTATATTGTCCAATTTCTTGAAGCGCACCTTCTGGCATCATCACTTCACGCTTATCCACTTCAATTGAGCGCGCTGCTAAAGCTTCACTCACTTCGGCAACCCCAATTGAACCGTACAATTTACCTTCATCAGTTGCTTGTGTTTCAATTACCAAGGTCACGTCGTTCAGTGCTGCTGCACGTTGCTCAGCTTTTGCAAATTCTTGTTTTGCTTTTTTCTCAAACTCAGCACGACGTTTTTCAAATAAAACACGATTTTCTTCTGTTGCAAAAACGGCTTTATTTTCTGGAATTAAAAAATTACGGCCATAGCCTGATTTAACATCAACTACATCCCCAAGGTTCCCTAGGTTCTTAACTTTATCTAATAAAATTACCTGCATGGTCATGTCCTCTTTATGTTACGTTGCTTTGCCTGTCTTAATTGACAGGTGTAAGCGAAAATTAAATAAACTATCTAGTGCACCAAGTAACGCATACAGTGGCAAAAACACCCAAGACAAAAATATCATAGGTGCAACCAATAAAAGCGTTAATGCCAACGGGCGCATATTTGAAAACAAATACGCACCTAAGCTTAAACCCGACAATATAAAACAAAATAATACAAACGGTAAGCAGTCAGCAGCTAAAAAGCGTTCTGAATAAGCCAAAGCAAGCAATAACAGCAAACCCACAAAATCTGATTTATCTCCTCGGAAGGTCAACATCTCCTGACGAAATCCACCGGGATAAAATAATTGTGACTGAAGTGATCGTGCAAAAAGCAAAGGCATCATGGCGGAAAATGCCAATGACGCGCCTTGAACACCCAAAAAATAATGCGCCAACACCAGTGACGATATTTTCTGGTTATTCCAAAAACTAACAGCATTTGTTTGGCTTGAAGCCACTTGTCGGATAACTGCCTCTAATTGCGCATATTGTTGCGTAATAAAATCAGGTGAAAAAGCCTGGAGTATCATCGCGGACAGTGCAATCAAAGCCAGCAGAGTAATCGAAACCATCCGCCAACTGGCTGTTTTTTTTAAGACATAAGCAGCTAAATAGCAAGGTAAAACATTCAGTAAACTCATTATCACGGCCGTTAATAACGGCGCTGAAAAAACCCCAACCAAGACATGGACCAAGAACACAGGCAAAAGCACTTGAAAACCAGCTTTTGCGCCATGACGCAAAGTCACCAACCCCATTAAGGTCAGTGCCAACCAGTCCATATAGGGCACAGCTGCAAGCAATGTTGCTAACAGCAATGCATATTTTTCCTGCTCGAGCACACGTAATGCTTGATGTTGAAAAAGGCTTTTTCGCACGACAATTATCTACTTGTGGCTATCACAGTAAGGAATCAACGCCAAAAATCGTGCGAGTTTAATTGCACGTGTAATTTGACGTTGCATGCCAGCAGGCACACCTGTAATTCGGCTAGGTACAATTTTGCCACTTTCAGACACAAAGCCTTTTAAAAGCCCAATGTCTTTATAGTCAACGCCTGTTACTGCATCAACGGTAGGACGAGCCATTTTTTTACGACGATAATATGTTGACATATTTAGTTCTCCCTTTATGAGTCACGCGCTTCGCGTGTTTCGCGCGAATCACGAGTATCTTTTTTAACCATAATAGACTCATCAGTCACTGCGGCTTTTCGGTTAATAATTAAATGTCTTAAAATAGCATCATTGAATTTTACTGTTGATTTCAGTTCGTCAAGCGCTGCTTGATTACACTCAATATTCAACAAAAGATAATGTGCTTTATGCAAGTCATTAATGGGATAAGCCAATGGTCGTCTGCCCCAATCTTCATTGCGGTGCACAACGCCTTCATGCTTTGAAAGAATGCCAAGATAACGCTCAAGCATGGTTGGTACTTGTTCGCTTCTGTCAGGGTGAATCATGAACACGATTTCATAGTGTCTCATGTGATCTCCTTTTGGGTTAGCCTTCGCTGATCACAACATCTGCGTAAGGTAAGGTTATAGTAAACGCGCGCCATCATAACTGATTATCTATCATTCAGCAAATCCTGCATTACTATAGACCTCTTGTACGTCATCTAAGTCCTCTAAGAAGTCGATTAATTTCTCCAATGTTTCTAATTGTTCAGGCTTTAACGCAACAGATGTTTGCGCACGCATGGTTAAGTGTGATTGCTCTACATCAAAACCCGCCGCTTCCAGCGCCGACAACATCGCATGATACCCATCGGGTGGAGTAATAATTTCTAGCTGCTCACCGTCTATGATCACATCTTCAGCACCTGCCTCAATTGCAATATCGGTTGCTTTTTCATGTTCTTTTGTAGCTGCCAATAAAATTTCACCTTGCTTATCAAACAAATAAGCCACCGAGCCATCCGTGCCTAAGTTACCACCAAATTTTGTAAATGCGTGTCGCACTTCGGAGACGGTTCGATTTTTATTATCAGATAAACAATCGACTAAAATTGCAGCGCCACCAGGACCATAGCCTTCATAACGCATCACTATCATGTCAGCGCCATCGAGGCCGCCGGCACCCCGTTTAATTGCATTATCAATCGTGTCTCGTTTCATATTGGCTTTTAAACTTTTTAAAACCGCGTCACGGAGCCTTGCATTCGCAGCTTCGTCAGGCCCACCTTCACGTGCAGCAACTGATATTTCACGAATTAACTTTGTGAAAATTTTTCCGCGCTTTGCGTCTTGCGCGCCTTTTCGATGACGAATATTCGCCCATTTACTATGTCCAGCCACGTTTTAATCCTCTTTCAGCATTAAAAAATAAAAATTTAAAGCGGAGTATAGTATGCTTTAACAAAAGGATGAAGTCATGAAATCACAATTCAAGTTGTGAATAACAAGGGAGAAGTATATGACACTCAGTGGTTTTGGAAATTATCATGCAACAGAAGCCATTCCAGGCGCGCTTCCTCCCAATCAAAATGCCCCTCAGCATTGTCCACATGACTTATATGCAGAACAATTAAGTGGCAGTGCTTTTACTCAACCACGTCATCAAAATCTTTATAGCTGGCTTTACCGCGATAAACCTACGGTGACACAAAATGATTTTGTGCCTTATCCACATATACCCTTACAACCCTTTGCTGCAGCACAGCCCCCCAATCCACTCCGTTGGTCAGCCTTTCCAACGCCAAGCACACCACAAGACTTTCTTGAAGGTTTATTTCATGTGGCTGGCAACCAAGGTTTGAATACCTATATTTATCGCTGCACCAGCTCAATGGACAATAAATTTTTTAATAACCGAGATGGTGAAATGCTGTTTGTTCCCTATCAAGGAGAATTACTGATTCGAACCGAATTAGGCGCTTTAACCATTAAACCCGGTTGGATTGCTGTGATTCCTCGCGGCATTACCTTTACGGTTGAGTTACTCACGAATTGTGCCTGCGGATATTTATGTGAAAACGGTGGTGCGCCACTCACTTTACCTGAACTTGGGCCTATTGGTGCCAATGGTCTTGCTAACCCTCGACATTTTCTTTATCCAACAGCAGCTGTTGATAATTGCTTAGAAGATGTTGATATTATTTGTAAGTATCAAAATCATTTGTGGATTTCTGAAAATAACCATAGCCCCCTCAATGTCGTGGCATGGCATGGTCGATATGCACCCTATGTGTATGATTTATCTTTGTTTAATACGATAAATACGGTGAGCTTTGATCACCCCGATCCTTCTATTTTTACGGTATTAACATCACCAAGCAACACCCCTGGTATTGCCCACCTTGATTTTGTTATTTTTCCACCGCGTTGGATGGTCGCAGAACATACGTTTAGGCCGCCTTATTTTCATCGAAACTTTATGAGTGAACTCATGGGACTCATTCAAGGCGAATATGATGCCAAACAAGAAGGCTTTTCTGTGGGTGGTGTCAGTATTCATAACTGTATGTCAGCCCATGGGCCAGATACAGAAACACATCAGCTTGCAACAGCAGAAGATTTAGAGCCCAAACGATACGAAGACACACTTGCTTTTATGTTTGAATCTCATCTGCCTTGGTTGATAACCAAAGATGCGCTTGGTCATCCGCTTCGTCAACTAGATTACACGGCTTGCTGGAGCTTTTAATCGATCCAAAACAAAGTGCCATAAACAAAAAGAAAAAGTAGCCTGTACCAGAGTAAAGCATCAATGAATCAGTCAGGCTACCCACAATAAACGATGAAAAAAGAACAAGTGCCATTGCACGCATGTCTAGTAATTTTAAAATTTCCCAAAACAGACCAGCAAGAAAAAAAGAATAGATGCCTAAACCCAGTAAACCATAATCGGCAGCAATCAACCAATATTGGCTATGTGGCTCCCAAATAACACCTTGTTTCCAATTCGGTATCGGCCTATCTTGTTTAAATAAAGCACTGAATCCACCGGTGCCATTGCCTATCCATGGATGTTGTTTAAATAAACCATAAGCATATAGATGAAATTGCATCCGTAAACCAAGCGAAGTATTTTTATTGGCTTGATGATAAGAAGTGACATCATCTTTCGCCTGATGCACTAAAAATTGCATGGTGGAATTCACTAAATAACTCAAAGCAAAACAAAACAAAAATCCAGTGCTCCAAAGCAGCGCTTTTCGCCATGAAAAATATTGAAAAAACCAAATGAGCATGCCCATCAAATAAGCTATATACGCCATACGACCTGTACAGATAAATATGAGCGTATAACTCAATAGAACACAGAAAGTGCCGTACAATACTCGTTTAAATCCTTGCGTTTTTGAAGCCAGCCAAGCCGTTAAATAAGAAGCAAATGCGAGCATATAACCGGTTAAAATATGATTATGAAACAGCTTGCCTGGATCATCCCCCCCATAATGAATCAAACCCATCGATTTGATCACCAATAAAATACAAGTGATGAGCATCGCCAATAAAAAAGCATGGATTGCCGCATGTCGAATGCGCGCTTCTTGAAAACCAACCGCTAAAAAAGGAATATATAATAATTTATTGAATTTTTTGAGCACCAGCCATTTAGCATGCCAGCTGGCAGGCCCCCAAAAACAGCCTGCACATGCCAGTAAAAATAAAATTAATGCTGCAAACACCCAAGGTCGATTTAAAAAACGTTTGACATTCGCACGATAATTTTTATCCAAACCGAAACTTATCAAAGCTAAAACAACCAATATATCTCTTACTGTTGAGCTCATCGGTACGGCAAATAACGTCAGAACAAGAAAAAAAGAACCCCAGGCAGAAAACGTCCGTGTCATGTAGTCACTTCCCTATATCTAGTCTCATTTGGTTTCGATGGCTTTATCACGATAAATTTGTTTCATGCCACGATAAAAACTACCCTGGGCGCTTAAAACCGCTAATATTAACCCTGCTTTTCCATCTAAAAAGCCTCGCTGGAACACATAACATCTTAGAAACATCCAGAATGCAGCATAAAAACTACGAGAAAAAGTTGTTTCTCTTTTTTCATCCAATCGAATTTTAGCTGAATAAGATGAGTATTTATTCATTTTTTGAATCGCATGGCTGAGATCTAAAAACGAATCATGATAAATAGGTGTTTTAATTTGTTGTATCCGTGCATGTTTAGGCAATATTATTTTTTCATGCACCACATCATCACTAAATGCTGCACCCTCACGCCTAAAAAATCGTGCATGGCGCGTGGGGCTCGATGAAAATCGAAGGGCTTGATTATAAAAACATAAACGAATCGGAACGCGACAGGCATCTACTTGGTCTTCTTTCATGATTTGCAGCAGCTTAGCCTTAAGTGCTTCATCAACCCACTCGTCTGCATCTAAGTGCAGTACCCACTGCCCTGTTGCATAAGACAAAACACGTTGTTTCTGAATACCATACCCTTGCCAATCTGTTTCAGTAAAAACATGTGGGGTATATTTTTTTGCAATTTCAACCGTGTTATCTGTACTGCCTGAATCCAGCACAATTACTTCATCGGCCCATCGAACTGACGCGAGACAACGTGTGATTCTATCTGCCTCATTCTTTGTAATAACAATCACACTCAGCATGATTCAGTTGTTCATTAGAATTGATGATGGGGATACGATAACAAAAAAAAAATAAACGCAAGAGTAAACGCAAGAGGGTGTCTTTAACAAACACCCTCGCGATAATCATATGTATCAAAGTGCAACTTACCATCTTTAAGCGTCAATGCGGCATGTCCACCTTTTGCGAGTTTGCCAAATAACAATTCTTCAGCAAGGGGTTGCTTCACTTCTTCTTGAATCAAACGTGCCATTGGACGTGCACCCATGTTCTTGTCATAACCATTTTTAATCAGCCAGGTTCGTGCTGCTTTATCCACTTCGAGCGAAACCCCTTTTTGGCTCAACTGCTCTTCTAGTTCCATGATAAATTTATCTACGATTAATCCAATGGTATGCGTATCTAGTATGCCAAAATTAATCACTGCATCCAGGCGATTCCTAAACTCAGGCGTAAACTGCCGTTTTAAAACTTCGGTACCATCTAATTTATTATCTTGCTCTGAAAAGCCAATCGACGTACGGCTCATTTCTTGTGCGCCAACATTACTGGTCATGACCAAAATAACATGCCTAAAATCAACGGCACGTCCCTTTGTGTCCGTTAATGTCCCGTGATCCATGATTTGCAGCA
Source organism: Legionellaceae bacterium (assembly GCA_011087865.1). Taxonomy (GTDB): domain Bacteria; phylum Pseudomonadota; class Gammaproteobacteria; order Legionellales; family Legionellaceae; genus JAALKW01. The sequence continues at coordinate 8,788 of JAALKW010000030.1, forward strand.
GCAAATTAAATACATCTGGGTGTGCTTTTTCAATTTCATCCAGTAATAATACAGCATGCGGATGCTTGTGTACTTCCTCTGTTAATAAACCGCCTTGGTCATACCCAACATATCCTGGAGGTGCGCCAATTAAACGAGATACCGTATGTTTCTCCATGTATTCAGACATATCAAATCGCAATAACTGAACGCCCAATACATTCGCCAACTGTCGGGTTACCTCAGTTTTACCCACCCCTGTTGGACCTGTGAATAAAAAGCTGCCGACCGGTTTTGTTTCTTCTCGAAGACCTGAGCGAGCCAAACAAACAGCAGATGACAATGCTGTAATTGCTTCCCCTTGCCCGTACACTAAAAGTTTTAAATCACGTTCTAAATAACGTAAAACATCTTTGTCTCGTGTCGAAATTTTCTTCACTGGAATGCGTGCGATTTTTGCAACCACTTCTTCAATTTCTGTCACGCTAATAATTTTTTTACGTTTTGAGGCGGTTAACAAATTTTGATAGGCACCTGCTTCATCGACCACATCAATGGCTTTGTCTGGCAGAAAACGTTCATGAATATGTTTTGCTGATAATTCTGCTGCTGCACGTAGCGACGGTACAGAAAACTTAACGCCATGATGTTCTTCAAGTCGACCTTTTAAACCTTTTAGAATATCAAACGTTTCATCTATGGTGGGCTCTACCACATCAATTTTTTGGAATCGCCTTGCAAGCGCCCTGTCTTTTTCAAAAATACCACGATACTCTTGATAAGTGGTTGAACCCATACATTTCAGTTCACCATTTGCAAGCAATGGCTTAATCAAATTAGAAGCATCCATCACTCCCCCTGATGCAGCCCCTGCACCAATAATCGTATGGATTTCATCAATAAATAAAATGCCGCCATCTTGTTCACTCAGCTGCTTTAAAACAGATTTTAAACGTTTTTCAAAATCACCGCGATATTTAGTCCCCGCAAGCAGTGCCCCTAAATCTAGCGCATAAACAATACAGTGTTGAATCGCTTCTGGTACGTCTTTATCAACAATGCGTCGAGCAAGTCCTTCTGCAATAGCTGTCTTACCAACCCCTGCCTCACCCACCAATAAAGGGTTATTTTTACGGCGACGACAAAGGACTTGTATGCTACGTAGGAGTTCTTCATGCCGTCCAATTAATGGATCTATTTTTCCTGCTTGCGCACGCTTGTTTAAATTTAAACAATAACTATCTAAAGGAGATTCTTGTGCCTCATTTCCCATTGCTTCTTCATCAAAAGCAGGGTTCATATTTTCTTGAAAATGCTGTCTCTGCTGTTTTGAAATACCATGAGAAATATAATTAATAACATCTAAGCGTGTAATATTTTCTAGTCTTAAAAAATAAAAGGCTTGGCTTTCTTGCTCACTAAATATAGCAGCCAATACATTGGAACCGCTGACTTCGGTTTTACCCGCAGATTGCACATGGAAAACTGCGCGTTGTAACACGCGTTGGAAGCCAAGTGTGGGTTGTGTTTCACGCTCTAGTTCCCCTTCAGGAATTTTAGGCGTGGTTTCTTCAATAAAATCTATTAAATCGCGTCGTAAAATATCGATATCAGTATCACAGGCTTGTAGTACATTGCCTGCAGCTGGGTTGTCTAATAAGGCAAGAAGCAAATGTTCAACCGTCATAAATTCATGGCGTTTTTCTCGAGCCTCTTTAAAGGCAAGATTTAAGGTGAACTCAAGCTCTTTATTTAACATAATTATTGCTCCTATCTGACTAGATAACCAAGCTTAAAAAGTTTAAACAGCCTCCATCACGCATAACAATGGATACTCGTTTAGCCTGGCATACTCATTGACTGATCCCACAATGGTTTCAGCGACATCATGAGTAAACATACCGCAAACAGCGCGTCCCTTTTGATGCACTTGCATCATTAACTGTACGGCAACATCTTCAGCTACATGAAAAAATTGTTGTATCACCAACACCACAAAAGCCATGGGTGTGTAATCATCATTGTACAAAATCACTTGATACTTTTTAGGCGTTTGCACTGCCAATTCAACGGATGCCTCAGTTACAACCTGTTCTTCAATTTGTGCTGGCATTTGTCTTGGCATAAACAAAATCCTCTTACCTTTTTTATAGTCTTTGAAATATCATTTCGCCAGTAAATTAGCATTAAAAAATAAAAAAATAAAAAAAAGCCGAAGAAGTCAGACACATCTTCGGCTTTTTAATACAAAAAATATTTTAACGCTTTTACGCCATATGCTGCACCATTGCTGCTGCAAACTCAGAGCATTTCAAACGGGTTGCGTTATCCATTAAGCGCTCTAAATCATACGTCACCGTTTTTGAACGAATAGCCTCTTCCATGCCTTGAATAATATAATCCGCTGCATCATGCCACCCTAAATGACGTAACATCATTTCAGCAGATAAAATAAGCGACCCTGGGTTCACTTTGTCTTGCCCTGCATATTTAGGGGCTGTCCCGTGTGTTGCCTCAAACACAGCAATATCGTCACTGAGATTAGCACCTGGCGCAATCCCAATGCCACCTACCTGTGCTGCAAGCGCATCTGAAATATAATCGCCATTTAAATTTAGCGTTGCGATCACATCATACTCTTCAGGACGTAACAAAATTTGCTGTAAAAATGCATCCGCAATCACATCTTTAATCACAATATCCTGACCTGTTTTGGGATTTTTTAGCGTCATCCATGGGCCACCTTCATACAGCTCAGCACCAAATTGCTCTTTTGCAACCTGATAACCCCAGTCTTTAAAGGCGCCTTCTGTAAACTTCATGATATTGCCTTTATGAACCAAAGTGACAGAATCTCTGTTTTGATCAATCGCATATTGAATCGCTGCTTTTACAATCCGTGTTGTACCGGCTTTAGAGACCGGTTTAATGCCAATACCACAATCATCAGGGAAACGTATTTTTTGAACGCCCATTGTGTTTTTCAAAAATTCAATCACTTGCTTCGCTTCAGATGTGCCGGCTTGCCACTCAATGCCCGCGTAAATATCTTCAGAATTTTCTCTAAAAATAACCATGTTTGTTTTCCATGGCTCTTTTAATGGGCTCGGTGTACCGTCAAAATAACGCACTGGACGTAAACACGTATATAAATCTAATTTTTGACGAATCGCAACATTGAGTGAACGCATGCCGCCGCCTACAGGCGTGGTCAATGGGCCTTTAATAGAAACTAAAAATGTTTGAATTGCTTTTAATGTTTCTTCTGGTAGCCAATCATCTGGGCCATATTGCTTGGTGGCTTTCTCACCCGCATAAATTTCCATCCATGCAATTTTTTTAGCATCACCGTACGCTTTATTCACCGCAGCATCCACAACGGTTCGCATTGCAGGTGTTACATCAACACCGATTCCATCCCCTTCAATAAAAGGAATAATTGGCTGATTCGGTACATTTAAAGATCCATCTGCATTTGCTGTAATGGCCTCACCCGTACTGGGCAATTGAATTTTTTCGTACATGAACGACTCCGCTAGATGCTATCAATTTGAAAGGCATCTAGCATAACATTACTAATGACCCACGTCAGCCACACTCACTCGAATAATGGCTGAAATGGCATAGGGCACCCCCCAAACACTAAGAATTGCTGCCGCTAATAAAAAAGCTAAATGCCCTGATACAGGCAATGCTTGCATGGTTTGTGTGAGCACGCCACCCCCAAAAATCATCACAGGCAACGTCAGTGGTAAAACAATTAAAGCCGTTAATAATCCTTGGCTTTTTAAGCCTAAACCAAACGCTGCAGAAAAAGCACAAAGCATATAAAGCGTTGGCGTACCACATAAAAGGCTTAAAATTAAAACCCCGAGCTCAACCCCATTTAAATCAAATAATAAAGCTATCAAAAAGCATAAAGCTATCATGGGAACCATTAAGCTTATCCAGTGCACAAATAATTTGATCCGAATGCGTAGATGCATGGGTATACTAGATAAAAGCCACTGCTCCAACACGGCATCTTCATTTTCTTGTTGAAACACGCCTTCTGCTGACAGAAAAAAAGCAAATAATATGGCAATCCAAATCAGACCAGGCAATATTTTTTTAAGCAAACCAGGATCTGCCTCAAACCCTAAGGGAAATAATAATAAAACCATGAGAAAAAACAAAGCTGCGTTCAATACACCACGTAAAGCACGTGCTTGCAATAAGAATTCGCGCTGAAATAATTGTCTGAGAAACCTCATAAAACCAATTCCTGAAATACGCCGACCTCTAAATCAATATTTAAAGTCTGATGCGAAGTAAAAATTACACTCCCTTTTTGTTTGAGATGCGCTTTGATTAATTCAATTAATATTTGCATGCTTGCTTCATCAAGCCCCACAAACGGCTCATCTAAAAGCCACAATTTAGCATCTGTCGTCAGTAATCTTAATAAGCCTACACGTCGTTTTTGGCCTGCTGATAACAAACCACAGGGCATATCACGCACAGTATTTAAATTTAAACGACCGAGTACATGATTTAATACTGCTAAATCCGTCACGCCCAAATCAAGACGCACATGTTCATCAGGTGTTAAACGCGCATTCACTCCGTTTTGATGCCCTACATAGCACAAATCACCTTCATAGATAATTTCACCCTCAATCGGATGCAAAAGCCCTGCTAATAATTTTAATAACGTTGTTTTCCCAACACCGTTTTTGCCTTTCACATGTAAAATTGTGCTGGTTTTAACTGAAAAATCAACAGTTTGTAGTAATAATTTATTCGAATAATCACCCGAATAATCAAATGCCAGTTTTGTTACCTGTAACATCTAGATTTCACTCAATAGAACCGTTATGGTTAAGCATATCAGTTAATTAGAAAAAGCTCATAATTATGTTTATTTGCTCACCCAAAGAGCTTGCACTGCTCGTTGCCAATCGTAGAAAAAATTTAAAACTCAGCCAAGCCGCAGTCGGTAAATTAGTGGGACTGAAGCAACAAACCATTTCAGAATTTGAAAAAAGACCCGAAGGCACCAAACTGGATACGCTATTTAGGATATTATCTGCGGTCAAATTAGATATTACAATGCTCAATAAAGACGAACAAACACCGAAAGCATCACAATGGAACGAAGAATGGTAACCCCAAAAAAAACACACCAAACCCTCAATGTCTTAATGAACGGACGCCCTGTTGGCTCACTCAAAAAAAACAGTGTAGACAAACTCAGCTTTACCTATGCATCAGCATGGTTAAATACACCGGGCGCAAGACCCATATCGCTCTCATTGCCATTATTAAATAAACCGTTTAAAACACCGGCTGTTCTGCATTTTTTTGATAATTTATTGCCCGATGATGCAAAAGTAAAGTCTCGCATTCAAGCACAGTTTAAAACAAAAAGTAACCATGCTTTTGACCTGCTCAGTGCTATTGGCAGAGAGTGCGTGGGTGCACTACAAATTATTCCTGGCCGTATTCCTGTTTTTAATCAAAAAATACGATTTGAAGCCCTCGCTGACAAAGCCATTGCAAAACGTCTTAGCGACACCAAAAAATATCCCTTAGGCCTTGCTGCAGGACTAGATACGTTTTGTCATACACTCCCTGGTTCACAAGACAAAGCCGCTTTTTTATACCATCAAGATACCTGGGCAAGGCCACGTGATAAAACGCCAACCAGCCATATTTTAAAACTCGCTGATACATCACTCACACCGGGCCAACTTGAAAACGAATGGCTCTGTTTAAAAATTGCAGAAGCTTTTGGCTTACCTGTCACTAAATCTCATCTCCTGCACTTTGAAGACATACAGGCCCTCGCGATTAAACGCTTTGATCGACAATATTCAGCCGACAAAAGCTGGCTTATGCGCCTGCCTCAAGAGAGCATTTGCCAAGCACTTGGATTTGCATCTGATTCAAAATACACAAAAAATGGCGGCCCTGGTATTAAACACATCATGCGATTTTTACTCGGCTCAGCAAACCCCATTCATGACAGAGATGTATTTTATTGCTCACAAATTCTTTTTTGGTTGCTTGCGGCCACCGACGGCCATGCAAAAAATTTCAGCGTCTTGATTCAACCTGAAGGCAAATACCAATTGACACCTCTCTATGATATTTCATCAAGCTATCCCAAAATGGCTCAAAACAAGCTAAAAACAGAAGATTTAAACATGGCCATGCCTCTCCATAGCAAAACAGTCACGACACATTGGCATCAAGTGAAACGTCAACACTTTTTAGAAACAGCTAAAGCCACGCACTATTCGGTTGATCGCGCAGCGGCTATTCTTGATGATATGCTGTCTCGCATTGATTCGGTAATCAATACCGTCTCAACAAACCTACCGCTAAATTTTCCAAAAGGCGTTTCTGAACCTATTTTTCAGGGCATGCAATTTGTGAAAAATAAGCTTCAGCAAAAAAGCGCCACAATAATAAAAAATTAACAGGGCGTTTAATTAAAACTTAAAACACCCTATTTAAGTCATTTATTTCATACGCTTATAGTGCGCTAGAAAAGCTCACCTCATCTTGTAATAAAGCTGGTGATGCAGCAGCTGCAGAAGAAAAAAAGCCCAATTGAGGCAGTGTCGACGGCTGAGTAGACACTGCCGGTTCAGCAGCTGATGCTTCGGTTAAAGCTGCATCAGTTTCCGCAGCTAGGGAGGCTTGGAAACTTGCATCTTGTGTTATTTTCTTTGACACAAACTTCAAAATATCTTGATTTACTTTGTATGCTTTTAACACAAAAGGAATATGATGCTTCAGTGTCTTCGATGCAAGCTTAAATGCAACCGCGCTATTTTTTATTCCGGTCAGCACAACCTCCTCATCTGCCAGAAAGATAGAGGGTAGTTTCTGCATCACCACTCCTTTTTCAGCCACCAGATTCAATATAAACCTTCTGTCCATTCTTAAACGAGGCGATATCAAATCGAACATATTCATTGAGGATAAAATGCTTATATAGCGCCACCCATTAACAAGTAGACTCACTTTTCAAAACACTTCCCATTG
>JAALKW010000031.1 GCA_011087865.1 Legionellaceae bacterium
TTAAATACACGTAGTAACTGAGATAAATTACCGACTAAATTCAAAGATGAATGTGCGTTTTTTTGAATGGCTTGTAAGTAAGTATTTAGATCCGTCTCACTGATTTTTTCTCTTAAATAAGCAGCATAAGGCAGTAGCATTAAAACATCCCCTATACGTGCATCAATCAATGCATCAAACGTTTCATTGGATAGACAGGCTGCGAGTGTTTGCTTTAACATTTCGCTGGCTTGAACATGGTGGAGTAGTTCAGGCAGGTAAATGCGCGGGTGTGCATCAAAATTTAAAGTCTGTTTTAAAAACACTTGATAGTCAGAAAAATACTCGAGAGCAAAAGCTAAAAAATGGACCCCGAATATCTCTTGTAAGGCATCAAATTCTATTGCTGTGAGCGGTGTGCTACATGAAGGAATATGTTGTGGGGGGGTATCTAAAGGCTGACTGGTTTGTACGCTGCCATCGAGTGCACGAAATAAAAGTCCAGCCTCAGGAAAACGTGTTGTTGTTAACGCATCTGCAAGTTCCATGGTTTCAGGTTGAGATGAAAGCGTCTGATAGAGCGCTGAACTCAGCAAATGATAGCGAAGATAATCTTGAATAATATGTGTTTCGAGTAGCGCTTTTGGTGTCGCGCCTTGTAAAATAAACCAACCTAGAAGAGAAGCAAAAGCGTCTGGATTGTCAACAAAATGTCGGGCCAAAGGCGAAAAACTTAATAATGCTTCTGGGGCTGGATTAAAGTTTAAAAGTTGAAGCCACTGATTAATATGATGCGTTTGCTTAAAAAAAGAAATTAAAATAGATCGTAAATCAGATGATTGCTGATGCTCAAGAGCCGCTTCACATGTCGTGATGAAGACCCCATAGGCTTCTTGTAAATGCGTGATATTTGCTTTTGAATGTTCATGACGAATACAGCGATAAGCAGCAGTTCGATGCTTTTTAGCTTCTGCTAAGTCAAGAGGCGTTATTTCTGTGCTTAACAGCTGGGTGATGATCTCTTGAGGCAGTAAGGCATGTGGCCTGTGGAGATGTAAAGCAACAAACGTATCGTATAGCAGCATGGGGTATCTCCAATTGATAAACCATTAACAGCTTGGATGTTTAGGGTTTCTTTACAGCTTCTTTACAAATAAAATAAATCAGAGCAAAAAGCAAGTGTTTATTCTGAGTCAGATCGAGGATCGACTTCGTTCATGACAGCGGTGGTATGTCGCATCATTTGGAAGGGCTCTTCGTGCGGTGGGCTTTCTGTTTTTAGTTTCTGATAAATAAACAACAATGCGGTAAGAGAAAAAATAACAATAAAATAAATAAATACATAAGTTTTATGGGTGCCATGCATGAACACAGGTGCCACAAAAGGACCAACGGTGGATCCTAAACTATAAGAAAGGAGCAAGCCACGAAGACCAGCAAGAATATCTTTTTGATCTAATTTGTCACAAGCATAACTAATACAGAGTGGGTAAATTGTGGTTGCAAATCCACCAAATAATGTCATCAAAATCAGGGCATAGAAATAAGCATGCATGCTTTGCATGAGTAATGCTGAGGCAACAATGGCGCTAATGGATATAATAATAACCATTAGTCGCCGATCAAATAAATCAGAGCACTTTCCAACCGGATATTGTAATAGCATGCCACCTAATATAAGGAAAAACATCATAATAGACACTTGCGATGTATCATCATAAATATCTTCATATAATATTGGAAATAAACCATAAGCCGCACTTAAAATCATGCCCGCAAAAAAGCAACCAAATAAAGCAGAAGTTGTTTGTTTATATAAAGTACGGAGTTTCATTGAGGACGTGTCTGTGAGCTGAGGCATGGGCGAGCGTGTAATAGACAGTGGAATCACGGAGAGTGAGCAAAGCATGGCCGCAATGCCATAAAGCAGTAAATCATTGGGCTCACCAAAATTAATTAAAAGCTGCCCAAAGGCTTCAGACGCATAAAACGTAATCATATAGAGTGATACAATCCGTCCTCGCGTGGCATTGGTGCTGTTAGACAGCAGCCAGCTCTCAATCACTAAAAAAATACCGGTGGTGCCAACACCGGTGAAAAAACGAAGCGCTAACCATAATGGCATATGATAAAAAATACCATGTAATAAGCTAATCACAGCAAGTGCTGATGCAAAAGCTGAAAAAGCTCTGATATGACCAACCCTTATAATAAAAGGTTCAAGAAACAGTGAGCCACATACAAGCCCTGCATAAAATACACCGGTCATGATACCAATTAAAATAGGCGGTTCTTTATGTGCATACATTGCGAGTGAAAGCAGGGTCAAGAAAAAACCGCTGCCTAGCGTAAATATGAATAGGCCTAAAAGTGGAGACAATGTTTTTCGGAGGGCACTCAGCATAATATTTATATAAAATTATGATTAACTATTTCAGTTAATAGTAGTAAATAGAAATTAAATTGCATAGCGATAGTATCGCGAATAAAAAAAAATATCTAAATTTTTATTGACTTATTAATAACCAATATGGTAGCGTTTGTCTCGAGATGATTAAATAAAGGGGAAATTTATGTTTACAGAAGATATTTTAAACCTATTTAAACGTTCAACCTTTGCAACGGAAGCATCTCGAGCAATGAAGGATCTCACAACGCAGGCTTCAGATGGAATGGGCCGACTCTACACGGATGCATCGGGTGCAGCGAACCGTCTTTATACGGATGCATCAATGGCTGCGTCACGCTTTGCAGAGGACACTTCTCAAAAGATTGACCGCCTCTATGCTGATGCCTCTCAGGCCGGTGCTGACTTGGCGACAAAAGCATCTGAAGATGCAAGCAAGTTTGTAGTGGATGCAGCGACAGAAGTTGCAGAGCGCGTGACTAAAACAGCGACTGATACGGTTTTATCTCAAGTTGGTCAAGTTGGGGCGATGTTTCAAGCACCCAGTATCAATCCAGGTGATTCTGACAGTGCGTCTCAAACGAATCAATTTGCGTCTTTATTCATGAAGGCATTAGGCCTATTATTGTTAGCGCTATTAAGCCCTATCTTTAATCCAGCGCCTGTGGCAGCTTCTACTCAAGCTTTACCAGAAGGTGCGTCGATGTCTGAATGTGATGATGAGGTAGGCGCTACTTTTAGCATTTAATTTAAATCAATCTAAATTAAATTAATCACTCATAGAAGGGGGCCTAAGGGCCTCTTTTTATGTGTGATTAGCCAGTAGTGCATTGGCGACTTTGGATTGATTTTTTCGACCCAAATACTGACATATCATGTCGCCAGCTTTCACAACTTTGTAAATATCCACGCCAGTTTCAATGCCAAGCCCATGCATTAAATATAAAATATCTTCTGTTGCAAGGTTACCGCTGGCCCCTCGTGCGTAAGGGCAGCCGCCAAGCCCTGCAATGGCGCTGTCAAAGCGGTGAATACCGGCTGTTAATGAAGCGTATACATTGCCAATAGCCTGCCCATATGTATCATGAAAATGCATGGCAATTTTGTTGCTTGGCAATAAAGGCATGATAGCTTTGATTAAATCTAACGTTTGTTTGGGGGTGCCAACGCCAATCGTGTCGCCAAAACTAATTTCATCAACGCCTAAAGCGAGTAAGGCTTCGGTGACTGCCAGCACTTGTTTGGGTGAAATATGACCTTCATAAGGACAACCAAGCACACATGAAATATAAGCACGAATATGTAATTGATGCTTTTTAGCCTCATCCACCACTAATTTGCAACGGGCTAAGCTGTCTTTGATGGAGCAGTTAATATTACGCTGATTAAATGTATCACTTGCAGCTGTAAAAATGGCGATATGTGTCAGTCCGGCTTTTAAGGCTTCTGTAAGGCCTGTTAGATTGGGTATCAGGGCTGAAAAATTAATATCTTGAGGTTTATGGATGCCTTTAAAAACAGCATGATTATCCGCAAGTTGTGGAATGGCTTTTTCTGAAACAAAGCTTGTGACTTCAATATTTTTTAAGCCCGTTTGGCTAAGCTGATTGATTAATTCAATTTTTTGCTCGCTCGGCACAAATTGAGGCTCATTTTGTAAGCCATCACGAGGCCCGACTTCAACGAGTGTCACCTGCTTTGGAATGGACATAATAATTTATATTTCCTCGTTTTGGGGCGTATTCAACGGTGTTAAAGCCACTAATCTCGCGCCCTCTTCGACTTGAGCACCAATGGCATAAAAAACATCGGTGAGCTCACCTGCCTCCGGCGCTCTAATCGTATGTTCCATTTTCATCGCTTCCAGTACCATTAAGTCATCTCCTGCTTTTACCTGCTCGCCCTTGTTTTTTAATACAGCAACAACCGTTGCAGGCATCGGGGCATTCAAGCTATTTTGCATGGTGTGTGTTGCGGTGGGTTTGATTGGATTATCCACAGGAATCACGGTAACACTGCCTGCTTGTGTATGAAATAAGGTCTGGTGTTTTTGTGTTTCAGTGTATGCGTGCAGGCGTTCTGTGTTTGTTTCGAGCGTTAAGTAATCATCAAAATAATTTATTTGAATCAATTGCTTTTTATTTTGGTGGTTATATTCAAACTGATTGGATGAAATAGGCGTGAGTTGCACGGTATAGCGTGTCTGATTGATTTCGTAATAGAGTGGCCATGTGATACGCCCCTGAAGTTGCCATGAGAAAGTATCTGAGAAAAGTGCTTGTTTTTTTAAGCAAGCCTGATGTTTCAGAAAGCACATGCCTGCAGCCAGCATCAAAGCTGTTTCATGCTGAGGGGTGGGTTCAATAATAGGATGTTGTGTTAAAAATTCAGTGCTAAGCGCTGCTGTTTTGAATGCTTTATGCGTGAGTAAAGACCGAAGAAAAGTAATATTGGTTTTAAGGCCGCCTAAAACATAATGATTTAATGCGAGTTGTAAGCGCTGTAGCGCGGCATCACGTGTTTCGCCCCATGCAATGAGTTTACCGAGCATCGGATCATAAAAACGCGTAATAGCATCGTGATTTTGAAAGCCCGTATCGAGTCGAATGCCCTCATTTTTAGGGGTTTCGAATACACGCAGTATACCGGTTGAAGGCAAGCCGCCCTGACTGGTATCTTCAGCATAGATGCGGCATTCAATGGCATGTCCTGTTGCTTTTATTTGATCTTGTTTGAGTGGTAGTTTTTCATTGGCAGCAATCCGTAATTGCCATTCAACCAAATCAAGACCGGTTATCATTTCAGTGACAGGATGCTCAACTTGTAAGCGGGTGTTCATTTCCATGAAATAAAAGTGATGGTCAGCATCGACTAAAAACTCAATCGTACCCGCACCTTGATAATCAATGGTTTGAGCCACAGTGATAGCTGCATCGGCTAATGCTTGTTTTAATTTTTTAGGTAAGTTTGGTGCTGGTGCTTCTTCAATAATTTTTTGGTGTCGGCGTTGAATGGAGCAATCGCGTTCAAATAAATGCACGACATTACCATGATTATCCGCCATGATTTGTATTTCAACATGACGCGGTTGAATGATTTGCTTTTCAATTAGCATGGTGTCATCACCAAAACTGGCTGTTGCCTCGCGTCTTGCACCGGCAAGGGCCGCCTCAAAATCTTGTATTTGTGTGACAGCGCGCATGCCTTTTCCACCACCACCGGACGCGGCTTTTAAGAGTACTGGAAAACCAATGTCGGTCGCGGCTTGACGTAATATTTTATCATCTTGATTTTTCCCGTGATAGCCAGGTGTTAAAGGCACATCTGTTTTGTCTAGGCATTGTTTTGCGCGTTGTTTGGATGCCATCAGTTCCATGGCATGGACCGATGGACCAACAAACGTGATGTGATGTTTTTTGCATGCTTTTGCAAAAGCTGGATTCTCAGATAAAAAACCGTAACCTGGGTGAATCGCATCGGCATTTGAGGCCGTAGCTGCGGCAATGATTGCTTCTATATTGAGATAACTGTTAGTGGCTTCAGGGGCGCCAATACAATGTGCCTCATCGGCCAGTTGCACATGTAAACTATTTTGGTCAACAGTTGAATAAATAGCAATGGTACGGATGCCAAGGCGTTTCGCTGTTTGAATAATACGGCAAGCAATTTCGCCACGATTTGCAATTAAAAGCGTTGAAAACATAAATTAATCCTAAATTTAATCTTAAACTTAATCCCAAATGGGCGTTTTTTTATTCAAAAAAGCTTGCATGCCTTTTTTCCCTTCCGCCGAGGCACGTTTTTTTGCAATCAACGTTGCGGTTAAATCTTGTAATGTCTCATCAATCGGTTGATGGGTCACAGCAGCCACCAGCTCTTTTGAAGCTTGCACGGCTTCAGGCGCGAGCGTGGCAAGGCTTCGAGCATACTGATGTGCATGAGAAGGCAACTCTTCTTCAGGTACAATCTGATGTACGAGGCCTAAATTTAAAGCGGTTTTCGCATCAATTTTTTCGGCACTCATAAACAGCCAATTGGCAGCGCGAGCGCCAATCGCGCGGACCACATAGGGACTAATAACAGCAGGAATTAATCCTAATTTAACTTCTGAAAAGCAAAATTGTGCATTGTCAGCTGCAATGGCAATATCGCAAGCAGCAGCAAGGCCTGCTCCACCACCAAAAGCAGCACCTTGACTCACAGCAAGCGTTGGGTTTTGGCAATGATGCAAACTGCTTAATAGATGCGCTAAGGCTTTGGCGTCAGCTTTATTTTCAGCTTCATCGAAACCTGCCATACGCTGCATCCAATCTAAATCAGCGCCGGCTGAAAAATGGCGACCATTGGCACGCAGCAGAATCACACGAATCTCAGGGTTTTCAGCGGCATAGTCCAATTGTGCCTGTAATGCCTGAAGCAGCGTATCATCAAATGCATTATGTTTATCGGTGCGGTTGAGCGTTAAAATAAATACGTGTCCATCAAGTTCAGTCAGTAAGTTGTGCATGATTATTTCTCCATTACATGCGAAATACACCAAATTGGGTGGGTTCGATAGGGGTGTTACGGGTTGCAAGCAAGCTTAAGCCTAATATTTTACGCGTATCTTTGGGCGCAATGACACCGTCATCCCAGAGACGTGCACTGGCATAATAAGGATGGCCTTGCGTTTCATATTGCGTATGTAAGTTGGCTTTAAAGGCTTTTTCTTCTGCTTCAGACCATGGTTTGTTTTGTTTGGTGTATTTATCGCGCGTGACTTCAGCCAGTACGTTTGCTGCTTGTTCGCCCCCCATCACAGAGATGCGAGCGTTAGGCCATGCCCATAAGAAACGAGGATCGTAGGCGCGGCCACACATGGCATAATTTCCAGCCCCGAAACTACCCCCAATAATCACTGTGAATTTAGGGACTTTGGTATTGGCAACGGCCATCACCATTTTGGCGCCGTGCCTTGCAATGCCTTCAGCTTCATATTTACTGCCGACCATAAAGCCTGTGATATTTTGTAAAAAAACCAGTGGGATATTGCGTTGTGAACATAGTTCAATAAAATGCGCACCTTTTAAGGCACTTTCTGAAAATAAAATGCCGTTATTGGCAATCATACCAATTGGTTGGCCATAAAGTGTTGCAAACCCGCAGATGAGCGTTGTGCCATACAGTGCTTTAAATTCATCAAATACTGAGCCATCGACAAGACGGGCGATAATTTCATACACATTAATCGGTTTTCGTGCGTCACTTGGAATCACGCCATGCAATTCCTCAGCAGGATACAGGGGCTCATTAAAATCGGTTTGATTTAAATCAGATAAGCTTGGGCGATTGAGATGCGTGACAATATTTCGAGCCAGGGTTAAAGCATGAATATCATCCTCTGCGTAATGATCAGCAGTACCAGACTGCTTACAATGTACATCAGCGCCACCCAGCGCTTCAGCACTAATCACCTCACCTGTGGCTGCTTTCACTAAGGGCGGGCCGCCTAAAAAAATAGTCGCTTGTTCACGCACCATCACTGATTCATCGGCCATGGCAGGGACATAAGCGCCTCCTGCTGTGCATGAGCCCATGACAACTGCAATTTGTGGAATGTTTTGGGCTGATAAATTGGCTTGATTAAAAAAGATTCTGCCAAAATGCTCTTTATCGGGGAACACTTCATCTTGTTTTGGTAAAAAAGCACCACCTGAGTCAACCAAGTAAATACACGGGAGGTGATTTTGTGCTGCAATCTCTTGTGCGCGTAGGTGCTTTTTAACGGTCAGCGGGTAATAAGTACCGCCTTTCACCGTTGCATCGTTTATTACTATCATGCAGGTGGTTTGATTAATGATACCAATCCCGGTGATTAAACCTGCTGCAGGCAAGTCATCATCGTAAACGTTATGGGCTGCCAGTGGTGAGAGCTCGAGAAAAGGGCTACCTAAATCAAGCAAATGCGCTAAACGCTCACGTGGTAGTAGTTAGCCATGATTTTTATGATGCGTTCGTTGGCGCTCGGTGCCCCCTTTCTTAATTTTCAGTAGCGTTTTATCTAAGTCTTCAAGCAAATCGCTCATATAGGCTTGATTGGCTTTAAAGGGCGTGCTCGCGGGATTTAATTCGGTGTTTAAAGTGGTCATAAATAACTCGTTTAATGAATAAGATACGTGCTAAGCGCTAAAACAAGCCAAAACAGCCAAATCAGCTCAAGAAAATAAGGCATTCTTTTGCGCTTAATGACCCAATAAATTAGCGCGGGGATGGCCGCCAGCGCAAACGGTATGAGCACCAGTGTGACCATATCTCGAAAGGCTTCTCCCATAAGGCCTGAGCCGAATAAAGGTTGAAGCCAGGTATTGATATAGGCATAAAGCAGGTTCATGTATACGAAAAAAATTTTGATGTAATTTGAAAATAAAACAATCAATACACTTAATATTAAATACACCGAGCTTTGTTTGATCATCCTCATCTCCTGTTTGTATTTATAAGCACTCAATGGCAATGGCCGTTGCTTCGCCACCACCAATACAAAGCGCTGCAACGCCTCGTGTGAGTTGTTTTTGTTTTAATGCGTGAATTAAAGTCACTAAAATACGTGCGCCAGAAGCGCCAATAGGATGACCTAAAGCGCAAGCACCACCATGAATATTGACTTGATTGCTGTCCAGTTCAAGTGCTTGGATGGCGGCGAGTGTCACCACAGCAAAGGCTTCGTTAATTTCATATAAATCAACGCTTTCGGCTGTCCAATCGGCTTGTCTAAGAACTTTTTGAATGGCATCAATAGGGGCTGTGGTAAAGTGCTCAGGTGCGCCTGCATGTGTCGCATGGGCTTTGATACGTGCCAAAGGCTGAATGCCTTCGGCTTTAGCCGCGGCTTCGGTCATTAAAATTAAACTTGCAGCGCCATCTGCAATCGAGCTTGCATTGCCTGCTGTGACTGTCCCATCGGGGTTAAAAACAGGTTTGAGTCGGGCAAGCTTTTCAAGTTTTGCAGCATCAGGGCCTTCATCTTGGGTGATATCAAGTACAGGTGCGATTTCTTGCTCGAAAGCCCCTGATAGTTGTGCGTCGAGTGCGCGTTGCATTGAGGTTTTTGCAAAAGCATCTTGCATGTCACGTGTAAAGCCAAGTTTTGCTGCGGTTCTGTCTGCAAAAACGCCCATTAGGGTACCTGATTCATAGGCATCTTCAAGGCCATCAAAAAAGAGGTGATCAACGAGCTGACCATGGCCAAGGCGATAGCCTGCACGTGCTTTAGGCAGTAAATAGGGGGCAAGGCTCATATTTTCCATACCGCCTGCGAGCACGCATGATGCACTGCCTGCACGGATGGCATCATGTGCCATCATGACGGCTTTCATGCCTGAGCCACACATTTTATTTAAAGTGGTCGCGGGGGTGCTATTCGGAATACCCGCTGCCAGTGCCGCTTGCCTTGCAGGTGCTTGTCCAAGGCCCGCTGAGAGCACGCAACCGGTTAGCACCTCACTGATTAAATCAGGATTAATGCCAGCGGCTTCAATCGCCGCTTTATGTGCGATAGCACCAAGCTCTGGCGCTTTTATTTTAGATAAGCCACCGAGTAGTGCACCTGATGGCGTACGTTTTGCAGCAACAATGACAATATCTTGATCTGGGTTCATAGGTTTAGTTCTCAGCTTGAAATAATTCACGTCCAATTAACATGCGACGAATTTCAGAAGTCCCTGCGCCAATTTCATAAAGCTTTGCATCACGCAAAAGCCGGCCTGCAGGGTATTCATTGATATAACCATTGCCACCGAGTATTTGAATGGCTTGCAGTGCCATTTGTGTGGCGCGCTCAGAGGCATATAAAATCACACTAGCGGAATCTTTTCGAGTGACTTGTCCCGCATCACAGGCACGTGCAACGGCATATAAATAGCTTCTGGAGGCATTTAAATCAGAATACATGTCGGCAAGCTTGCCTTGCATGAGCTGAAATTCGCCAATCGCTTTGCCAAACTGCTTGCGTTGATGAAGATAAGGCAGCACTAAATCAAGACACGCTTGCATAATGCCAATAGGGCCTGCTGCAAGCACGGTGCGTTCATAATCAAGACCGCGCATCAGCACTGCAACGCCTTGATTGATTTCACCGAGTATATTTGCTTCAGGGACTTCACAGTGCTCAAACACGAGTTCACAGGTGTTTGAGCCACGCATACCAAGCTTATCTAATTTTTGAGCGGTTTTAAATCCCGGGAAATTTTTCTCAATAATAAAAGCCGTAATCCCGTGTTTTTCGGCCGCTTTATCTGTTTTGGCGTAAACCACGAGTGTATCTGCTTCAGGACCGTTGGTGATCCACATTTTTGTGCCATCTAAAATAAATCGCCCGCCTTCATGGCGTGCATTAAGCTGCATGCTGACCACATCTGAGCCGGAATTCGCCTCACTCATGGCGAGTGCACCGACGTGCTCACCTGAAATAAGCTTGGGTAAATACTGCTTTTTTTGTGCCTCTGTACCATGTAGATTAATTTGATTCACACATAAATTAGAATGCGCACCAAAGCTGAGACCAACCGATGCGGACGCGCGTGATATTTCTTCCATCGCAATCACATGGGCAAGATAACCTAAATTCGCACCGCCATATGCTTCATCGACAGTAATACCCAGCAAACCCAATTCCCCCAGTTTTCGCCATAAGGGTTGAGGAAAAGCATTTTCGCTATCAATTTTTTCTGCAAGGGGTGTTATCTCATGACTTGCAAAGCGATAAACGCTTTCACGCAAGGCATCAAAGGTGTCGCCAAGGAGGTGGGGGAGACCATGATACATAATGACTTCCAGTTTCGTTATGAAATAGGCTAGACTATACCTCGCAGAAGGTAGGTTGTGAAGCGCAAAATTTAAAGGGAGTGGTTGTATGCGAAAGCGTGTTTTATGGGGACATCATGTCTCTGAGTATCAAGAGATGTTTGATTTATCAGATCAGATGCTCACTCAATCCATATTAGAATATGGCTGCGGCCCCAGTGCCGTGAATACAGAGCTTCACGCCATGCATCAAGCGAATATTATTAGTATGGACCCATTATTTTCTGATTCAAAATCCAAACTAAAGCAAATCGCGGTAGCCGATTTTGAGGCACGCGCGGCACAGGTATTAAAAGACCCGAGTCAATTCAATGTCACAAATTACGGCGGTATGGACGCGTTTTTAGTCAGTCGACGCGAAGGCATGGATTTATTTTTTGAAGATTATGAATTAGGCGTTTCTGAAGGGCGGTACAAACCTTTATCAGATGATGCTATGCTGGCTTTTGATGATTTTTCGTTTGATTTGGCATTGAGTTCACACTATTTATTTGCAGGTTCTAATCAGCAATCAATAGATGTGCATTTAAATCGTATTAGAGAACTTGCGCGGGTTGCAAAAGAAGTACGAATTTTTCCATTATTTGAGCGCGAAGGCACGCCTTCGGCTTTAATTGGACCGGTTTTGTTAGGGCTCCAGCAAGCTAATTTTGGAGCGGAAGTGCGCGAAGTGAGTTGCGCATTATATCCTGAAGGCAATGCGATGCTTCGGGTGTGGGCACAGGAATGCGAGGTATAGTTTATGAAGCGGGACGCTTTTTTATCGGCTTGTTTACTGAGTCTTTTTTCAGTGAATGCATCAGCGGGAACCATGGGTGTCGTGGTGCCTGAAAAAACATGTACGTGGGTCGGTACGATTAGTGCTGGGCCTGTGTGGGCAAAAGGCGATAAAACACAAACCTTTTATCTAGCACCAGAAACCGAAAAAACGTATTTAAGCAGTGAATCGAAAACAGCACTGGTTGAGGGTGAGTTTTTTTTCGGCATGCAGAAAATACTGTCTCGTCAGTGGCAAGGGCAGCTAGGCCTTGGGTTAACAGCAACAGGCGATGCAAAATTCAAAGGGTATATCTGGGATGATGCGGATTCAGAGTTTGATAATTATAGATATGACTATAAAGTCCGGCACAGAGCAATTACCTTAAAAGGCAAGTTGTTATTAGATAAAAATAATCAGCTCCTGCCCTGGATAAGCGGAAGCTTAGGCGCAGGCTTTAACCGAACCGACAAATTCATGAATGCGCCCCTTATTTTTGAGGCGATTCGAAACAATAATTTTGTTCATCATGTGACAAATACATTTACGTATACGCTCGGATTTGGTTTACAGCAAATCTTAAATCCGCATTGGCAAATGGGTGCAGGGTATGAGTTTGCTGATTGGGGTAAAAGCCAGATGGGTCGTGCCGCAGGCCAAACGTTAAACACCGGCTTAAAAATAAAAAATATTTATACCAATGGATTTTTATTTAATCTGACTTATCTCGTATAAGCTGTTTGCATAAGGATATCAACATGCAAAGAAAAAAATGGACAAGCAAACTTGCTTTACTCCTTTTGTTCGTATCATCAGTTATACAAGCCGGGGTTCCATTGTGGACGTTTGCACCACAGACAGCGACCTCTGTTGTTGTTGGCCCAGGTGAGATAGCAACAGTAACGTATCGAGTCACCAATCAATCAAGTAAGCCACATACCTTAACAATGCAATCGATTCCAGGTATTTCACAGGTAACAAGCTCAGGTTTTTGCAGCAATCCTTTTGCTTTACAAGGTAAGGGTTCGTGTCTTTTGTCTTTGCAAATAGGAGGCAGTCAATTGAAAGGGGGTATTTCAGGTGGACCTATTGTATGCCAGCAGGGTGCGACCAACCAATGTTATCAGCCAAGTGCTGCGAATATTTTACAAGTAGCAATCGGGCCAAGTATACAGAGCATTAATCCTAATTCAGGGATAGCCTTGGGAGGGACCGGGGTGACCATTACGGGCCAAGAGCTATCAGGCACGACAAGCGTGACTTTTGGAGGGACAGCTGCAGCTTCGTATGCAGTCGTGAATAATACCTCTGTAACGGCGGTCACACCTGCACATAGCGAAGGCGTTGTAGATGTCATTCTCACAACGCCCGTTGGCACAGCAACCATTCCGTTCACTTACACGGGGTTATCCGTCACACAAGTTAACCCTGGCCTTGGCGGACCAGGAGGGGGTACGCCTATCACAATTACGGGTACGGGTTTGACAGGGACAACAGCCGTTACTTTTTTTGAGGGGGCAACAGCAGTCGGAGGTGCTACCGGGATTACCAATGTAGATGAAACGACAGTGAAAGCGACGACGACGGCGTACACAGGTACAAGCACCCCACCTGTAGATGTAGACGTGCAAGTGACAGCAACCTTAGGTACGGCTACTTTATCAGATGGGTTTGAGTATGCTTCGCAGACCGTTACAAGCGTTGATCCTGCTTTTGGAACGTCGCTTGGAGGCACACCTATCACCATTACGGGTACGGGTTTGACCGGGGCAACGGATATTGCTTTTTTTGAGGGGGCAGCAGAGGTAGGTGGTGCTACCATTCTTACTGTAACTGACACGGTTATAACGGCGACGACGACAGCGTACACAGGTACAACTGCTTTACCTGTAGATGTAGACGTGCAAGTGACAGCAAAGTTAGGTACTGCTACTTTATCAAATGGATTTGAGTATGCATCATCGACACTTGTCATTTCCCCGACTTCAGGAACAGCAGCAGGATATGAGACAGTGACCCTAAGCAGGGGCACAGGATTAGATAATGTAGCTGATGTGACTTTTGATGGGACTTCAGTGATTAACCTGAATCCTCCGGTCCCGGTTGATGATTTTTCAGTAGCCGTGGTAACCCCTCCGGGTAATGCGGGTACCGTGCCTGTAGTGATTAGTTTCAGCGATTCATCTCCCGACGTAAGCATTGATTATACCTACATAGCGACAGCTATTGGAGAATCATCTAGTGGTGGTACGATTGGTTGTTTAAATAGTGGAGACGAAGATTTTGTGATAGCAACAGCAAACGCAAGTGATTATCTTTTTTGGGGTAATAACCAGACAACAGGGGCTACAGATCCAACGAACGGATACGGGAATACCCAAACTATCGTGAGTGTTTACACTAGCTCAGACTCGTATGCCGCAGGATTATGTAATCTGTATACAATTGACTCTAATAATGTGGAGAGTTTTACTGGTGCTTGTGCAGACGTCAACGCGTATTGTTATACAGGGTGGTTTCTGCCAGCATCAGAACAGTTAAAATGTATATATAATAATAATGCGGTACTCCTGGTCCCTGTTGATAATTACTGGTCTTCTCGTGAAAATACCTCGAGCAGTGCTTATTTTATCAATTTAAGCAATGGTACGGTTGATTCTACAACGAAGACTGGGACACTTCGTGTAAGGTGCGCCAGAAATATAGGCGCTAATGTGTGAGGCGCGACAGGTAATTAACAAGGGGGGTGACACGGTCTAATTTGCTTGACCGCGTCATACGATGCTTTGTTGTTTGACTTCAGCACCCTTGTTGTTCTTTTTGGTTGCAATTTGATTTTGAGGCGCTCGGATCATAGGTTGTTCCATTTATTGTATATTTTCCGCAGACGGACCCACTTTTTACCAGGCTTTTACCGCTCGTCCAGCTATTAGTTGAAGTCTCAAATGAGACTGTATAACCCTCATAGTCTCCGCTCGTGTTCGAATTGTCAATTAGACCATTGAGTGAAGTCGAGCCATTAGGACTAATAGTTTTTTGCTGGTCATACCATGTAGTTCCATTCTGGCGCTGAATTTTTATGCGAGAGACGGTGAGGCCTGACCCTGCTTTGATCTTAAGATTGAAAGAGGCCACCTGGTTACCGCCGACGCAAGCCGGACCCGCATGCGCGCTAAAACATTGCGTTGCCAGTAGAGCGATGGCAGCGCATTGCACCATTGGGCTTGTCATTTTAAATGTTAATTTATTCATGATTTTTCTCCAGTAGATTGTTTGAGGTAATAATTTGATACATTACCTTACCGTTGCAACTTAAAGGCTAGATTTTTTAAAGGCACAGTACCTTCATTTAATAACAATCACTATGTTATTATTAATCAATAATAGTCTGTTTTCTTTGTATATCAAGTTTCGGTAATGCTCATCTAGGATTTGGTCACAGAGGATTTGGGTAGAGTAGGAAACAGGTTTTCACCTGCCTCCCCTCATCAAACCGTGCTTGC
>JAALKW010000032.1:0-6611 GCA_011087865.1 Legionellaceae bacterium
AAAGCATGATCCTCGCAAACCAATAATGCAAGCATTTTCAAAGATCACGGGTATACATGGTTTGTACAGGAAAGGATAAGTTTGGACTCGTTATCATTTGTTACCTTTATGTTTACATTGCGCGGTTAAAATTTTATCGAGATAATTAGAAAACTGCTGGATTTCTTTTGCGCCAAGTTTTGAGGGGCCGCCACTTAAGTGTCCTGTGCTTCTCAGTGATTCGTTCATATTTCGATGGGCTAAATATTGTTTGATATTTTGTGTGGTATACAGTTCGCCTCGAGGGTTAATCACAATGCCGCCTTTAGATATCGCTGCATCTGCCAGTGGAATATCAGCCGTGATAAGTAAATCTCCCGGTGTTAAATGCGCAACAATATAATTATCTGCAACGTCAAAGCCCGCACCGACGAGTTGTTTTTTAATAAATTTAGAGGGTGGGGTTGAAAAAAAATGATTAGCCACAATAATCAATTGAGTTTCTGTGCGTGTAGCTGCTCGACACAAAATATCTTTGATGGGTTTAGGACAGGCGTCGCCGTCAAGCCATATAGTCATAAAATTCGTGTTATTTTATTTAAATAGATTAAGTGCATAGAATATCAAATAAAATTAAATAATGTTACGCTACAGCAAAAAGATAAGCAGCAAATTTATTTTTGAACTTAGAGGTGATTCAGTGAGCTCTTTAGCAATCGAAGAAATAAAAGCCATTAAAAAGTATTGGCTTATTTGGTATACCCTTGGATTTCAAGACATTCAATTACGTTATCGCCGCTCAGCTTTAGGCCCATTATGGCTCACACTGAGCACTGCTGTTATGATTTATAGCATGGGTTTTTTATATGCGTATTTATTTAAATTGGACTTGAAAAAATATTTTCCTTATTTAGCCGCAGGCGTTATTTGTTGGAACTTGGTGGTGGGTTTAATTAAAGAAAGTAGTGCTGCTTATATCGACGCAGAGCGACACATTCGCAATCAAGAGTCTTTTTATACTATTTTTATTATGCGTATTATTTTTAGAAACTTTGTTATTTTCTTTCATAATTTGCTTGCTTTTATACCCATAGCCCTGATTTTTAAGACAGGCATTGGGTTTAATTTATTATTAATTCTTCCGGGTTTATTCGTGCTCTGTGTTAATGGTGTTCTGTGGGGCACAGTCATCGGCATTTTTAGTACGCGGTATCGTGACATAGAACAAATTGTAGGTAGCATTATGCAAGTGATTTTTTTTGTGACACCTGTCATGTGGATGCCAAGCTTATTACCTGAGCGCATGTCATGGATTGTTCAATTTAATCCATTTGCTCAATTTTTGGCGTTTATTCGTAATCCATTGATGAATCAACCCGTCACACTCCATGCTGTTTTGATGGTCAGTATGATTACAGTGATTGGCTTTGGTTTGTATGTTTTAAACATGAATAAATATAAACATAAAATTATTTTTTGGTTATAGGTGCCCATATGTCAGTAACGATGAACTTAGAAGGTGTTTCACTGGATTACTTAATTAAGACAGGGTCTGATTCATTGAAGCAAACCGTGTTTCATTTGTGTAATGGCGTTTTAGGCCGTAATATCAAACAGAAAAAAAGATTGATAAAAAACGATTCCTTTCGTGCGTTAGATGGGATTGATTTGCAGCTTCAGAAAGGTGACCGTGTTGGGTTGCTTGGCAAAAATGGTGCAGGGAAAAGCTCGTTACTGCGAGTGATGGCCCGGATTTATACGCCATCGTCAGGTCGCATTGAAGTGAACGGAAACATTTCAAATTTATTTGATATCCATCTTGGTTTTAATCCTGAAGCAACGGGTTATGAAAACATTATTAATTTAGGCATTATGCGTGGTTGGAATAGAGAGCAAGCGCGTTCAGTGGTTGATGAGATTGAACAGTTTACAGAATTGCAGCATTTTCTAGACAAGCCTGTTCGTACGTATTCTTCGGGTATGCATATGAAGCTTGCTTTTGCAGTAGCAACGTCAACGGTTTCAGATATTTTGTTGATTGATGAAATTATTGGCGTTGGAGATGCGCAATTTATGGAAAAAGCACAGCAGCGTATCATGAGTTTGGTGAATAAGGTTCATATTTTAGTATTAACCAGTCATTCGACAGAGGTCATAGAGCGTTTTTGTAATAAAGTCATTGTGATGGATGCAGGTAAAATAAAATACATGGGCGATTGTCAGTCGGGGATAAAATTTTATCAAGAAATGGTTGGTGTTTGATTAAGCAAAGCAATATTTAATAGCGTAAAAAAAGGATTGAGGTTTTTATAGATTTCATTAGTTTAATTAAAGGAAGTATTTTTTCAAGGTAGAAAGAATGTTATTTAATAAAATTTCAGTGATTGGGCTAGGATATATTGGTTTACCAACGGCAGCTGTGTTTGCCTCTCGTAGAGTTAATGTGATTGGTGTTGATGTTAGTCAATCCATAGTGGATACAGTGAATGCCTGTAAAATACATATTGTAGAGCCTGAGTTAGATATTGTTGTGCATGCAACAGTGACAGAAGGTTTCTTACGTGCTTCTACCATACCAGAACCTGCGGATGCTTTTTTAATTGCGGTTCCTACACCGTTTAAAACTGGGCAAGAACCAGATTTATCTTATATTGAGTCTGCAGTTCAAGCGATTGCTCCGGTACTTAAATCCGGAAACTTGGTTGTTTTAGAATCTACCTCTCCTGTCGGAACAACTGAACAAATAGCTGAATGGTTATTGAAAGCGCGTCCTGACCTCACTTTTCCACAAACACATGGTGAAGATTCTGATATTCGCATTGCATACTGCCCTGAGCGTGTGTTACCAGGGCATGTTATCCGTGAGCTCGTTGAAAATGACAGGGTCATTGGTGGTATGACCTCGAAATGCTCTGAGGTAGCTGTCGAATTGTATCAAATATGTGTGGAAGGTCAGTGTATTATTACCCATGCGCGTACAGCTGAAATGTGCAAACTGACAGAAAACAGCTTTCGCGATGTGAATATTGCTTTTGCAAATGAGTTATCTATGATTTGTGATCAGCTTGAGATTAACCCATGGGAATTAATTCAGCTGGCTAATCGGCATCCTCGGGTTAATATTTTACAGCCGGGTGCTGGTGTGGGTGGGCACTGTATTGCGGTTGATCCATGGTTTATTGTTCATAAAACGCCGGATGAATCAAAGCTCATCAGGCAAGCACGTGAGGTAAACGATAGGAAGCCTGAGTGGGTTATTGAAAAAATACATCAAGAAGTGGACCATTTAGTATCTATAGGAAAAAATGAGTCATCGATTACAGTCGCATTGCTTGGCATTACGTTTAAACCCAATATTGATGATTTGCGTGAGTCACCTGCATTGTATATTTCGGAGTCAGTGATGAGAACCTCCAAGACATCCGTAGTAATTGTTGAGCCAAATATTGAGGTGCTTCCTGATAGCTTTGAAAACACTCAGAAAGTTGAATTAGATGATGCACTGGGCATAGCCGATGTGATTATTGTGCTTGTGGCACATGATCAATTTAAGCAGGTCGTTCCTAGGCTCAAAGAAACGCAGCGATATTTTTCTGCGGTAAGTATATAGTGTATTTCTTAACTTGTTTTTCATGAAATGGAATCTGTTCTGGTCTAATTGAATTGGACACTTTTGTTAGAGAATATGAATACATTAACAGAGGTGCTTATGATCGAGAAAAAACGTGAATACAAGCGATATCCGGAAGCATTTAAGAAGGAGGCTGCTTTAATTTTTCGCCTAAGCAGAGGGCGAGAATCAATAAGAAGAAATAGCCTGTGCCTGAATAAAACAAAAGTGAATCAGATAAGTTTCCAATTAAAAAAATAATGATTAAAGTCAATGCTATTGGCTTCATATGACTTAGTTGTAAACTCACACGTATCAGCGTTATGAAAAATAGACTCAAAACAAAAAGACCGAAAAGCCCAAATTCTGAGGCAATAAACCAGTACTGGCTATGTGGTTCTAATAACTGACCATGTGAAGTTCTCCAGAATGGTACGGGGTTTTCTTCAGAAAAATAATAAGTAAAGCTTGCTGTACCATTTCCAATAATGGGGTGCCTTTTAAATAGCTCATGAGCATAGTGATGAAACTGAAGTCTGAAGCCTATCTCATTGTTTTTCTTATCGTGTTGATAATCGTTTAATTGGCTCATGGTATTATTCACTCTGAGTTGTATGACAGCGCTGCCGAAGTAAACTGAAGGCAAAAAAACAGCTAATGCAAAAAGGCCTATCCATATTTGTTTTTTTGAGCAGACCTGCATTAAAAAAATGAGCGCAAGTAAACCATACATGACATAGCCCGTTCTTCCGGCATTCACAAACAGTAATTGATACGACAATAGTAAAATAATAGCTGCATAGGTTAGTTTTTTATAACCGCTGGCGTGATAGCAAAATAAGGCAGACAAATAGCTTGAAAAAGCAACCATGATGCCGGTCATAATATGATTTCTAAAAATAAAATCTGGATTAAAGGCATAAGCTTTTAAAAAACCATGATGTTTGGTCACAGATAAAATACAAATAAAGCACATAGCAAATAAAAAGGCTTTGAGCCCCATCTCTCGAGTGCTTTTGTGTTGAAACCCAACGATTAAAATCGGTAAATAGATAAATTTACTGTATTTTTCAATTTCAAATTTTTTTTGGCTGATGCTTGCATCACTCCACAGGCAGCCGAGTAGGACAAGTACAAATAAACAGAGTGCGGCTTTAACATAAGGTGCAGACAGCATGCGTATGACATCTTGTCGATATTTTGGAACCAGTAAGATAGAGAGGATAGAAAGAGCAAAAAAAACACTTTTAGCCGATGAACTAATCGGTAAAGCAAGTAATGTTAGGGGCAAGAAAAAATGTGCCCACTTGTCTGAAATATCAAGCTGTTTTTTCTTAATGACAATATCCATATTTTAAAACTTAGATGAATAAAATATTGGGTTGATATTCAGGTATTCTATCCCAAAGACTGAGAACATAGCCACCATTACCTGATCCGGTTGGTTTAACAGCTAAGGCGCCGTGCTCATATAATGCATTCATATGTGCTTGTAGCGGCTGATTAATTAATCCCCATTGATTAAAACAATCAGAAGCATCTTGAATAGCATCCGTGAGTTTATTGAATGGGTTTATATTTGCTTTTGTCTGTGTTGGTGTGTTCTTTTCGGTGAGTGCTTCGTGGGCGTTTTTAACACTGCGTGCCATTTGTTCATCGATTTGGTTTGCTGCGTGTTGATTTTTTTTTCTTAGCGTTTGTACTTGCTCAATACATACAGAGGTAATGCTTGGGGTCCCTGAAAACGACAAGCACCAATGTGGTGTCCAGGTGGGTGTCACGGCTGTGATATGCCCTGATTTAAAATACACAGCTTGAGATTCTGCAGCGCTGCCTGCAATATCAAGGCCACTGCTTTGTCCGTGAAACATATTTTCAAGGCTCTGAGCAAATTCAAAAATATTGATATCAGGACTAAAAATAGCTTTTAGCCAGCGTGTGATTGCAACACAGAGTGCTGCAGATGCACCAAGCCCCGTGCCGATAGGCACTTGATTCTGAATAAATAACTCGCCATTGATTTGTTTTTTATCAAGCGAGAGTGCTGTAAAAGCTGCTTCTAACAAAGCTAAGATAGATGGCTCACAGGTGAGCGCACTTTCGCCTTGATAATTTAATTTTAAAGGCGTATTTGATTTTTTATATTGTAAAGTAAGGGGTTTATTTTTTAAGGGAAAAACCAGGGCTGGGTTTCCGCGTAGCACCGCATGTTCACCCGCTAAAATCCATTTGCCATAGGTTATGGTTTCAAAATCATAAGACATGCAATTGATGCTCCATTGCTTGTAGTTTAAATGCATCGGCAAGTTGTACTTGGTCAGGGCGATATAAAAGATGAATATTGGGTCCTGCATCCATCGTGATGAGAGGCCCGTCGCCTTGATTTTTCCATGCGTCTTGTAGCATGTCTAACAGTGCTTGTGCTTGGGGTGTGATATAACTAAAAGCAGGTTCTGAAGCTGCAAATAAATTATGCATGTCTTGGAATTCGTGAAAACTAATTTGATAGGCCTCATCCCAGGCTTTATTTTGAAAGGCATGCATGAGTGCATCTAAATTTTTTTCTGCTCGTATTTTCCGGGCTGGGTATTCAGGTAAGCGCGAGACCCGTCGGTGCGCTTCACTGGAGGATACTTTTTTTTCTGCTGCTTGCACCAGAATCACTTGATGAATTAATGTCGGATAGGGCAGTTCAATGCCTGAAACCTGTGTTTTATCCCACAAGGCCCAAGGCTCAAAAAAAGAGCGGCAAGAAGAGCCTGAGCCTTTTCGGCTTAAGGCTGCTTGGCTTTCGATGCTTGGTAATGGCGTGTTGGTACACGCAGCACAAGCTTGAACGGCTGCTTGTGTGAGTGCCGCAAAGCTTGAAGCAGAACTTGCGAGCCCTGCGCTATGCGGGAAATTATTAGCCGAGCGAACAGTAAAAGTAGTGTTGCAGTCAAATTCGCGTTTAATTAAATTTAAGTGATTTAAAAATCTATTTTGTGCGGCTTCTGAAAAAACATGTGGAATAAAACCAGAT
>JAALKW010000032.1:6621-15184 GCA_011087865.1 Legionellaceae bacterium
AAAAAGAAGAAAAAAAAAAAAAAACCAAACAGCCGCCGTGACGTGGTTCCCTGCGGTCTTCTGCTGGTGCATCTGTAGGCGGATTATCTTCCAGTTCCACATAGGTGAGCAGTTCAGGTAAAGTGTAAGATAAAGAAGCATTTAATGGAATATTTTGATTACCCGGTGCTTTACCCATGTATTTAATCAGTGCAATATTTGCAGGGGCTTTAACAGACCATTTCATAGTTTCTATCCTGGCTAAAAGTGAGTTAATGCCCGGGAGCATCATTCCATAATATTTTATGTAGTTGCAGCTGAAAGCGCACGGGGAGTTTATCTTTTAAGATCCATTCTGCCAAGGTTTTTGGTGAGAGTTCTTCAAAACTTGGTGAAAATAATACTTCAGCACGTGTTGTAAGTGCATGCTCGGTGATCATTTGAGAGGCCCACTCGTAATCATTACGGCTACAAATGACAAATTTAATATGATCAGTGGGTTTGAGATAATCAAGATTAGTGAGCTTATTTTTATCAGATTCTTTAGAGTCAGGTGTTTTTAAATCCATGACGATTAAAGTACGGTTATCGACTTCTGAGATATCTCGTGCACCACTGGTTTCAAGCGAAACCAGGTAGCCTTGATTGGCCAGTAGGGAGAGTAAAGCCGTGCAAGCCGGTTGAGCAAGAGGTTCGCCACCTGTGATACAAATATGTTTGCAATCATATGCCTTGATTTGTTTTAAAATAGCATCAAACCCGAGTGTTTTTCCACCGTGAAAAGCGTAAGCCGTGTCGCAGTATTGGCAACGCAGCGGACATCCTGTGAGGCGCACAAAAACAGTCGGTAGTCCGACTGTTTTTGATTCGCCTTGAAGGGAGTGAAAAATTTCAGTAATGCGGAGTTGGTCTAAAAAACGGTTCATATTTATTTTAACTTTTAAGGTTTTCCAATTTAGAGCTTGCTAATTGGGCTGCATGGGTGTCTGGGTAGTCATGAATCACAGCTTGTAATCGTTTACGTGCTGCATCTGTTTGACCCGAAGCTGCAAAGGCATAGCCGAGTTTGAGTGATGAAGCCGATGATTTACTTGAGCTTGGGAATGTATTCAAAACGGTTTCAAATTGCTGAATGGCATCAGGAAAAGATTGTTTTACCATATAAAGCTCACCCAGCCAGTAGTGGGCATTTGCAGTATAGCCACCCCGAGGATATTGCTGAATGAAACTTTTCATGGCCATAATGGCTTTATCAAATTCTTTGTTTTTAACCAATTCATAAGCCGCTAAGTAACCAATTTGTTCGTCGGCAGGATTACCTCTTGGTGCTGTCTGTGAGGGTTGATCATCACCCATTGCTGTTTGCGTGATAGGGGCTTCTGTATGGTTAGCATGAGTTGTATTTGATGCGGTGTTTGGTGCTTCGCGCAATCGCTTGTCTAAATCTTGATAGAAATCAAGCTGTTGTTTTTTTAAAGTTTGGAGTGAGTGGGTTTGAACTTCGAGTTGTCCACGTAACTCACTGAGTTCTTGTTGTAAACCTTGTAATTTATTGAGTAGTACGCCAGAGTCAGCATCTTGTGGTATGTCAGGCATGGCCTCTTCATGTGCCAGTGCAATCTGCTCATGTGCTTCTTCATGAGCATAGCTATTTGGATTGTTTGGATGATTATTATTATCTGAGTCTGAATTTAATTCAGACTCAGATCTAGATTCAGACTGCATGTAAACATCTGAACGCTCTGCTGCGGCCAGCTGCTCATCAAAGAGTGCGAAATTCTCACTCTCATCCACTACGGGCGCCATGGCAAACACAGGCCAGGTTAAACAGCAGCCCATGCAGGCTGCAATTAAAGTGTGATGAACGGTTCTTTTCATGCGGCATTCCTCTTATTTGACTTGAGATGCTTTATTTTGCTTCATAGGTTCAGTCGACGCGTCTGTTTTGTGCGCGATCTTCATCGGTGTTTCCAAAATTAACGGGTCTTTCTTTACCATAGCTGACGACACGCATTTGATGTTTTTGAACCCCGGCCATACGCATCATGTGTGCAACAGCACGGGCACGACGTTCACCGAGTGCAACGTTATATTCACGGCTGCCTCGTTCGTCAGTATTTCCTGCCAGTAAAATACGTGCAGATGCATGTGAATTTAAGTATTTTGCTTGTGCATGAATAGACGCAACATATTTTGATGCGACAGTGCTGTTGTCATAGGCAAATAAATATCTTTGGTCATGTGGTGCCTCAGAGGTATACATCTCACCTGCCGCTTGTCCTGCAAAATGTGTGAGTTTGCCAAGGCCGTTCATGGATAAATCAGTGCCATCTAATAAATTACCTGATTTTGAACACGATGCAAGTAACAAGGCTGCACTGGCAGCTGTTCCAAGTTTAAGTAAAGATGTAAAGCGCATTTGAATGTCTCCCTTTTTTTATTTTTTAAATTGAATAGACTAATTGTGAATAATTGTACAGCATCCTATATTTTCTGACCACCTTTGTCAGCACGGACCTGTTGAATGACAAAATCTAAGGCTTTATTGACAAAAATGCTAGAGGCTTGATTGGCTGCAATTACCCCACCATAAGGTGTGTTGCTTGAGCAGGGTATATTCTGCTCAAGCAAGCGAGAAGCGAGTACACGGTTATCGTGTATCCGTGTGACGGTTATTTTTGCAACGAATCGGAGGGTACTTTTTTTCGATAAAAAGTTCTGGTGCAATTCTATCAGCTGTGTGTCTAGGCGGTAGTCTGCTTTGTCTGCATAAGGACTTGAACTAATGGCACGAAAGGCATGGCTGTCTTGAAAGCGCTGAACGAGCAAAGGATAAAGCATATCAGCGGGTGGATTAGACCAAGCATTTTTTGCAAAAGGGGAGAGACTAAAGCGTTTTTTAATGTAAAGCATTTGCTCTGTTCGATAACCCGCCATGGCTTCAGGTTTCGTAATCAGTAAGGCATAAGGCAAGTGTACTTTTTGATATGCTTTAGGTTGGGTCAAGGTTAAGGTGTATTGATTATTTATGGTCGATTTGATGGGTGTGCAGCTGGAGGCACATAGTAATACGAAGCATAAACTAAAATAATTAACAGAGAAAAAACGGCTCACTGATGTTCTCCTGGACCAAGTTTAGGTGGTGCGCTACCGCGTACAAGCACAGCTGGATTTTGGCGCATTTCAGCACTGACTTTTTCAAGATTTGCAGCAATATCGTTTAAGCGACGCATGAGCAAAGTAATGGGGGGCAAAGTTTGCTGTGAAATTTGATGAATACTATTTTTACCGACTTTCATGGTATCTGTAAATTGTTTACCCGCAGTAGACACATCAGTTGCCATGGTATCAAATTTTCCTGCACTGACTTTGAGCGATTTAACGAGTTTAGGCAGCTCTTCGAGTGTTTCGTTGAGATTTTGATTGTTTTGGGTAAAGACAGTCGATAGTGATTCAAAATTTTTGAGAATCTTTTCAACGTTATCTGAATTTTCTTCACTAAAAAAGCGTTTTAAGTCATCTGTGAGCGTATTCACATTGTTTTCAAGTTGCGCAAAGAAAGAGGGCTTCGATGGAATAATCGGGTAAGGTGCATTGGGTGTTTTTTTAAGCGGCTGAAGAGAAGACGTGGTGGCTGTTAAACCTAAATAAGTAGTCCCTGTAATGCCCTGAAAGATAAGACTTGCTTCTGTGCTCTCGGTAATAGGCACTTCTTTTTCTATTTTGAGCACCAAAATAACTTGTTCTGGGTTTGCATGATTGAGCTGAATCGAATCAATGACACCCACACGAACGCCATTGTATTTTATGGGTGAGTCTTCAGCTAAACCAGAAACTGATTCGTTTAAATAGGTTAAATAGGTTTGATAAGTTTTGCTATCGAAACCAACAGACAGCCAAAGGCTTGCAGACAAAAGCCCTGCAGCAAGCAGTAAAACGGTGAGTCCAACCAGTGTGTAATTGGTTTTCGCTTCCAAGCGTTTAGCTCCCTTTGAGGTACTGTTTTTTTTAGTATTAAGCTTAGTTTAGACCTTACTGAAGTAATCGACAATTAATGGGTGCTTATTTTTCATCAATTGTTCCATAGGCTCGATAGCTAAGATTTTACCATCACCAATAAAAGCCACACGGTCAGTGGTTCTTTTGAGTGAATCAATATCATGACTCACAATGACAACGGTTAAATTTAAAGCGCGTCTTAAAAATAAAATGAGTTGATCAAACTGTTTTGCACTGAGGGGGTCGAGGCCGGATGTCGGTTCATCTAAAAATAACAATTCGGGGTCCATGGCAATGGCGCGCGCCGCTGCCGCACGGCGCTGCATGCCGCCACTGAGTTCAGAGGGTAGTTTGTTAGCAGCATGCAGCGGTAGACCGACCAATAATAATTTGAGGCGAGCTAATTCGGCAATAAAAGGTTGTGCGAGCATTGAGAGTTCTTGTAGCGGAAACATAATATTTTCAAGTACGGTCATTCCAGAAAATAGCGCGCTAT
Organism: Legionellaceae bacterium; assembly: GCA_011087865.1. Taxonomy (GTDB): domain Bacteria; phylum Pseudomonadota; class Gammaproteobacteria; order Legionellales; family Legionellaceae; genus JAALKW01. The sequence goes on from JAALKW010000032.1 coordinate 11,096, forward strand.
GCTGAAATAAAACACCCCATCGTTGGCAAAGTGCTTGCACCTCATGTTCATCCAGCTTAAGAATGGGCTCACCAAACACATGGATATCACCCGCGGTGGGCTTTAGAAGTGTTAAAATGCTGCGTAAAACAGTTGTTTTTCCGCTGCCGCTACCGCCAATAATGGCAAATACTTCGCCTGGGTTAACAGAAAAATTAACATCCGTATGGACCCATTGGTCACCCAAATGATTTTTTAAGCCTTGCACACTTAAAATAGGGGCAGGCATTAGAGATCCATCCATTGATAAATCACTGAATAAATTGCATCTGTAATAATAATTAAAAATAAGGCTTGAACAACGCTTTTGGTGGTTTGGCTGCCAATACTATTGGCATTGGTTTTGACTTGAAATCCTTGAAAGCATCCAACCAGCGCAATCAGTAACGCAAAAGCGGGTGCTTTATATAAGCCGAGCATGAGTTGCTCGGCTCCTACGTCTGTTCGAAGACGGGTTAGAAAATCATAATAGCCGACATCTAACATGCCTTTTGACATGATCATGGCGCCAAGAATACTAAATACATCAGCCCAGAAAATAATAAAAGGCATAATAAACAACAGTCCTATGACTTTGGGCAGCACCAACAGTTCTGTCGGTGAGAGTCCCATGGTATAAAGTGCGTCTATTTCCTCGTTGATTTTCATACTACCTATTTGGGCTGTGAAGGCGGAGCTTGTTCTGCCTGCGACAATAATTGCTGTAATCAGTGGTGCGAATTCTCGAAAAATAGCCATTCCAGAGATATAAGCAATAAAATGGGTTGCGCCATAGGTTTTCAGTTGCACGCCCATTTGATAGGCGAGTACGACGCCGATTAGAAAAGAAAGTAGGGCTATAATCGGTAGTGCTTTCAAGCCAGCAGAATTAATATTTGAAATAATGCTTGGGAATTGGAAACGTTGCCAGTTACCCAAAGCTCTAAAAATTTTATCCGTTAAATCACCTACCAGTACAATTAGACCATCACATTGATGGAGTTTATTGAGTGCTTCGCGACCTAAAAACTCAAGAAAATCTTCTTTTCGAGGGGGCTTTTGATTTGCTTTAGTTTTAGATGCAGTGATGGCTTCGGTTTCTTTCGATTCAATCAGTGCTAAAAGTTCTTGTTGTGTTGCTGTAAAATGAACGAGTGTTACTTCTGTTTGGGATGCTTTTAAGGTACGCATGTATTGTAAAAGCTGTAGCGCACCAGCACTATCAAAGGTTTCTAGGTATTCACCACTAATTGTAATACTAGATGATATACTTTGTTTTGGCGCTAAATCTTGGCTTAAGTTTTCTAAATACAGTACAGACCACAGGCCTTTACAAAAATAAGTATTTTTTTCGGCATCAAAGCTAAACATGGCATGCTTAGATACGCTGCTGTCAGAGGATGTGAGTGTTGCTGTTGCGTCCTGCATGCGAACCATCCTTGTGGAGTATGACTTTAGGATAATACGAAAACAGGTCAGCTGTCATGTTTTTTAGTGTCTGAATGGTTGTCTTGGAGATAATATGATAGGATTTAACTCAGTTTTTTTATTTTAATCTTTATTATTCATTCAGAGTGGGCATGTCAAACAAATATCAACAATTTGAGCAGCGTAAAGTAGACCATATCGCGCTTGCTTTGATGCATCAAAATCAAGCCTTAGAGTCTAATCAGTTAGATGCAGTGCAGCTGATTCATGAAGCGTTGCCTGATTTTAATTTTGATGCTGTTGATATTTCAACCACCCGTCTTGGTGTGAAAGCAGCTAAGCCTTTTATTGTTTCTTCTATGACGGCAGGGCATGATGACGCGCTCACACTCAATCGTAGTTTAATGGCAGCATGTGATAAAACAGGTTGGGCAATGGGGGTTGGGTCGCAGCGCCGTGAACTCACAGATAAAGACGCATCAAACGTTTGGCGTGTATTGCGAGAAGATTACCCCGATGTGGTTTTGTATGGCAACTTAGGTATCGCGCAGCTTATTACGCATTCAGTCGATGATGTAATTCAACTCACCGATGCATTGAAAGCGTCGGCATTAATTATTCATTGTAATCCATTGCAAGAGTGTATTCAGCCTGAAGGCACAAGAGATTTTAAAGGGGCTTGGGATGCATTAAAAGCTTTAACATCGGCATCTCCTGTGCCCATTATATTGAAAGAAACCGGCTGTGGTTTTTCTAGACATACTTTAGAACGGTTGAATCAAATGCATATTGCGGCAGTTGATGTGAGTGGCTTAGGTGGCACACATTGGGGACGTATTGAGGGCCATCGTGCATCAGATGATTCTATTTTGAAGCAAACAGCGGAAACATTTCGAAATTGGGGGGTTAATACAGTACAATCTGTGCGTGATGCTGTTGATGTTTCTAAGCATTTTGAAGTATGGGGTTCGGGTGGTGTTCGACATGGTTTAGATGCCGCTAAATTATTGGCATTGGGTGCAAGCACTGTTGGGTTTGCGAAACCGATGCTTGAAGCCGCTGTTGTATCAGCAGATGATGTTATAAACGCCATGCAAAAAATAGAATATGAACTACGAGTTGCTTTATTTTGTACAGGTAGTCAGGACTTAAACGCATTGAAGGAGACAGTCCGTTGTTAAATGAAACAGCTGAAAAAGGATTCGAAGGATTTTCGAAGCTCACACGGGAAGCTCGATTTGAGCGTTTAGTGGCTATGGGGGCACTGACAACAGAAGATGTAACTTATTTATGTAACGGTGGCGTTCAAGCATTTGAGCTCGGCGAAAATTTAATTGAAAACGTGATTGGTTATTTTCAATTACCGCTAGGGGTTGCAACCAATTTTTGCATCGATAATGCAGACTATGTGATTCCAATGGCGGTTGAAGAAACCTCAATTATTGCGGCGTTATCTAAAACAGCCAAATGGATTCGACGTGCAGGCCGTATTACAACAGCAGTGTTGGGCGACTGTATTTTAGGGCAAATTAATATTCCCAAAGTTAAAAATTTCGAACATTTAAAGACTGTATTTGATATGCATCGTGCAACATGGATTGAAGAAGCCAATCGTGAAGTGGCATCGAGCATGGTGACCCGTGGCGGAGGGGTGACGGATATGACTTTACGTCGCTTAGCCCGTCCAGAAGGCGGAGACATGGCAGTGATTCATTTAAGTATGAATAGCTGTGACGCGATGGGTGCCAATATTATTAATCAAGTGCTTGAGTATTTAAAAAATCCAATCGAACAGCTCACGGGCGAGACCGTTGGCATTTGTATTTTATCCAATTTAAACGATCAAAAATTAGCGCGTGCCCGTGTTGAACTCAATCATATCGATGAAGATTTAGGACGGCGTATAGAAGAAGCTTCTTTGTTTGCAGAAATAGACCCCTATCGTGCGGCAACGCATAACAAAGGGGTGATGAATGGCATTGATCCCATTCTGATTGCAACCGGTAATGATTGGCGTGCGGTTGAAGCAGGCGTGCATGCTTATGCCGCACGTTCAGGTCGTTATCAAGCGATTTCAACCTGGCGTTATCAAGATGGTGTTTTAACCGGTGAGCTCACAGCACCATTGGTTGCAGGTATTGTCGGCGGGGTGACAGCGTTACATCCAACAGCGCGTATGTGTCTTGAAATGATGGGCATTACATCAGCGGAGCAGTTGTCTCGTGTGCTGGCAGCCGTTGGCTTGGTCCAAAATTTAGGGGCTATCAATGCGTTGTGTACTGAAGGCATTATTCAAGGTCATATGAAATTACATATTGATAATTTATTATTGGTGTCTGGTGCAAATGCGACAGAGCAACCCATTTTAAGAAAGCGATTAAGGCATTGGTTAAGTGTGCATCGCAGAGTGGGGGTCCAGCAGGCTAAAGATTTACTCGCGGAGCTGCGCCATGTCCCGCAGGTACTATCTGACACACAATGACATTTCAAATACCGGCAAAAACGTTTTTATTGGGTGAGTATGTGGCTTTGCAGGGTGGCCCTGCAATTGTTTTAACCACCACCCCATGTTTTGAAATCAGCCTAACCCAGCTACAAACATCAGTGATTCATCATCACTCTCCTGCCGGACGATTTTCGCAT
>JAALKW010000033.1:0-9091 GCA_011087865.1 Legionellaceae bacterium
TGGCGCCCCTTGAGTCGCTTTTAGCCCCGTTGTTTTTTATGCTGATTGGTATTCAGGTGAAACTCGAAGCCTTTTTAGATTGGCATGTATTATTGATTGCTGCAGGTCTTACAATAGCAGCTGTGATAGGAAAACTGGTGAGTGGTTTCGGTGCTGCTAAAAAAGACGATCGTTTATTGATTGGCATTGGCATGTTACCTCGAGGCGAAGTAGGGCTTGTGTTTGCGTCGATTGGACGAACATTGGGTGTGCTGTCAGATGATTTGTTTTCAGCCATTATTTTGATGGTGATTATTACGACGTTTATCGCACCACCTTGGTTAAAAGCACGTTATGCAAAGCATCCCTCGGTTAAACCTAAAAAGGTAAACCATGCTTAATCAAATAATATGTGATGATGTCAAGCGTGCTTTAGCAGAAGATGTAAATACAGGTGATATTACAGCGGATTTAATTACTGAGGAGGCTTCTGGTCGAGCCATTATCATATCGCGTGAACCCATGGTTGTGTGCGGTATACCCTGGGTGAATCAAGTCTTTTCAAAGATTAATCCTGACATTCAAATGGATTGGCAAGTGTCTGAATGTGATAACTTGGATGAGCCGACGCAGCTTGCTGTGATAACCGGTTCATTGAGAGGTATTTTAACAGCCGAGCGAACAGCGCTTAATTTTTTACAAACCCTGTCAGGGGTTGCGACAGAAACCAAGCGTTATACAAAGCTTTTGGAACACACAGACACCCAATTATTAGATACACGAAAGACGTTGCCAGGATTAAGGCAAGCACAAAAATATGCTGTGACCTGTGGGGGAGGGGTTAATCATCGCATGGGCTTATACGATGCTATTTTAATTAAAGAAAATCATATTAAAGCCTGTGGCTCTATTCAGGCGGCTGTTGATACAGCACGTTTAAAAAACGTGGGTGATTGGATTGAAGTTGAAGTGGAAACGCGAGATGAGTTAACAGCGGCTTTAGCGGCGCATCCAGATAGAATATTACTCGATAATTTTAATACGGCTAGTTTACAAGAAGCGGTGAGGTTACGCGGTAAACAAAAGATTATATTAGAAGCTTCTGGTGGAATTAATTTATCAAATATTAAAGACATAGCGCAAACAGGCATTGATTATATTTCTGTCGGCGCGATAACAAAGTCTGTGCGTGCAATAGACTTAAGTTTATTATTAAACGATGGCGTGGTGCTGTCATGAAGCCAAGACTTGTTTTTACGGGTGGAGGAACAGCCGGTCATGTGACACCTAATTTGGCGTTAATCGATGGTTTATCTCATGATTTTGATATCGCCTATATTGGCTCAAAAGCAGGCGTTGAGAAGTCCATGGTTCTTGATCAAAGTATTCCTTATTATGCGGTGCGTTCCGGCAAGTTACGTCGTTATTTTAGTTTTAAAAATTTATCTGATCCGTTTAATCTAATCATTGGTATTTTTCAGGCCACATATATTTTATTTAAATTAAAGCCTCAATTGGTTTTTTCAAAAGGTGGATTTGTTGCATTACCCGTTGTGATTGGCGCATGGTTGAATCGCATTTCAGTGATTGCCCATGAATCAGATTTGAGCCCAGGGCTTGCCAATAGATTAAGCTTTCCCTTTGTCTCTCAAATTTGTGTGACGTTTGATGCAGGAAAAAAATATTTTAAAAAACAAGATAAAGTCTTTGTAACGGGCACACCCATTCGTCCTGAGCTATTGCAAGGCAACCGTGAGGCGGGTTTAAACTATTGTGGGTTTGATGGTACAAAGCCTTGTTTACTGGTCATGGGCGGGAGCCTGGGTGCTCGTGTGCTAAACCGTTGTGTTCGAGACAACTTAAAAACACTCTGTGCGCGTTTTCATGTGCTTCATCTATGTGGAAAAGATAAGTTAGATACAACTTTATTAAATCACCCTGATTATTATCAATTAGCCTATGCATCAGATAACTTATCTGACTTATTTGCAGCGAGTGATATTGTGTTGTCACGCGCAGGAGCTAATGCATTATATGAAATTTTAGCGCTCGCCAAGCCTCATGTGCTCGTACCTTTATCAAATCAATATAGCCGGGGTGATCAAATTGATAATGCGAAATATTTTGAAAAAAAAGGGGTGAGTACGGTATTAGATGATACGAAAAATCTAACGCCTGATGCTGTATATGCCGCATTAGAATCTGTTTATACTAACCGTGAAGTCATTGTTCAAAAAATAAAAGCATTAAATATTCAATCTGCAACGCCCAAACTGGTAAAGTTAATTAAGCTAGCAGCTACGAGATCTTAGATATGGATAAATATTTTAGGGTGTGTTGACAATTCGGCTACAGCCCGCGTCCCGCCTACTTGCTGCGTCCCGCCTACGTGCCGCGGCTTGTCCGCGGCAACCAGTAGATTTTAATTAACAGATTTCTTCATAGAGGTCATGCCATTCTGAATTAAAAGCTTCAATTACATTCAACTTCCACTGTCTACACCAATTTTTGAAACGTTTCTCACGACGGGCAGCTTCTACGTAGGTCTCATGCGCCTCATAATAGACTAACATGTGCACATCATACTTAGCAGTAAACCCTGGGATGACCTTGTTTTTGTGTTCCCAGACTCGTTTAATCAAATCGGACGTTGAACCAACGTATAAAATGCCATTACGCTTATTTACCATAATATAGACATATAGCTAATTAAACTTTAAATGACCCACTAAATATTCCCTACGTGCTGTGGCTTGTCCACAGCATCCAGAATAAGTCAGATTCTAAATGGATGCCTCGTATAAAACGAGGCACGTCGACACTTACCGTACAGGTCATTTTAAAATTAATCGACTATATATGAACATGCCATCGCTAGCATCGAGGATAATTTCGCTTCAATTTATCATATCTTGTTGCAATGGCACGAAAATGCTTAAGTCTTACGAATACATTTTCAACCAAATGACGATATTTATATAAACCCCAATCTATATCAGCATTACCCGTTTTAGAGTTTTTCTTCCGTGGGATAATTGGAATGGATGATTTTTCTTTAATTTGTTCCCTAATTTCTTCGCTGTCATAACCCTTATCAGCAATCGTATAGTTTTCTATTGGCAGAGTTTTGATTAAGTCTGGAGCGGCTTTAGCATCATGCACTTCGCCGCCAGTCAACTGAAATGCAATTGGAAAGCCACAAGCGTCAACAGCCATGTGGATTTTTGTTGTATTTCCTGCCACTGATTTACCAATAGCTTGCATTTCTTTATTAAGGGCTCCTGCACTATGCTGATGAGCTTTCACAATACTGCCATCAATAAACTCCCATTCTAAATCAGGTTCTTGAACAAGCGCATTTAAAATATGCATCAATTTTTTTTTTGATGACCATCGATTGAACTGCTGATAAATTGTATTCCAGCATCCAAATTCTGCTGGTAGGTCTCGCCAAGGGCAACCAACTCGCATACGATACAACATCGCCTCAACCATTTTACGAAGGTTGGGCTTGTCATAAATCCTATGCTGTAGCATGATCTCTCTCAGCTTTGACCAAAGCTCATCATTGAGCATAAGTCTAAGCATTGCAAACTCGTTTTTGTACTGGGTGTCAGAGCCGTCATCATACGAGTTTGCTCTTATTAATCAATACATTAAACTTTTATCTACTGGATACCGCGGACAAGCCGCGGCACGTAGGCGGGGGGAATTGTCAACACACCCTATATAAAACGGAAGGGTTGGTTTATTTGATGGTCTAAATTTTTTGGCTAAAAAAAGCGTTTGGTGACACGAAATGATTTACTAGCTTGTGAAATATATCTCATAAATGTACCATAGTATAAGTTTGTTTTAGGGTATTATCAGTATGCGTCAAAAAATAGGCTTTGTATTTGCTATGATAGGCTTTATTTTGGCACTTTATTTATTTTTTGGCTTGCTAAAATTTGTACCGCTACTAAACTATCAAATTCTAGGAGAAACAGCGCTCCGATTTATTGCCCAATCTGCCATTAGTTGCTTTTTAGTTGCTGCTTGGGGTTATTGGAAAATATAGAGCGTTTTTATTTAGTCTGTATTAAAAAGTATATAAAGGAGTTTTAATGATTAAATTATCGGATATATTTATACTCATTGCTGTAATGATATCTTTAACTGTTTCTGCCTATTTATGGTTTTCAGGTAATCAATTAGAGGGCATTTTTACTGCCATTTGGGTTCCTGGAATTTTTGGTTTTGCGACTTATTTTAAGATAATTGGTTTAATTGAATTGAAAAAAAAGGAGTATTAAACCATGAATTTATCTCTTGTGCTTCAAGTAGCTGTACCTACTTTTTTGTTATTGGTAATAGGGGTGGGTTTGACCATTTATGAGTTTCATAAAGATTTTAAGCGTCTTGAGAAAAATAAATCTTCTCTTCGCAAAAAATCGTGACGACTTGAAAGCGTCGTCCCTATATAGGTTGGTTTTTCTTATCCAGAATTCAGATTAAGCTTAGGGCGTGTCATCAATTAAAAGTGTGAATTTCCCCCCCCCCCGCGCCTACGCCACCCGGCTTGTCCGGGTGGTCCAGGAAAATTTTAAATTTCAACACTGTTGATTTCATTTCAAAAATATTTATCCTACCCTTTGTTACTAACAGGTTTGCAGGATGCGCAGATAGGCTTTAAGGAATGACCAGTGGGAACGGATTGAAAATATTTTACCTGGTCGAAAATGTTCAGTAGGAGTTACAGCTAAAGACAATCGTTCTTTTGTAGAGGCAGTTTTATATCGATATAGAGCTGGTATAGCATGGCGTGATTTACCAGAACGCTTTGGAGATTTTCGAGTTATTCACACAAGACATACTCGCTGGTGCAGAACGGGCATCTGGGAGCGTGTTTTCAAGTTACTTGCAGAAGATGCAGATAATGAATATGCAATGATTGATTCAACAATTGTTCGTTCTCACCAACATAGCGCAGGCGCCAAAAAAAAGAAGGAGTAGACCAATCCATCGGCCGCAGCAAAGGCGGATTAAGTACTAAAATTCACGCTATTTGTGATGCTTTTGGCAATCCGATTGCATTTCATCTTACAGCAGGTCAATTACACGACCTTCAGGGCGCTGATGTACTCATTGATCAAATAGAAACGGGGGCTTTACTTGCTGATAAATCCTATGATGCTGAGGAACGGGTTTTAAGTAAATTAAAAGAGAAAAATTGTGTGGCTGTTATTCCCTGTAAATCTAATCGTAAACAGCAGCGTCCATATGATCGCGTGTGGTATGAAGCTCGCCACCTCATTGAAAACTTTTTCGCAAAATTAAAGCAATATAGAGCTATAGCAACAAGATATGACAAAACAGCTCCAAATTTTCTTGGTGGAATCTACCTGGCAGCATCGATTATTTGGCTTACCTAATTATATTTTCCTGGACCACCCGGACAAGCCGGGTGGCGTAGGCACTGGGGGGGAATTCACACTTTTAATTGATGACACGCCCTAGGTATAAATTTATTAAATCACCCTGATTATTATCAATTAGCCTATGCATCGGATAACTTATCTGACTTCTTCTGGATGCTGTGGATAAGCCACAGCACGTAGCAATATTTAGTGGGTCACTTAAAATTTAATTAGCTATATGTTGTCACGATCAGGGGCTAATGCATTATATGAAATTTTAGCGCTGGCCAAACCTCATGTGCTCGTACCTTTATCAAATCAATATAGCCGGGGTGATCAAATTGATAATGCGAAATATTTTGAAGAGAAAGGGGTGAGTAGGGTATTAGATGATACGAAAAATCTAACGCCTGATGCTGTCTATCATGCATTAGAAGCAGTGTATACCAACCGTGAAGTGATTATTCAAAAAATCAAAGCATTAAATATTTAATCTGCAACGCCAAAATTGATTGAACGCATTAGAGAGCTGTGTGTAGAAAAAGAGGTAGAGTCCAACGCAAACCCGAAATAACAACTGTCTAATTAAAGTTCTTTGTGGTTTTAATTGGATCTTCACTGTGTTATAATTATGCGCTATTACACAACTAACGAGTGATTATTATGCCTGCAAAAAAAGCTGTTTCTAGTCCTATTGTTTCTAACCCCATTAATTCTAGAGGGACTTTTCAAGTATTCAGACAAACAGTATCTGAATGTACCCGTGAACAAGCAAGGGCTTATGTCAATTCGCATGCCGGGTTTAATGAGTTTCATTATCTAGTTGATCAGCCTGTCGAGAAAAGGTTCGAAACCAAACTAAAAATTGCATACTTAATGAAAAATGCTAAACGATTAGGACTTGATCCGAATGAAGCTTATGATGCAACGGGTCAGAACCATATCGCGGATGATGTGCTTTGGAATAATTCTCCTTTGGGTCAGTGTATTTCTTATGAAAATCTAGATTTAATTCCTTTTTTCTTAGAGAAAGCACGTGAAGCAGGTTTTGAAATTGATCTAGATTTTAAAGATAGAAGAGGCAAAACGCCATTGATGTTTGCCATTAAATTAGGGTGGGCGCCCATAGAAATCATTCAATTATTGATGACAAAAACAAATTATAATATGCCCGAAGATTCAGGCATGACGCCCATCATGCTTGCATGTGCATTGCGACGGATTGACATTGTAAAATTACTCATACAAGAAGAGGCCAATCAACTGGGCTTAGGCGAAGTAGATTTTTCTCATTTATCTTTTGAGCAACGTGCAGGGTTATCTAGTTTTATTCACCAAATACATCCTGAGTCGGGTAAAACATTAGGTCATTATGCAGTGATGCGCTCGGGTACACTGAGTAATCAGCGAGAAAAAGGGATTGATTATCAAGAAACAGTGATTAATATTTTAAAAGCAGCTGATGTTGATGGCTTTAGGGATTTGAATGCGAGATATAACGCATTAACTAATCCTGCAAGACAGCCAGTCAGTCTGGAGGGTTATGCAGGTGGCTTGCAGGTACCGACGTTTATCGCACATATAGCAACTGAAGATCATAGTGGTAAAGCTTATTTAAGCTCACATCTTAATGAAGATGCAATCATGAGGCTTCCAGTGAGGGAAGCGGGTCTTGAACCGCATTTTACGGCTTTATTTGGGTCATTTGCTCGTAAGTCAATGCAGTGCTCTATATTAGAAAACACACAGCAAATGATTGATTTCTTAAATGACTTAGGTCTTGATTTTTCAATCAAACAGAAAAATGGTAAAACAGTGTTGCAATATATTGATGGAATGAAAAATCCAAAGTTTGAAGTTTTTATTACGGCATTAGATAAACAATATTTATGGACGTTAAAAAACATTGGGACAACAAGCCCTGGCCCTTCCTTTTTTGCAACGCAAAGCCAGCAAGGTGCAGCCGCAGCTGTTATTTCTGAAGAGACAAGTGCTCTTACGTCTTCTAATAATTAATCAATACGTGACAAAAGCAAGAGTCTAGCCGGAGCAATTTAAAACTGCTTCGGTTATATTTTTAGTGTGATTAAAGCAGGGTCTGCTTCTAGCAAAACACTCGCTGCAATTAAATATTGATTAGGATTAATGAAGCAAAAATCAACGACCTCCCCCACTTCTTGTTGACTCTCTTGGTTGATTAGGCGAAGACCTTGTGTAGGCGGTGTATCTGTTTTAAGGGTAAAGATTTTAAGGGTGTGTTTATGCTTGGCTTTATAGTGCATTCGCGCAATAATTTCTTGGCCTTTATAACAGCCTTTATTAAAATTTAAGTGTTCGGATAAATGCAAGTCTAATCGATGGGGTAAAAATAATCCGCGTGATTCAGGATAAATTTGTATATTACCTTGTGCTAAACGTAATTGATGCCAAGCAGCTGCATTTTGAGTGGCTTTGATTGGATTCAAATTATTTTGATGAACCAATAAAATATAACAATGATGACCGAGATAATACGCGCAGTGATTGCCTGATGTATGGACCGCGTATTTCTCTGTGGGCCAGGGGCCTTCAAAAGGCAAGGGTTGATTTATATCTTTTAGATAAAATCCAAAAACATGATAATTTTTTTCTGGCTCAAGCGTGACGCGTGATAGCGCTGCGGTTTTTGAGAGTGATTTTTGCGTTTGTTCGAGTAAATTGCGTGGTAAAATTAAACGTAATATGTGATTGAATTCGAGTACATCCGGTAGCGCTAAAACTCGGCCTTTTAAGTTGCAAAAAGCACTCGGGCGCATTTGATGCGTATCAACAGCATTGACATCGCAGCTCAGTTGGCCTTGCAAAAAAGTAGAGGCGTTGTCACCCAAGATATTGAGTGCAGAGAGATGAGATAAATCGTATAAAGTATTTTTAAGCATACAAAGTAAAGCATTATATAGTATATAATGCTTTTTTTATAGCATGAGAAATAATATGTTTATACAAGCTTACGAAATATTAGAAACAACGTATCTTGCTTGGATCGCTGTGTTGGTGCGTGCTATTAATCTATATCAACCCGGAAGAAGACCTGCGCTTGCTACCATCACAGAAGAAGACATAGAAAGCCTGCTGAGTGTAAACTCAGACTCAGAGCCAGAGTCTGAACCTGAAGTTGTGGTACCCTACCCATGTAGCATTATGTAAAAGCTTAGAATAAGTGATCAGGTTGTGTTGTTTGCTTAATATGTAATTTCTCAAGCACAGGGTGTGCTTCTAAGGGTTCGGATTGGGTGGTGGCATCACCAGGAATTAAATCTTCACGAAAATATTCATTGATGCTGGAAGCACTCTGACTTGCATCGACTAAACCTGTTTTCGGGTTAATTTTCTTTGTGATGATATGCTCTGGAACTTCGAGTGGTTGGTCTGGTTTATTTTTTAAGGCTTCACGCATAAAATCAACCCATAATGGAAGTGTCACGCGTGAGGCATATTCATGCAGTGAATTTGGACTATCGTAACCAACCCACGCGGTGGTAACGATATCAGGGCTATAGCCTGCAAACCAAGCATCTAGCTGGTCGTTGGTTGTACCGGTTTTACCGGCAATATCTTGGCGATTTAAAACACGTGCGCCACGTGCTGTACCATCTTGTACAACACTACGTAAGGCGGTGTTCATGAGAAAAGCCACTTCTTCTGAAATAATACGAGGTGCTGTTATCGCTAAG
>JAALKW010000033.1:9101-15095 GCA_011087865.1 Legionellaceae bacterium
CCCCCCCCCCGGGTGGTTCCCCGGTTTCTCCTGGCCTTGGGGGTTTATCTTGTGTATGAGTCTGTGTGGGTACAGCCGCAGGGGTGGCTTGTAATGGAATATTGCCTTCTGTATCTGTAATTTTATCGATAAGATAAGGTTCGACTTTATAGCCGTTGTTGGCAAATACAGCATATGCTGCAGCTAAATCGAGAGGGCTGATGGTCAGTGTGCCAAGTGGCAGCGATAAAGTACGTGGCAAATTATTTTTTTGAAAACCAAATCGGCTAACGAAATCAATGGCATAATCAATGCCAATGTCATTTAAAATACGAATAGAGACTAAATTTCGAGAGCTGGTTAGACCGGCTTTCAGACGCGTTTGCCCTGCAAATTGATTGTTGGCATTGTGTGGACGCCAAAGCCCTTCTTGACTCGGATCGTCCATCGCAATAGGGGCATCGTTAATCAATGTTGCAAGCGTGTAGCCTTTGGCAAGGGCACCTGCATAAATAAACGGTTTAAAGCTTGAACCTGGTTGTCTGTCTGCTTGTGTGGCACGGTTAAATTTACTGCGCTGAAAATTAAACCCACCGACCAGTGCTTCTATCGCGCCATTCGCAGGGTTTAAGGCAACAAGGGCTGCTTCAACCTCGGGGACTTGTGAGAGTTCCCAGTCCTGATTTTTGTTTTGCTGAATATAAACAATGTCACCAGGGGAGACGACAGTTGATGCTTTTTTAGGTTGTTTTCCGACCCAGCCTTTTCTAAGTGCTGGGCGTGCCCAGGAAAATCCAGACCAAACGAGTGTTATTGTTTCGCCTTTAGTATTGAGTGCTTCGGCTGTTTTGTCTGTACTGTTATCATTTGTTTGGTGGGTGGATAAAATAATAGCGGGTTCTAATTGATTAATCGCAGGATAAGTTTTTAATTTTTTCTGTAATTGTTTTTCAGTGTAATCAGCAAGCGGTGTAATTTTAGCAACAGGACCACGGTAACCATGTCGTCGGTCATACGCTATTAAATGTTGCTCTATCGTGTGATTGGCTGTTTCTTGTAGGTTGGCGTGGATGGTGGTGTAAACTTTGTAGCCTTTTGTATAGGCATCAGAACCAAAGTGATCATAAAGCGATTGACGAATCATTTCTGCGACATAAGGCGCGTCAGTTTCGGTTTCAATGCCATGATAGCTTGCAGTGAGGGGTTCTTTTAGCGCTTCTTGATAGCTTGCTTCAGAGATGTAATCATTTTCACGCAAGCGGTCTAATACATGATTACGGCGTTTTAAGGCCGCTTTAGGATTGGCAATTGGATTTTGTGATGAAGGGGCTTGTGGGAGACCTGCAATCATAGCCATTTCTGCGACGGTCAGTTCATTGAGCGATTTGCCATAGTAAACTTGAGCCGCTGCTGCAACGCCGTAAGCACGGTTGCCCAGGTAAATTTTATTTAAATACAGTTCTAGTACTTTTTCTTTGGGGAGCTCACGATCAATTTTAATGGCCAGTAAAATTTCGTTAAATTTCCGGAAAAATGTTTTTTTGCGATTCAGAAAGAAGTTACGGGCAACCTGCATGGTAATTGTACTTCCACCTTGTGATTTTGTGCCCGTTTGGAGCATACGAACTGCGGCACGTCCAAGGCCAAAAATGTCAACACCTGGGTGTTCAAAGAAACGTTGATCCTCTGTTGCAAGCACCGCATGAACAAGGGTTTTTGGGATTTCATCATAACTGACAGGGCTTCGTTTTTTTTCACCATATTCTTGAATGAGCAGGCCGTCCTGGCTATAAATTTGTAGTGGTACTTGAAGTTGAACGGTTTTTAATGACTCAACATCAGGCAGTTGGCTTTCTGCGTAAATATAAAAAATGGCGATACAAATCAAAAAGAAAAAGGCTACACTAAAAAACGCCCACAGACCGCGACGCCAAAAAAGTGAGAGGGATTTTTTCATGATATGATATTCCGAAATTTTTTTAGCATAGATCTAGTATACATTGATTTTATTTGAATTAAGTTATTTTGAAATGGTTTTATTTATGGAGTGGGGTATCGAAGCCTTCATCGTCAGAAGATTCATAAAATAAGTCGCTGACTTGCTCAAAAAAATTTTTTCTTATGGGTTTTCGTCGGAATGATTGAATGACGGCTTCTAGCGCTTGATTTTGAGTGGAAAGGGTTTGATTTTGCTTTGATAAAGTAATAATTTTTTTATTTTTTGCTCGGAGTTCGGTTTCTAGTGCTTGAATGCGGGTGGTCTGGGCCAGCATCTCAGCTTCTTCTTCTTTTTCTTTGTTAGATGGAATATGAGTCCAATCTGAATCAATATTGGCAGGGCTAGTTTTTTCAGGACCAGCATTTGAAGAATAAGTATTAGCTGTGCTGCCTATGAATCTTTTCATACGGACCCCCATAAAAAATTAATTTTTATATTTAGCCATTAGAAAAGCTAACACAGCTAAGGGTTTGAAATCCAATTCTTTAAAACTATGAACGCGCATGCTAGAATTGCTGCGCACACTCAATGAGGTTCAATGAGGTTTAGGGTTTTATTTTTCTTGAATATATTGAGAACTAGAGGTATATCATTAAATTATGAGCATCGTTAAAGTACGTAATATCTTTCTAATTGGACCCATGGGGGCTGGAAAAAGCACCATTGGTCGAACGTTAGCGCGTGAGCTGAAACTTAATTTTTATGATTCAGATGAAGTCATAGAAGAGCGGGCAGGGGCTGATTTGTCTTGGATATTTGATGTGGAAGGCGACGAAGGTTTTCGTCGACGTGAGCAAAAAGTAATTGATGAATTAACACAAAAAACCAATATTGTTTTGGCGACGGGCGGTGGCGTTATTATCACACCTGAAAATCGCAATGCTTTGGCGGCGCGAGGAACCGTGATTTATTTAAAAACATCACTTCAACAGCAATTTGAGCGTACCAAAAGAGACACGAAACGTCCGTTGTTACAAACAGATGATTTAGAAGGGCGTCTCGAAAGTTTGCGTGATGAGCGTGAGCCTTTCTATGAAGCGCTGGCGGACGTGAGCTTTGAAACAGATAAACTCACAGTCAAAGCAGTCACGAATAATATCGTCAAGCATATTTATGGTGAGTCCTGAGCTGCTCGAAACAGTCCATATCACGTTACCGAATGCCTGTTATTCTATTCGGATTGGACGGCATCTTTTAAAAGAGGCCGCGCGTCTATCTCGTTTGATTCAAGGCACGCAAGTCTTGATTGTGACAAACGAAACCATTGCACCGCTTTATCTTGACAGCGTGCGAGATGCATTTCAAACACGCCAATGCGATGTGGTTATCTTACCGGATGGCGAAGCATATAAAACACAAGCCAGTGTAACACGCATTCATGAAGCACTGATTCGGCATCAACACCATCGAGACACAACTCTCGTTGCACTGGGTGGCGGCGTGATTGGAGACATCACAGGATTTGCTGCTTCAACCTATCATCGGGGGGTCGCGTGTGTTCAGTTACCGACAACCTTGCTTGCAGCAGTAGATGCAGCAGTAGGCGGAAAAACGGCTATCAATTATCCAGGTGCAAAAAATGCAGTCGGTAGTTTTCATCAACCGAGCGCTGTACTAATTGATTTGAATTGTTTTGATACTTTACCTCAGCGTGAGTTTCAATCAGGCTTTGGTGAGGTGGTGAAATATGCATTGCTTTCGGGTGATTTATCACTCACTCAAAAATCATTGCCCGAGCTAATAGCCACGTGTTGCCGGATTAAAGCAAATATCATTCAGCATGACGTAGAAGACCACACAGGGCAGCGGGCATTGCTGAACTTAGGACATACGTTTGCACATGCATTAGAGGCACATACACACTACACCCGTTGGTTGCATGGTGAGGCTGTGGCAATAGGGCTTTATTATGCAGCCTTGCTCTCTCATCAAGTCGGGGGATTAGATAAATCAGTGGTTCAAAAAATAGATGAGTTACTCAAATATCATGAGCTCCCGAGACGTATGCCTGATGATATATCTGCTGATGCTGTATATGCAGGGATGCAGCAAGATAAAAAGGTGACAAATAATACGATTTTATTTATATTAATAGAATCGCTTGGCCATTGTTGTGTCAATCATAAAATTACAAAAGAAAATATATATGATTTGCTCCAGACCAAATAAATATAGATAATAAGGAAATAAATATGCAAGCAGAGAACAATAACAAACAAGAAGCACTTGTTTATGAGGCTCCAGCGCTTATGTCTCTTGATGCCTTACAACCAGAAAGTGGCAGCGTCAATGTAAATGAAGGAACGAATGGCGTTGGTTCTGCGCTTGGTTCTTAAAACTTGATTCAGATTAAAAATCCCAGTTGCTTTGATGTTTTAAAAAAAAACACACAACTTACTATTTATGGCCCGAGCAAAACAACCCCTTTGTCTGTGTCTTCATTTGAAGAAGCGCTAAGACCCGATTGTTATGCGCAGCAATATACGGCTTTTGCTTATGTCATTATCAATCAGACGACCCATGAATTTTTATTGGTGCGTGATCACCTAGGTGTTCAGCCTTTGTTTTATGCTTATCAAGCAGAAAGCAATACACTCGTTTTTGGTGATACGATACCCGATGTTTTATCTCAATTAGAGCCGAAGCCTCAATTGTTAGATGCGAGAGCACGTCAAGAATTTATTGAACCCAGGTATTATTCTACTCAAACTTTATATCAAGGCATTTATCGCGCGGATTCAGGTCATATCATACATGGCAGACCAGATGGCAAATTAACAAAAAAAGCATTTTGGGAATTAGCGCGTGAAGGTGAGACACTTTATTATCAAGATAAGCGTGAATATCTTGACCATTTTTCTGAACTCATGCGTGAATCCATACAGGATGCAACACGTGGGATTGATTCGAGTCATATTGCTGCTGAATTCAGTGCAGGGATTGATTCAACGGCAGTTTACTTGGCAAGTACAGCACAAGGCCTTCATCCAACACTGTTTATGCATGCGGCAACACCCGGATCAAGCGCTGAAGCATCCTATGATAAAAGTACGGAAGAGGCTTTTCTATATCACTATAAGCCAAATCTATATCGTATGGATGCCAGTTGTTTTGATGCTGATTTTGATTTAATTGAGGTATTTAAGACTTATTCAGAGTGGTTTGCAGGGCCTGCACCTTATATTTTTGAGGCTTTTGCGCATCCACTGCATCGTGCTGTTTCAAAAAAAGGATATACTATCTTACTCTCGGGCTTTGGTGGAGACCAAGGTGTTTCAGGGCATGTGCTGCCACGCTATATTTTACCTGAACTGCTTAAAGGCAAGGCTTTTCGAGAGGTTTGGCATCTCCTTTCAAAAGATAAACCAAGTCGTCGGTTGCTAAAAATGATGCAATATTCATACCCTTTGCTGTATCGATTTATTCTGAGCCTCCAAGATTTTAGAACGAACGTGCGTAATTTACGAAAACCGCTTGAGCAGCAGCAATTGATTAGTGTTTATCCACAGCAACGTGCTTATTTTAAAAATTTACGTGACGTTGAATGGCAGCTATTACAAGGTACGCTCAGTCATGAAATACGGATGCGTGTTGAATCGAGTAGTATTGTGGCTAAAAAAATGGGATTTGAATATCGATATCCACTGTTACATCCGAAATTACTTGATTTTTATCTTTCATTGCCTTTATCTGAAAAGCGCAATGAGGTAGGAGGCCGCTATTTAATTAGACGTTATTTGGCGCGTTATTTACCAGATTCTATATTTAATCATTATTGTAAAAGAACAGGGTTAAATATTCTTCCTGCTACTATGGATGATTACAAAGCTAAGTTTTCAGCCGGTGCCTTTCAATCGGTGTATCATGAGCTCCCTTATCCTGAGTTGGTTCAGGATAAGATGGAACACATGACAATGGTGAAGTCTGTCCGTGCCTTTATGTTAAAATCATGGTTGGGCGATGATATAGCGCCACCCATTAACAAGTAGACTCACTTTTCAAAACACTTCCCATTG
>JAALKW010000034.1 GCA_011087865.1 Legionellaceae bacterium
TTTATGAAATGTTTGACGGTTGGAACTTATACAGAGATGTGTCCACAGAGTAGCCCGCAGGCGGGGGAAGGTGCCAGTAGGTCCGACCCGGAGACATCGGTAACAGAAGTGACCGGGAACATAGGTAACAGTTAATCTACATCCAGACAAATATTGAGGAGTCTGTGATGCCTTGGATAGAGACTGAACCTA
Organism: Legionellaceae bacterium; assembly: GCA_011087865.1. Classification (GTDB taxonomy): domain Bacteria; phylum Pseudomonadota; class Gammaproteobacteria; order Legionellales; family Legionellaceae; genus JAALKW01. Next base: position 193 of record JAALKW010000034.1, read on the forward strand.
TGAATGAGAAAGTGAAATTTATATCGAGTTACTTAGATAACAATTATTATTCGTTTCAAGAGCTGTGCCATCTAATTCAATTTGAGAGAGCCAAAAAAAATCAATAGCATCATGGATATTGTCGTCTAAATTTTAATAATTTGAACCGCTTCTTTCTCGCAATAAACGTGCTTTTGTTATCCTCATGTTGGTAGATTCCATTCTCAGTTTTTTATTTAATCTTTCCCCCATCCGCCCTTCGGGCACCTTCCCCCGCCTGCGGGAGAAGGATTTTCTAGCCCATTTTTGGTCTAAAGCGCATGATGATATTTTAAAGCGGCTATTAGAGGCTGTGCTTTTGATGCTCTTGAGTGATAAGGAAAAACACTCAAGCTTCGGGTTCAATAGAATAACATCAGGAAAACCTTTGTAAAAAAACATGAATAACAAGAGGATAAAAAGAAATCATTTTTTATAGACACACTTATCCAGAGCCTTTTCTTTCTAAATACAGGTCTACTACACATGTAATAAATTTCGTAAGTTATTGTTATTTATTAATATAACTAAGTTATACATAAAAAATACGCCTATAATAATAAGTTTTATTTATATACTTAAATATAATATTTATTAATCATGCATGTTTAACGTAAAAAGAACTTGTTTGACAGTAGCACTAAAATTTCTTATGATGCCTGGCTTTAAAGTATGAAGAGCACTATTCATGAAACGTACATTTCAACCTAGTAATTTAAAACGTAAACGTGATCACGGCTTTCGTGCACGTACAGCCACTCGTTCTGGTCGCATGATACTTAAACGTAGACGTGCTAAAGGTCGTAGTCGCTTATCAGCCTAAATGCAATGGCATACAGCTTTGATAAATCCCGTCGCTTACTCGTAAAGCAAGATTTTGATGCGGTTTTCAAAAATGCACTTCGGTTAACCAATAGTGAGTTCACGGTGCTTTTTTGCTCTAATCATTTAGCGCATCCAAGGCTTGGTTTGGTTCTATCAAAAAAAATGATACACAAAGCACACGATAGAAATCGAGTGAAGCGATTATTAAGAGAGTCTTTTCGGCTTAATCTCGATTTGCCAGCTGTTGATATTGTCGTTTTAGCAAGGCCTGCAGTTAACAAAGCGCCACCTCGTCAAATACGAGCTAACTTGGGTAAACTATGGAACAAATTATCCATACAGCACGGCTCTTAATTATTTGGCCAATTAAGCTTTATCAGTATTTACTGAGCCCTTACCTAGGCTCATGTTGTCGTTTTTATCCGACGTGCTCAAATTATGCACTGGAAGCAGTGCAACGTTATGGTGTTTTCAAAGGTACCTGGTTGGCAATGAAGCGTATTGCGCGTTGTCACCCTTGGTCTCCTGGTGGGTACGATCCCGTATCATCAATACACTCAGATTTTAATTAAACCAAAGAGATAAGACTTATGGATATTAAGCGTATTATACTCGGGGCAGCTTTAGCGATGCTTGCTTATAGTTTGTGGACTGCATGGCAAATTGATTATCCGGTCCCCGAAGCTTCAACTTCATCTTTAACTTATCAAGCAAACCAAGGTAGTTATCAACAAAATAAAACAAAACAAGCACTTCTACCGACCGTAACAGCTGATTCAGAGACACATAAGCCAGTAGCTTATCCTGAGCCTCAAATAACAACTCAAAATATTCAAGTTAAAACAGATATACTGGATCTTGATATTGACTTGGCGCAAGGTGATATTGTATCTGCTGATTTATTAGATTATGCGAAAAATCAAACAGATCCTCATGAGCCATTTTCATTGCTTAGTGATAAAAAAGGTGCGCGCTACGTCGCTAACAGTAGCTTGTTATTGTTAAACCAAGGCAATATTGAGCAAACGCAACCTGGATTTACGGCTGAAAAAAACACCTATACGCTTTCTTCTGATCAAAACGAATTAAACGTTGAAATAACAGGGCAAACGCAAAGCGGTTTAGCAGTGAAAAAAATATTCACGCTAAAGCGTGGTAGTTATTTAATCAATGTTCAGTACCAATTATTGAATCAAGGCAGTACATCCTGGATAGGTTATTTAAATACACAAATATTACGTGACTCACCTAAAGAAGATAAATCAAGTTTATCTCATATTGGATCGTATACAGGTGCTTCTTATTCAAACCCAGGTCATCATCGTTATCAAAAACTGACATTTAAAGACATGGCTAAAAGCCCTTTAGATGCAGATGTTGAAAGTGGATGGATTGCGATGCAACAGCGGTATTTTTTAACTGCATGGATACCTCATGTGGATTCAAAAGAGCGTTTTTATTCCAGAGCTATTGATAATAGTTATGCCATTGGTGCTGTTAGCCAAGCCATTAAGTTAGCACCAGGTGAAACAGAAACTGTAGGCTCTCAGCTCTATTTGGGTCCTGAAATTTCAGACTTACTTAAGCCTATAGCACCAAGCCTTGATTTGACGATTGATTATGGATGGCTTTGGTTTATATCATCCCTTCTTTTTTCTGTTATGAAATTTATTCATACCCTGATAGGTAACTGGGGCTGGTCAATTGTTTTAGTGACTGTGCTTGTTAAAATTGCATTTTATCGTTTATCAGCAAAAAGTTATCGTTCAATGGCTGGCATGCGAAAACTACAACCTAAATTACAAGCATTAAAAGAAAGATATGGTGAAGATAAAGCTAAAATAAGCCAAGCAACCATGGCTTTATATCGTGAAGAAAAGGTCAATCCATTATCTGGATGTTTACCCATGTTGGTTCAACTGCCTATTTTTATGGCTTTATATTGGGTTTTAATTGAAAGTGTCGAGTTACGACAAGCGCCATTTATTTTTTGGATTAAAGATTTAGCCTCACCAGATCCCTATCATGTGCTAACACTGTTGATGGGCGGTACGATGTTTATTCAACAAAAGATGAATCCTGCCCCACCTGATCCCATGCAAGCAAAGCTCATGATGTTTTTGCCCGTAATGATGACTGCTCTTTTTTGGAATTTCCCATCAGGTTTGGCATTGTACTGGACTGTGAATAATACCTTAACGATTTTACAGCAATGGTATATCACACGAAAATTTGGGGCAAAATAACCCATGCAAATTGACACGATTGTGGCGTTAGCAACGCCACCCGGTCGTGGGGGCATTGGCATTGTTCGTTTGTCAGGTCCTGATGCGTATACAATAGCGAAAAAATTAGCGCGTCGAGATGAATTAATTGAACCGCGCATGGCATACCATGTAAATTTTTATACTGCAGATACATCAGATACTGATTTAGTTGACGCTGGGATATTGCTTTACTTTAAGGCCCCCCATTCGTTTACTGGTGAAGATGTGGTTGAGTTTCAAGGGCATGGCGCCCCTGTTATGTTGACCCGTTTAATATCAGAGTGTGTTCTTAGTGGCGCGCGATTAGCGCGTCCTGGTGAATTTTCTGAACGTGCTTTCTTAAATAATAAACTTGACTTGGCACAGGCTGAAGCCATTGCTGATTTAATTCATGCTCACTCAGAAACCGCGGCACGTTTGGCCTTGCGTTCACTTCAAGGTGACTTTTCAAAAAAAGTGAATCTTATTTCGGAGCAACTTATTGCTTTGCGATTGTATGTTGAGGCTGCCATTGATTTTTCTGATGAGGAAATTGATTTTTTAAGTGATGGAAAAGTCGCAGCTTTATTTAAAAAAGTGTTCGGTGATTTAAATAAACTAATATCAGGTGCAACCCAAGGCGCTTTAATTCGTGAAGGGGGTGTGATTGTGATATCAGGCCCACCTAATGCAGGTAAATCGACCTTACTGAATGCTTTATCTGGCTATGAAGCTGCTATTGTTCATGATGAGGCAGGTACAACCAGAGACATTATGCGTGAACATATCTTGTTGGATGATATTCCTCTGCAATTGGTGGACACAGCAGGGCTTCGTGATAGTGAAAATTTTGTTGAGCAGGAAGGCATTCGGCGTGCAAAAGAAGCTATCCAACGAGCTGATGCTGTCTTAATGATGCAAGATGTGGCTGAAAAAAATAAAACGCAAGACTTAGAAAAAAACATACAAGCATTAATGCCAGCGCATGTGCCTGTGATTCATGTTTTGAATAAAATAGACAAATTAAATACCCCCCCTTCTCGTGAAGGCATGAGTATTTATTTATCAGCCAAGCAAAAAAAAGGGTTGGATTTACTCAAATCTGCACTCAAAGAAGCTTTAGGGCATCAGCCTACAGAAGGGTTATTTTTAGCGCGCAGGCGTCATCTTGAAGCTTTAAATGCAGCGCATGCTTTTTTAGAAGCAGGAGAAAAACAGTTATTTGAACATGCTGCGGGTGAGTTACTTGCAGAAGATTTACGACAGGCGCATGATGCTTTAGGTGAAATAACCGGTCAATTTACAACGGATGATTTATTAGGCCAAATTTTTTCAACTTTTTGTATAGGAAAATAAAAATAAACAGCTAAATTCAGACAAGGACGCTTTATGATTCACTCAAATATTTTAACCGTTATCGGACAAACGCCTGTTGTAAAAATCAATCATATCGCGCGTGATTTAGCGTGTGACGTCTATGTTAAATGTGAATTTTTAAACCCCGGTGGTTCAGTTAAAGACCGTATTGGTTTTGATATGGTGAAAGAAGCTGAAAAACGAGGAGAAATTAAACCGGGCGATACATTAATAGAGCCCACATCAGGAAACACAGGAATTGGTATTGCTCTTGCTGGTGCTGTACTTGGGTACCATGTTGTGATTACGATGCCTGAAAAAATGAGCCAAGAAAAACAAGTGATACTTGAGCGTCTGGGTGCTGAGATTTATCGCACACCAACCGAGGCTGCATTTGATGCACCGGATAGCCATATTTCATTGGCTAAAAAACTTCAAACAGAATTACCAAATGCACATATTTTAGATCAATATGCGAACCCTGATAATCCTAACGCGCACTACTCTGGAACAGCTGAAGAAATTATTGCTGACTTTGGAGATACGTTAGATATGGTGGTTGTTGGCGTTGGGACAGGTGGTACGATAACTGGGATTGCAAAACGCTTAAAAGAACATCAACCAACAATAAATATGTTCGGCGTTGATCCCGTTGGTTCTATATTGGGCGGCGGTGACGAAGTTGCCCCCTATTTGGTTGAAGGCATTGGCTACGATTTTTTTCCAGATGTTTTAGATAATAGCTTGGTTGATCAGTATATTAAGTTACGAGATATAGATGCTTTTAATATGGCAAGGCGTTTGATTGCTGAAGAAGGGTTACTGGTGGGTGGCTCAAGTGGTGGTGCGATGTGGGCGGCTTTGAGTGCAGCTAAAACACTAAAGGCCGGCCAACGATGTTTGGTTGTTTTGCCTGATTCTGTCCGGAACTATATGTCAAAGTTTATTAACGATGCATGGATTAAGGCAGAGGGCTTTCTGGATTAATTTTATTTTGTGAGGTGAATGCTTCGGCTTGTTGAATATAATCAGCAAGTTTTAAATAGAGATTTTTACTGGAAAGCGGTTTGTAATTTTCAGTGGAAAGCACCCCTGCTAGTTGTACATATTGCTTGGTAACGCCTGAATCACCGAGTTGTTTAAGTGTTTGATGCGCATCGGCTAATTGTTTTTTTGGGGACGCGTCTTTAAATAATCCGAAGGTGCTTGGCATGGTTGTAGGCATTTTTTCTCAATGATTAAGTGGTTTGGTTATAGTATAAAGCAAAAATAATAAAGAAGAAGGGCTTGACAAAGTGTTTTTTGATCCGAATAATCTCAAGGATAATCTGTTCTTGATTAAAAAAAATTAAAGGCAGATTATTGAGCGTGAATGGACGACATGTTCAGCATGCGATGATGGATTTTCGGCGCTGTTGTTGACAAGAGGGAAAAGAGGATTGATAATCGTTCTAGTGTACGTTTTCGAATGAGCGATGATCGCGTACCGAAGTTGATACAACGTTGTGGCTTAATAAACGGAAGCTTATAATAAAAAAAGTGGAGAAGCGCATGTTAAACTTAAAAAAGACAGCAGCGGCAGTTCTTGCTCTTAGCAGCAGTGCTGTATTCGCTGGAACCATGGGACCTGTTTGTAGTGCTGTAAATGTAACAGTTCCTTGTGAAAGCACAGCTTGGGATGTTGGTGCTCGTGCATTGTACTTGCAACCTGCATATAGCGGTGCGAGCTATGGCTACTCAGCAGTAAATAACAACGGTAGTAGTGTAGAATATAACAAAAATTGGGGTTGGGGCTTCATGATTGAAGGTTCTTACCACTTTGAAACAGGTAGCGATGCTAACCTGAACTGGTATCACTTCAGCAAATCAAGCAATAAGAGCTATACCGTAGCAAACTCGGGTGGTCTTGGGATTCTTGATGCTGCAACTGGTTTCTCTGGTACTTCTAAAACAGACCCTAAATGGGATGCTGTTAATTTAGAATTTGGCCAGCATGTTGATTTTGGTGAGAAGAAAGACATTCGATTCCACGGTGGTGTTCAATACGCAAGAATCGGAAATGACGTGACTCTCGCTGCAACAGGAACATTCACTGGTGGTCCTTCTGGTGCCTTCACGGGTACAGGTACATTTAACCGAAAGCCAACCTATAATGGTTTTGGTCCTCGCGTTGGTGCTGATATGGACTACGCTTGGGGTAATGGTTTAGGTGTTTATGCTAACGGTGCAGCATCTTTATTAGCCGGAAGCAGCAAAGTAACTTCAACTTATACAGATACCACTGGTGCTCAATTGATTCAAAGTGCTTCTAAAGCAACAATTGCACCAGAGCTTGAAGCAAAACTGGGTCTGAAATATGACTACGCTGTTGCACAAGGTGATTTAACCCTGGATGTTGGTTGGATGTGGGTTAACTACTGGAATGTAACACAAACAACTGCTCCAGCTACTGTTCCATCTGAAGGTGACTTCGGTGTTCAAGGTCTTTATTTTGGAATGAAATGGTTAGGTAACGTCGCTTAATCGCACGTCACTGACTGAAGTTAAGAGGCCGTCGTTTACGACGGCCTTTTTTTTGCTTTAAATTTTAGTTTTAGTATTTAATTATGAGAAAATAAATGGACTTTCAGCTGAATCAAGAACAAATGTCATTGCAAAATATGGCTGCTGAGTTTTCAAAAAAAATATTTGAGCCTCAAGCAAGCACATGGGATGAAACACATTTTTTTCCTAAAGAGGCATTACGTGAAGCTGCAGCGCTTGGTATGGCGGGTATGGTTGCTCATGAAAACATGGGTGGTTCAGGGCTTAAACGTTTGGATGCAGTGCTTGTCTTAGAGCAGTTGGCATCTGCTTGCGTAAGCACAAGCGCATATTTATCTATTCATAACATGGTTGTTTCTATTTTAGATCAATATGCATCTTCAGATTTACGTGAAAAATGGGGAAAAAAACTAACACAAATGGACGTGTTTGGCAGTTATTGTTTAACAGAGCCTGAAGCAGGATCTGACGCTGCGGCACTAAAAACAAGCGCTAAAAAAGAAGGGGATGCATATATTCTAAATGGCTCTAAAGCATTTATTTCTGGTGGCGGTGTGAGCGATGTTTATTTATGTATGGTGCGAACAGGAGATGATACCCATCATGGCATTAGCTGTATTTTAGTTGAAAAAGATACGCCGGGCTTAAGCTTTGGGACACAAGAAAAAAAAATAGGCTGGCATAGTCAACCCACAGCTATGTTGTTTTTCGAAGACTGTCGTGTTCCGGTTACGCATCTTGTGGGTGAAGAAGGCATGGGCTTTAAAATAGCGCTCCAAGCGTTAAACGGGGGACGTGCTAATATTGCTGCGTGCTCATTAGGGGGGGCTTTAGCGTGTATTCGTTTAACAAAGGCATACATGCAAGAACGTAAACAGTTTGGAAAAACACTCACTGCATTTCAAGCACTTCGTTTTCAGCTGTCAGATATGCTAACACGCTTTCATGCTGCGCGTTTAATGGTGTATCGTGCAGCTGAAGCATTGGATGCAAATGCACCTGATGCACCGATGTATGCTGCAATGGCAAAACAATTTGCAACAGATACAGCGTTTGATATTAGTCATCAGGCTCTGCAATTACATGGTGGCTATGGGTGTTTAAAAGATTATCCTATAGAACGTTTTTTTAGAGATTTACGGCTTCATCAGGTGGTTGAAGGGACCAATGAAATTATGCGTGAAATTATTTCGAAATCAGCATTAGATGAAGCTTTTATGATTGAATAAGGAGATGATATGTCAGATGTAGAGCACCAAATAGAATCAGGTATTTTAGTGATTACTTTGAATCGGCCTGAAAAATTAAATGCTTTGAGCACAGAAGTCTTAGACAATTTAAAAAAAATATTTATAGATGCAAAACAGAACCCTAAAATACGCGCGGTCCTTCTTACAGGAGCAGGGAAAGCTTTTTGTGCTGGGGCGGATATTCGGCGTCTCGCTGAGTGTAATGCAGAGACGGGGTTTGATTTTGCACGTGCAGGACAGGCGATACTTAGTTCACTTGAAACATTAGGTAAGCCGTCAATTGCGGCAATCAATGGTTATGCTTTTGGCGGAGGCTGCGAGCTTGCCATGGCAGCAACGCTTCGTATTGCCTCTGAAAAAGCTCAGTTTGGGCAGCCTGAGGTGAAATTAGGTGTGTTACCAGGGTATGGTGGTACGCAGCGTCTTGCGCGGTTGGTCGGTAAAGGTCGAGCTTTAGATTTATGTTTAACTGGACGGACGATTGATGCAAATACCGCGGAGTCATGGGGATTGGTAACAGAAGTGGTTGCTGAAGATGCTTTACTTGAGCGTGCAAAAGCAATACTTCAAAGTGTTTTAGCCGTAGCACCTTTGGCGGCAAAAGGCGTTATGGAGGTGATTGATGTAGGCTGTGATTTATCATTATCTGACGCTTTTCAGTTAGAAGCATTGCACTTTGCAAAAGTGTGCGCAAGCCATGATAAACGAGAAGGAGTGTCAGCTTTTCTTGAAAAGCGCCCTGCTGTATTTAAAGGGGAATAAAAATGAGTCTCAATCAAGATATTTTATTTTCTATTAAACATCATATCGGTTTAATTGAACTAAATAGACCTAACGCTTTGAATGCATTGAATTTTTCAATGTTCAAATCATTGCTCTCACAACTTTTGGCATGGCAAACAGATGATGATATTCATGCTGTCGTCATTCAGGCAGTCCCTGGTCGTGCTTTTTGTGCTGGGGGAGATGTGCGCTGGGTGTATGATATTGGGCGAGATAACCCATCTATGCCACTTGATTTATTTAAGCACGAGTATCGCTTAAATTATTTAATATCACAGCTAGGAAAGCCTTATATTGCTTTAATGGACGGTTTAACGATTGGTGGCGGGGTTGGTATTACCCTGCATGGGTCACATCGCGTTGCGAGCGAAAAATTTGCATTTAGCATGCCTGAGGTGGGCATAGGCTTTTTTCCTGATATAGGCGCAAGCCACCTGCTGTCAGCATGCAAAGATGGTTTTGGCTTGTATTTGGGTTTAACCGGACGACGCGTTAATGCTGCGGATTCGAAAGCACTCGGTTTTGTGGATTATACGATTGCAAGTGATCATTTTTCAGGGATATTAACTGATTTATTTGCGACAGATTTATCTATACATGCAGAGCAAAAAGTTTCAGATTGTTTGGGTCAGCATCAAGAAAACATGCCAGCAGGCAATGATAATCGTTCGCGTAATTTAGTGTCAAAAACCTTTGGAAATAAGGCGACACTGCGAGCGGTGTTTGAGGCTTTAAACCAGGATGGAAGTGCTTGGGCACTTGAAACACGAGATTTATTATTGCAGCAATCACCACTGAGTCTTCATGTGACACTTCAGCAATTAAGACAAGCAGAAGGACTTGATTTAGCGGGTTGTTTGGCCATGGATTATGGGTTGGCATATCATTTTTTAAATCACTCTGATTTTTATGAAGGAGTGCGTGCCCGCTTGGTAGATAAAGATAAAGCGCCAAAATGGCAGCCAGAGCGATGGGAGAATGTTTCAGACCAAGAGGTATTGGATTATTTTAAAATACCGACAGACGTCGCTTCATTGTGGTAATATAAAGCTATTTTTTGTGTGTGGAGCATTAAGTATGGCAATAAAATCTGATCGGTGGATTGAGAAAATGGCACGCGAACAGGGCATGATTGCGCCGTTTGAGCAGGGGCAAATGCGTGAAAATGAGCAAGGCCGTATTATTTCATATGGTGTATCAAGTTATGGCTATGATGTGCGATGTGCAAATGAATTTAAAATATTCACGAATATTAATTCGGCTATTGTTGATCCCAAAGTATTTGATGAAAGCAGTTTTGTTGATGTGACATCAGACGTTTGCATTATTCCGCCTAACTCTTTTGCCTTAGCACGAACGGTTGAATATTTTCGCATTCCAAGAGATGTCTTAACCATTTGTTTGGGCAAGTCAACGTATGCACGCTGCGGCATTATTGTGAATGTCACACCACTTGAGCCTGAGTGGGAAGGACATGTTACCTTGGAGTTTTCAAATACAACGCCACTCCCTGCAAAGATTTATGCAAATGAAGGCGTTGCTCAAATGATTTTTTTAGGGGCTGATGACGTTTGTTCTGTGTCTTACAAAGACAGAAGTGGTAAATATCAAAGCCAAACAGGCGTAACTTTACCGCGAACGTAAAGTATTTTATTCGTCATTTTGAATGGGGTGCGTGCTTGCAGAAGCAATAATGCGCGCCCGCAATGCTTTGCCTGGTTTGAAATGGGCTGTATGTTTTTCTTCTGTGATAACTTTTTCACCTGTTTTGGGGTTGTGAGCGTTTCGTGGTGGCCGATAACGCAGTGAAAAACTACCAAAGCCTCTAATTTCGATGCGTTCACCTTGAATGAGCGTTTGGCTCATGGTTTTAATCATCAAATTAACACTGTCCATGATACGTTTTTCGGGCAAATGTGTCATATCACTGGAAAGGTTTGCGATCAGTTCAGATTTAATCATATCTACCTCTATCTCTAGCAATAGGAATTAGATTCTTTTTATCTTACGTGATAAATATAGAGTTGGAAAGAATAAATAAGGCACCGCTCATGTTAATAAAAAAATGGATTGGATTATTACTTATTTTACCTATCATGGTTCATGCGACTGTTCGGGATAATGTACGTGGGACGCGTTACTGTGAAATTATTGTGACGGATGGATGGCTTCGGTGTGCGGTGTATACGACAGAAGGTATCAACCATTGCCCGGATGCATTTTGGAGAAACTTAACGCAAAAAGATATAAAAAAGGCAACAGGTGCCTCAAAAGCAGTGATTCATGGCCCTCGATATTGGGTGATGGATACCATACAAACAACCCCTTTGATTCAAGTGAAATCTCAAACATTTAAAAAACTGCAAACAAAAAAAATAGCCTATGTACACATTGGTTTGTCTGATATTTTAAATGGTGAAAAACCTTATCGTAAGCATACTATTGATTTAAATAATACTTTTACGTATAAAGCAGGGAAACCTGTGTATGAGATAATCGACCCTAAAGGACAGGTTTATGTCATGCAGTCGTATAGCCTTGATAAGCAAAAACAAACCGAACGTAGTCTGTCACAGTTAGAGAAAAAGCTGAGATTACCGAAAGGTTGGCAGTTTAAAACGGGTGTGCTGAGCCAAAATAAGGCACTTAAAACAGTCAATAATAAAGCGGTTGTGTTGCATGATAACTTAATGAACCGTTATCAGCTGAGCACACGTGATTTTTTAAAGTAGTGATAAAAGTAAGTAACTAGGGAATACTATGCAAAGTGTTTGTATCACACAACCGGATGATTGGCATGTTCATTTTCGTGATGGCGCTATGCTGCAAAGTACGGTGCCGGCGACAGCAAAGCACTTTGGACGTGCATTGGTGATGCCAAATTTAGAGAAACCACTGACATCACTGGATGATTTGCTTGCTTATCGGACGCGGGTGATTGATGCTGCAAAAGAGCATCCTGATTTTAAGCCTTATTTTACGTTTTATTTAAATGAATCTGTATTGCCAGAAACATTATTGGCAGCAAAAAAAAATGCGTTTATTTTAGGGGGGAAGTTATATCCTGCCGGTGTGACTACGAATTCAACAGAGGGTGCGCGATCTATTCGTGCGCTTTATCCCTTGTTTGAAGCGATGCAGGCTTGTGATTTAGTGTTACAAATTCATGGAGAAGTGATTGGGGGAGATATATTTGAGCGTGAGGCGCTATTTATTCAAACACATTTAAAAAATATCGTGAGAGACTTCCCTAAGCTACGTATTGTGCTTGAACATATTTCAACGGAAGTGGCAGCTCAATATGTTGAAAATGCGCCTGATACACTGGCTGCAACCATTACGCCACATCACTTATTATACGATCGTAATCAGCTATTAGCAGGTGGTATTCGCCCTCATTATTATTGTTTGCCGATATTAAAGCATGCGCGTGATAAGCAAGCGCTGCGGGCTGCAGCAACCAGTGGGAATCCTAAATTTTTTGCAGGAACAGACAGTGCACCGCATGGTAAAAATCAAAAAGAATGTGCGTCAGGTTGTGCGGGTATTTATTCAGCACCGTTTGCTCTGTCGATGTATGCAGAGGTGTTTGACAGCATGCAAGCACTAGACCGTTTAAATCCGTTTTTAGGACAGTTCGGCGCTGATTTTTATCAATTATCGCGCTCTAATCATGAGGTGACTTTGGTGCGGGAGTCTATCCAGGTGCCCGAATATTTTGATTTTAAAACCACTCACATTGTGCCGGTACATGCTGGGGGTCAATTTGCTTGGAGTGTACGATGAATAAACGATTTCGTGGGTTTATGCCAGTGGTTGTGGATGTTGAAACAGCAGGGCTTGATGCAAGAGAACATGCACTGCTTGAGATGTGCATCGTGCTTTTAGAGCAAAACAATAAAGGCCAATTACTTTGTGGCAACTCAAAGTTTGAGCATATTTTACCGTTTGAAGGCGCGCTCTTAGATGAAAAGTCGTTAGAATTTAATGGCATCGATCCCTTTCAGCCACTGCGTTTGGCGCTCAGTGAACGTGAGGCATTAACCCGCTTGTTCGATCCGATTTGGCAAGCATTGCGTGACAGTAAATGCCAGCGCGCCGTGTTGGTCGGACACAATGCATGGTTTGATTTAGCTTTTGTGAATGCGGCTGCAGCCAGAACAGGGATTAAATCACCGTTTCATCGATTTACTTGTTTTGATACTGCAACACTTGCAGGGGTACATTATGGACAAACCGTACTTGCAAAAGCGATGCATGCAGCAGGCATTGTTTTTGATGCAAATGAAGCACATTCAGCGATTTATGATGCAGAAAAAACGGCTGCCTTATTTTGTAAAATAATTAATACCTGGCAGCCGTCTCAATAGGATGTGTTAACGACCTATCTTAGAGTGCTTCGCTGTGCTCTGAGAGGTAGCTTGCAACACCTTCAGGAGATGCACTCATGCCGCTGTCCCCTTTTTTCCAACCGGCAGGGCACACTTCACCGTTGGCTTCAAAAAATTGTACGGCATCAATAATACGCAGTAATTCATCAACATTTCGGCCAATGGGTAAGTCGTTTACAATTTGCGATCGCACAACGCCTTTATTATCAATAACGAAGGCACCACGTAAAGCAACACCTGCATCAGGATGTTCGACACCATAGGCTTGGCAAATGGCATGGTTCATGTCGGCTGCCATGGTATATTGAACGGGACCAATGCCCCCTTGGTTAATCGGTGTGTTGCGGTAAGCATTATGTGAAAAGTGAGAGTCAATTGACACAGCAATGACTTCAACACCGCGATCTATAAATGCTTTCATACGATGGTCTAGTGCAATCAGTTCTGATGGACAAACAAACGTAAAGTTTAGCGGATAGAAAAACACCACGCCATATTTGCCATTTAGGTGTTGATGTAAATTAAAATTATCGACAATTTCACCTGAGCCAAGTACGGCGGGTACTGTAAAATCAGGGGCTGTTTGGGTGACTAAAACACTCATGCTATTCTCCAATGGGTTTGTAAATAATTACTGTTTAGCTTCTTTCAATAAAGGTTGAAGTTCATCTTGCTCATGCATATCAAGAATAATATCAGAGCCACCAATTAATTCACCGTTAACATAAAGCTGAGGAAAGGTAGGCCAGTTGGCATATTGTGGTAATGTTTGCCGAATGTCTGGATTCGCCAATACATCAACCGTTGCAAATTGAACCTCACATGCTTCAAGACATTGAACAGCGCGTGATGAAAAACCACACTGTGGAAATTTAGGTGTGCCTTTCATATATAAAAGAATGGCATTATCTGCGATTTGTTGTTTAATTTTATCTAAAGTATCCATTTGTAGGCCTGCTATAAATTATAAAATAATAGGTGCCTAATTATCGATTAAATTGCTTGCTTACGCAACCGAAAACTTGGGTTTAATGCCCGCTATTGGGATCAATCGCGCTGAATAACTCACAGCGACTCCCGCTTAAGAATTTTTTGAAAAAGAATATTGGGTCGGTTTTTAATAGGCAATAGAAGTTACGCATTGACAGCGACCTGAAATTTCGGGTTTAGATGCTGCTTGTT